>NZ_JAEMSD010000232.1:0-5788 GCF_016462955.1 Bradyrhizobium sp. | reverse complement strand
GACCAGTAGCGCAATGGATTCCGGGCTCGCGCTTCGCGCGGCCCCGAATGACGGTAGCCCGTTGGATGGGTTGAGCTCTTGCGAAACCGATCGCTCATTGCGCCACGATCGATGAGTTCGCTTCGCTTGACGCATCCTACGAGCTTCCGACCAGATCTGCGGCTCGGCTGGATTGCTCAACCAGGCACACCATCACGTAACAGCGATTACGCTGCGCTGCTCCGCTGCGTGTGACGACCTTCCCTCACCTCTTCGATGATCTTGGCGCTGAAGGCCTTGAGATCGCCGGGATTGCGCGAGGTGATGAGGCCCTGGTCGACGACGACCTCCGAATCCTCCCACGTCGCCCCGGCATTGGCGACATCGGTCTTGATCGATTTGTAGGACGTCATCCTGCGGCCCTTGGCGATGCCGGTCTCGATCAGCAGCCAGGGCGCATGGCAGACCGCGGCCACGACCTTCTTGGCGTCGAACACGCTCTTGATGAATTGCAGCGCCTTGGGCTCGACGCGCAGCAGGTCGGGGTTGATCTGGCCGCCGGGCAGCACGAGGGCGTCGTAGTCGGCGGGCTTGGCATGGTCGAGGGTCTTGTCGACCTTGACCGGGCGGCCCCAGTCCTTCTCGTCCCAGCCCTTGATCTCGCCAGCTTGCAGCGAAACGATCTCCACGGTCGCACCGGCCGCCTTGAGGGCATCACGCGGCACTTCGAGTTCCGATTGCTCGAAGCCGTGGGTGGCCAGGATCGCGATCTTTTTTCCGGATAGTTCCATCCGTGTCTCCATTGCGTGTGAGGTGATGCCACTCAATCGAATGCATTCGCCTTTGGTTCCTCACACGACGTCGCCAGCTGTAGACCGCAGGAATGGCTAGAGCGGAGTCAAACCCGTCCTGCGCGCTGCCGTTCGGACGACGACACCCTTTACGCCATCATTGCGGGCGCCCGCGTCGGCGCGTGCCGCGCAGGGCTATCGCCTGCGAGATGTCGGGTCTGGGTACCGGGCCTCTCCCCAGGCATGACGGCCTCTTGAAATTCAAATGCGACTGCCCTGGCGCGCGCCGGGAATGACGCGGAGTCCGCGGCGCTTCACCTTGTGGGATGGCCGACGCGGCAAGCTGTCGCGCCCGTACAAGTGGGCGGCATGCACGCACGGCGTTGGTCCATCAGGTCATCCAAACATGCTAGCAGGAAGCTCCTGTCTCAATGCGAGGCCTCATGTTGAACTTCCAGCTGCCATGGCACGAGATCTTTGCTCCGACGCATTCTCTCATCGAGATCATCTTGCGCGGCACCATCATGTATTTCGGCATCTTCATCTTGATGCGTCTCATCCTGAAGCGGCAAACCGGCGGCATCAGCATCCCGGATGTGCTTCTCGTCGTCCTGCTGGCCGATGCCGCACAGAACGGCATGGCGGGTGAATACCAATCGATCACAGAAGGCCTGGTGCTGGTTGCCACCATCATCTTCTGGAACCTTGCCATCGATTGGCTCGGTTATCACGTGCCCTTCATAGACCGGCTTATTCGACCCCCGCCGCTCCTTCTGATCAAGGATGGTCGAGTGCTTCGCCGCCATTTGCGACAGGAGCTGGTCACAATGGACGAGTTGCTGAGCAAGCTCCGGGAAGAAGGCGTCGATGGCCCTGCGCACGTAAGCGAGGCCTACATCGAGGGCGACGGCAACATCAGCGTGAAGAAGATGGAGACGTGACACGCGATCTGCCGGCGGCCGAGAGGCAAGCCGTTCGTTAGATGCGAACGCGGTGGCCGATCGGCCGGCTCGTGTTCGAGAACGTATCCCTGGACTTTACCTCTCCCCGCCGATCGACCCGATCGTTCTCACGCCGCTTTCGCCTGCTCCGGCGAGGCCGTCTCCATCGCGCGCATGTAGAGGTCGAGCAGGCTTTCGCGCTCATCGCGCTCGTTCTTGTCTTCCTTGCGCAGCTTGATGATCTCCTTGAGGATCTTCACGTCAAACCCTTCGCCCTTGGCTTCCGCGAAGACTTCCTTCTTCTGTTCGCTCAGCTCCTGCATCTCGCTGTCGAGGTTCTCGATCCGCTCGACGAAGGACCGGATCTTGCCGCCGGGAATGGTGATGTCGGACATGGTAACTCCTCACTGACTGAGGTCGTGAAATTGCCCGCAAAGAAATGACCAATGTGTTAACCTCGCGGCCTCTGCATTGCGCCTGTGGAAAACCGAGGGAGCCGTTCCATGCCCGAGCTTCGCTTCGATGACGGTGCCGCCTACGAGCAGGTGATGGGCGTATGGAGCCGTTCGGTCGGCGAGGTCTTTCTCGACTGGCTGAAGCCGCCGCAAGGGCTGCGCTGGATCGATGTCGGCTGCGGCAGCGGCGCGTTCACCGAGCTGATCCTGGCGCGCAGCGCCCCAACAGGCGTGCAGGGCATCGATCCCTCGGAGGGACAGCTTGCCTTTGCCCGCACGCGTGCCGGCGCGCGCGGCGCCGTGTTTCAGACCGGCGATGCCATGGCGCTGCCGTTTCCGGCCGCGAGTTTCGATGCCGCGGTGATGGCACTGGTTCTCGTCTTCGTGCCCGACCCGTCGAAAGCTGTCGCGGAATTGGCGCGGGTGGTTCGTCCCGGCGGCCTGGTTGCGACCTACATGTGGGACATGCTGGGCGGCGGATTTCCGCTCGATCCGATCGTCGACGAGATGAACGCGATGGGGCTGTCGCCAACGCGTCCGCCGCACATGGAGGCGTCTACCCTTGCGGCGCTTCAGGACCTTTGGCGCGCCGCCGGGCTGGAGCAGATCGAGAGCCGCGAGATCACCGTGCAGCGCACGTTCCGCGATTTAGACGAGTTCTGGACCCTGGAGACGAAGTCCCCCTCCCTCGCACCCGTCGTCGCAGCGATGCCGGCGGCCGATATCGCCACGCTCAAGCAGCGCTTGAGCACACATCTCCCGGCCGACAGTGACGGCCGCATCACCTGGAGCGGCCGCGCCCACGCGATCAGCGGACACAAGCCGGGGTGAGAACGCGGGAGGCAGCCCCTTGGATGGGTTGAGCTCCTGTGAAACCCATCATTCCCGCGACGACGATTGACGGGTTTCGCTTCGCTCTACCCATCCTACCTGCTCCGCGTCCACGGGCGCCAACCGTCCACGCGCTCCCGCCGAGAAGATGTCGTGCACCAGCCCGAGCTTTCCCAGGCCCAGGATGATCAGCCCGTTGATGTCCACCTCGTACCAGGCGTGCGAGATGTACGCATCGCGCGGAAAGCGGTGATGGTTGTTGTGCAGGCCCTCGCCGAACGTCAGCAGCGTCGTCACCAGTTCGTTCGTGGTGCCATCATGAGTCTCGAAGCGGCGGTAGCCCCAGCGGCCGTCGCTGTGGCAGACCGAGTTCACCAGCGAGGTCGCCATGGTCATGAGGTAGCTGCGGAACAGGCCGGAGAACAGCACGCAGCCGATCATCGTGTGCACGCCGCCGAAGGCGTAGCCGATGGCGCCCGGAATGATCACCGCCGACAGCGCGTACCAGTACCAGCGTGTCCGCGTGAAGAACATCGCGATCGGGTCGGCGAGGATGTCCTTGGCGTAGTAGCCGGCATCGGTGGTCTCGCGGTCCCACACCCAGCCGCCTTGCGCATGCGACATGCCCTTGGCGAAGCTGGCATAGGCGTTGCCGGAGCCGTCATAGTACGGGCTGTGGACGTCGCCGGGCCGGTCGGAGTGCAGATGGTGCCGCCGGTGGTTGCTCACCCATTTCAGGATCGAGCCCTGCACCGCCATCGTCGCGATCGCGGCGAGGATCGTCCGCATCACCGGGCCGCAGCGGAAGCTGCGGTGCACGAAGTAGCGATGCATGAAGCCGATGCCGATCGTGGTCATGATGAACATGCCGGCGAAGACCGAAACCTCCACCCAGCCAATGCCCTGCCAGAACGCCCAGACCAACGCCCCGATCGAGCCGCCGATCATGAGGGCGAACGAGATGTAGGAATCGCGAAACTTGGCCTCGACCACCGGGCCTTCGGTGAGCACGCCCGGCGGCATTTTCGGCTTCGAAAGCTGCTCGGATGCCACGCTCTCAACCACGGTCATTTCAACCGATCCCATCTACCCAAAATCAACTTCTGCAGCGCAAGGTACAGCCACGGGTTGTTTCGGGCAAGGACGCGGTCGGCCGTAGAGGTACGGAGCCGATCAGGCTCCTGACCGTAGCCCGGATGAGCGAAGCGACATCCGGGGAGTGCCAAGGCAAGGCTTTCGCATATGGGAGTGATCTCGCCTGTGGCCATCCTTCGAGACGCCCGCCGTTGGCGGGCCCTCAGGATGAGGAGCGCGTGCGTTGCGCTGGTTTCAACGGGCACCGGTGCCGCTTAGCATCACCCTGAGGGACCGCAAAACTGGTCGTCTCGAAGGGCGAGGCGCACGCTCAGGTCTTTCCAGAAAGCCTTATGCGATTGCACTGGAATGCCCAAGGCAGCACCGGTCCCGGATATCGCTTCGCCCATCCGGGCTACAGGTCGCTCCTCACCACCAATAGGGCCAGCGCCAGCCCTCATAGCGCACGTAAGACGGCACCAGCGGCGGCCCATAGGGGTCGACCTTGTCGTCCTCGGGCCGATAGCGATAGCGCGGGACGATGTTGTAGTCCCACGGCGTCGGCCGCAGCACGGGGGCCGTGACGATCAGCCTCTCCTGCGGGGCACGAACCACTTGCGCCTTCCGCGGCCGGGCCTCGGCAGCCGACGTTGCAAGGCTCCCCAGCACCAGGGCGGTTCCGAGCGCGTAGGCAATGGTCTTTGTCTTCATTGCGTTGGTCTCCTTGGCCCCAGAGTGCGAGAGGACGCAGGGCATGGCAAGCAATTTTGTCTTCGAGTTTGCGTGAGCGGGCATGCAGTCCTTCGCGACCTCCGCGGCCTTCACGTGTCGCGCGGCTTGGTCAACTGCGCCAGCGCGCTCGGCACCTGATCGCGATCGGCGACCAGCAGGTATTCCTGCCGCATCAGGCTCGCGCCGCTCGCGAGCACGATCGATTTCTTCGGACACAGGCCGAAGCACCCGGTCATGACCAGCTTGGGCGGCTTGATGCCGTCGCGCTTGCCGGCTTTCAATTCGGACTTCAGCGCCCGCTTGACATCGCGACCCTCGTCGCTGCGCTTGAGGCACTTGGCGCACACCAGCACCGGCGCCGGGCGGCGCGAGCGCACGACCATCGGAGTTGTTGATTTCGGACTTGCAGATTTCGAAGATTTTTCGAGCATGAGAACCTATTGGGGGCTCGCGCTCATATAGGGATGGAACCGCAACTCTGCCGCCGGGCGCGGTGACGAAATGATGAGCGCCTGCGCTCCAAACCGTGATGGGTGAGGTCTGATGCGCCACCGGTGGTACACCCCCTCGCCCGCTTGCGGGAGAGGGTTGGGGAGAGGGTTTTTCCGCATTGGGAGTACCCCTAGAGGAAAAAGCCCTCACCCGCGCCTTCGGCGCGACCTCTCCCGCAAGCGGGAGAGGTGACACCCGGCGCGGGGCAGTATCTTCTACGTAAGGCGCATTAGCCTCATCTCGATTAGTCGTGCGCGCGGCGCAGCGCCTGCTCCAGCTTGAGCCTCTGCTTGTCCCAGCGGTCCTGCTCGGCCTCGGCGCGCGTATCGAGCGCGGCGCGCTCGGCTTCGATCTCCTCGATCTTGGCCTCGTGCTCGCGCCTTGCCTTGTCCAGCGCGGCTTGCGCGGCGGCAACCGCCTTGTCGCGGCGCGCACGCGCCTTGGTGCGCGCGGCTTCCTCTTTCCGGCGCTGCTCTTCGCGCCGCCGCTCTTC
>NZ_JAEMSD010000231.1 GCF_016462955.1 Bradyrhizobium sp. | reverse complement strand
CCCGGCTCGCGAACATGACGACCTCACGATCGCCCCTCAAGGATGAGCCGGGATGAGCGACACATACGCCATTTCCGAATTTCGGTAAAGCGGAATATTTTTGCGACGACGGGTTGACAGAGGGTGAAACAGGGCCGAGTCCTCGCCGCCGAGATACCCCGCAACATCTGTTTACATTCAGCAACATTCACGCTGCCGAAAGGCCACGATCGGGCGGCTAGTGGGCCTTGTTTGTCGTTCCCTACCGAAGGCCACGAGCACTGCGCGTCCCGCGGCAAGGCCCATGGATCTCAGTCGATTTGATGCCGCCACACTTGTTCGTCGCAGTTCTCACGCCATCCGCAGAGGAGGACCATCACCCGACGCCGTCCCCACTGCGCGCCGCCCTGTCGCGCGCCGGATCGGCCTGCGTCGCGCTGATGCTGGGCGCCACATTGGCTGGCTGTGCCGTGGGCCCGGACTATGTCGGCCCGCCCGGGCTGGACTTGCCGTCGCATTGGAGCGCCAAGTCCATCTCACGCCGGCACGCCGGCACGCTGGATCGCTGGTGGCTACGTCTGCGCGACCCCCTGCTCAACCGGCTGATCGAACAGGCGGTCGATGCCAACCCCGACGTCGCCAAGGCCAAGGCCGCTGTGCGCGAGGCGCGAGCGACGGTGCAACAGACCCGCGCCGGCCTGTTTCCTTCCGTCACAGGTTCTGCGTCGGTGAGCGACAACAAGACCAGCGCCGGCTCCGGTTCGGCGGTCGCCGACACCGCGCCCTACACGCTGCATCAGGGCAGCTTCGATTCGAGTTGGGAGCTCGATCTGTTCGGCGGCACGCAGCGGAATATCGAGGCTGCGGTGCGCGGGCAGCAATCGGCCGAAGAGGATCTGCGCGACACCCTCGTCACGCTGATCGGCGACGTCGCCGCCTATTACGTGGAGGCGCGGGGATACCAGGCGCGGATCGCGCTGGCGCAGCGCACGTCCGTCTCGCAGCGCGACACCGAAAAGCTCACCCGCAGCAAATACGAGGCCGGCAGCGGCAACGCCGTCGATCTCGCCAAGGCGACCGCACAGGCTGCGACCACGGAGGCGAACGTTCCGACCTATCGTGCGGCGCTCGCGGCCGACATCCATCGGCTCGGCATCTTGCTCGGGCGTCCGCCCGACGGCGTCGCTTCGCTGATGGCACGGTCCGCGCCAGTGCCGGCGCCGCGCATGCCGCTCCCCACCGGCTTGCCCGCCGATCTCCTCGCGAGCCGCCCCGACGTCGCCAGCGCCGAGCGCAAGCTCGCCCAGGCCACCGCCAAGATCGGCGCGGCCGAGGCCGACCGCTATCCTGCGGTGTCGCTGACCGGCTCGGTGGGCACCTCCGCGCTGCGCGCGGGCGATCTCGCAAAATACTCCACTATGAGCTGGTCGGTGGGGCCCGCGATCACGGTGCCGGTGTTCGACGCGGGCAAGCGCCTGGCGACCGTCAAGATCGCCGAGGCGCAACGCGACCAGGCGTTCGCGACGTTCCATTCGACCCTGCTCGCCGCCCTTGAAGACGTCGAGAACGCGCTGGTGTCGATTTCGCAAGAGCGCGTCCGCGGGGTCAAGCTGGCCGAGGCAGCAAAGAACTATCGGGAGGCCGCCCGGCTGTCGCGATCGCTGTTCGAGACCGGCAGCGCAAGCTTCATCGACGTGCTGGACGCCGAACGCTCGCTGTATTCGGCCGAGGATTCGCTGATCCAGAGCAAGGTGTCGGCGGCCAAGAACTACATTTCACTCGCGAAGGCGCTCGGCGGCGGCTGGTCCGATCCGGTCGACATATCCGCGCCGATCATCGTGGATCTCAACACTGGACCGCACTTCAGGGAGACGGTGAAGTGACTGCAATCATCACCGCCAGGCGGCTGAAGATCGCCGCGGCCCTGATCGCCGTCGTCGCAGCCGGCGTCGTGGCGGCCACGCGCCTCTCCGGCACGCAGGGCAAGGCGCAGTCCTACATCACCGCGCCGGTGATCGTGAGCGACCTGCGGGAGGAAGTGCTCGCGAGCGGCACCCTCAAGCCGGCGCGACTGACCGCGGTCGGCGCGCAAGTGTCGGGCCGGATCACCGCGCTCAACGTGCGCGTCGGCGACACGGTCAAGGCCGGGGACGTCATCGCCCAGATCGACCCCGTCACCAAGCAGAACGATCTGCGCAGTTCGGAAGCTTCGCTCAAGAACTACCGCGCCCAGAAAATCGAGAAGGAAGCCGCGTTGGTGCTGGCAGAAGCCAACCTCGCGCGCCAGCAGGCGACACTGGCGCAGCGTGCCACCTCGCGCAGCGATTTCGACAGCGCGGATTCGACGGTGCGGCAGACCCGCGCTCAGATCGCCGCGCTCGAAGCGCTGATCGTGGGCGCTGAAGCCAGCGTGGAGACCGCGCGAGTCAACCTCGAATACACCCGCATCACCGCCCCCATCGACGGCACGGTGCTCGCCACCGTGGTTCAGGAGGGCCAGACAGTCAACGCGGTGCAGTCCGCGCCGACCATCGTCGTGCTCGGCCAGCTCGAGACCATGACGGTGCGAGCCGAGATCTCCGAGGCCGACATCGTCAAGGTCAAGCCGGGCCAGGCGCTGTATTTCACCATCCTCGGCGACCAGGACAATCGCTACGAGGCCAGGCTGGAGCAGATCGAGCCGGCGCCCGAGTCGATCAAGAGCGACGCCAGCTTCTCTTCGACCACCACCTCGAGCACGAGTTCGAGTTCGTCGAGTTCCACCAGCACCGCCATCTACTACATCGGCGTTTTCAACGTCCCCAACGAGGATCTTTCGCTAAGGACCTACATGACCGCCGAGGTGCACATCATCACCGGTGAAGCCAAGCGCGTGAAGGTCATCCCCGCGCTCGCGTTGATGCGGAAATCCGACGGCCGCAGCACCGTCCGCACCCTCGATGCGTCGGGTGACGTGCGCGAGCGTGAGGTCAAGACCGGCCTCAACGACCGCACCATGGTCGAAATCAGGTCAGGCCTGTCCGAGGGCGAAAGGGTCGTCACCGGAGAAGCAAGCGAGCAGACCGCATCGCGCAGCATACCGGGCGGCCCGCCGGGGGGGCCCTGACATGAGCGAACCCATCATCTCGCTCGAGAACGTCCGCCGCGAGTTCATGGCCGGCGACACGCGCGTGGTCGCACTCGACGACTTTTCTTTGGACATCCGCCGAGGGGAGATGGTGGCGATCATGGGCTCGTCCGGCTCGGGCAAATCGACGCTGCTCAACATCCTCGGCTGCCTCGACCGGCCGACGTCGGGCACCTATCGCGTCGCCGGCAAGAACGTCTCCGAGTTCGACGCGGACGCGCTGGCGGCGCTGCGCCGCGAACATTTCGGCTTCTTCTTCCAGCGCTATCATCTGCTCGCAGACCTCTCGGCCGCCGCGAATGTCGAGATCCCCGCCGTCTATGCCGGCGTCGATGCGCGCGAGCGCCGGATGCGGGCGAACTCACTGCTCGATCGGCTCGGCGTCGGCAGCCGAGGCGGGCATCGCCCGAACCAGCTTTCCGGCGGCCAGCAGCAGCGCGTCTCGATCGCGCGGGCGCTGATCAACGGCGCCGAGGTCATCCTGGCGGACGAGCCCACCGGCGCGCTCGATCGGCGCAGCGGCGAAGAGGTCCTGAAGATCCTCAAGGAGCTGCACCGCGAGGGACGGACGATCATCATCGTCACCCATGATGCCGATGTCGCCGCCCGGGCCGAGCGCATCATCGAGCTGCGCGACGGCAGGATCGTTTCGGATCGCCGCACGGAGACCACGGCCACGGAGCTCGCAGCTCCGGTCCCCCGAACCCCGTGGGACAGCCGCCCCGGCTGGTCCGGCGCTTTGCGGCGGCTCCGCGAGGCCTCCCGCATGGCGCTGGTGGCGATGGCCGCGCACAGGCTGCGCGCCTTCCTGACCATGCTCGGCATCATCATCGGCATCGCGGCGGTATCGTCCGTGGTCGCGCTCGGCAACGCATCGCAGCGCAAGGTGCTGTCGGACATCTCGAGCCTCGGCACCAACACCATCGAGGTGTTTCCGGGCAAGGACTTCGGCGACGCCCGCGCGGCCAAGATCAAGACGCTGGTGCTCGACGATGCCCGCGCGCTCGCTCGCCAGAGCTTCATCGCCGGTGTCACCCCGACGGTGTCGACCAGCACGACGGTGCGCTATCGCGGCAACGAGTCCAACGTGCTCGTGAACGGGGTCGGCGAAAGCTATTTCCTCGTCAAGGGCGCCAAGCTGGCGAAGGGCCGCCTGTTCGACGAGGATGCCGTCCGCAACATCGAGCGGCAGGCGGTCATCGACGACAACACCAGGAAGACCTTCTTCGCCGACGACCAGACCTCCGGCATCGGCCGCGTGATCTGGCTCGGCAAGGTGCCGTGCCGCATCGTCGGCGTGATCGCCCAGCAGCAAGGCGGGTTCGGCTCGAACCAGAACCTGTCGGTCTACCTGCCCTACACAACCGTGCAGGCCCAGTTCACCGGCGACCGTGCGCTGCGCAGCATCCTCTTGCGGATCAGCGACGAGATCTCGACCAATCTGGCGCAGGACGCGGTGACCACGTTGCTGACCCAGCGGCACAACACCAGGGACTTCGTCATCCTCAACACCGACGACATTCGCCGCACCATTACCAGCACGACGCAGACGCTGGCATTTCTCGTGGCGGCGATCGCGGTCATCTCTCTGGTCGTCGGCGGCATCGGCGTGATGAACATCATGCTGGTATCCGTCTCGGAGCGGATCAGCGAGATCGGCGTGCGCATGGCCGTCGGCGCAAGGCGCAGCGACATCCTCCAGCAGTTCCTGGTGGAGGCCATGCTGATCTCGTCCATCGGCGGCATCGCCGGCATTCTGATCGCGGTCCTGCTCGGCATGGCCGTCAACATCGCGATGCCGGGCTTCCAGATCAGCTATTCGCCGCTCTCCATCGGCGCTGCGTTCCTGACCTCGACCGGTATCGGTGTCGCCTTCGGCTTCTTCCCCGCGCGGCGCGCCGCCTTTCTCGACCCCGTAGTGGCGCTCAGCCGCGACTGACCGTAGGATTGCACCATGACCGTAGTTGTTCGGACGAGACAAACGTCCTCAAATCGACCAATGATCGACGCTCCCGATGCGATCTCAATCATGACCAACGGCACTCCCAACATCCTGATCGTCGAGGACGACCGGCAGACCCGCGACCTCATCGTGCGCTATCTGCACGAACATTCCTTCGCGGTCCACGCGGCCACGAACGGCCGGGAGATGGACCGGCATCTGTCGCAGAACCGCATCGACCTCATCGTGCTCGACCTGATGCTGCCGGGCGAGGACGGCCTCAGTCTCTGCCGGCGCGTGCGCATGGAATCCATGACGCCGATCATTATCCTCACCGCGAAGGGCGAGGATCTCGACCGGATTCTCGGCCTCGAGATGGGGGCTGACGACTATCTGCCGAAGCCGTTCAACCCGCGCGAGCTTCTCGCCAGGATCAACGCCGTGCTGCGCCGCCAGGCGAGCGGACTTGCCGCCGGTGCCACGGCGACGCGCCTCAAATTCCAGGGCTGGATCATCGATCTCCGCCTGCGGGAATTGCGCGACCCCGAGGGCGCTCAGGTGCCGCTGACCAGCGCCGAGTTCGATCTGTTGCAAGCCTTCTGCGAACGGGCCGGCCGCATCCTCACCCGTGACAATCTGCTGAGCATGACACGCGGGCGTCCCGGCGCCAATTTTGGCCGCAGCATCGACGTGCTGGTCAGCCGGGTGCGCCGCAAGATCGACCGCAGCGAGGAGACGTCCGTGATCAAGACGGTCCGCACGGGCGGCTACATCTTCACGCCGGTGGTGGAGGAAGCATGAGGCGCGCCGCCGACATCGTCGCGCTGTTCAGCTTCAGGCGTATCAGCGGCCAGATCGCGGCCTTGATCCTGGGATCACTGATCCTGATCCATTTGCTGATTGCCGGATACTTTCTGCTCAACCGGCCGAACGTTCTGACGGACAGCCCCTTGAAGCAGTTCGAGCTGGTTGCGAGGATCATCGTCAATACGCCGCAGGGAGAGCGAGGTGTCGTTCTCGAAAATGCCAGCCGGACCTTTCCGTCGCTGAAGCTGCAGTTGAGAAAGGATGTTTCCGCCTCCACCGCTCCGTTGCCGGAGCGGACGCGCTTGCCCACCCCCTCGACTATCGAAGGCCCGGTCGATCTTATTCGCGGCTCCACACCGGAAGACAATCGCCTCTGGTTCTATCTGGCAAACGACGACGTGCTCGAGGCGACGATCGGGACATTCAGGATGCCTGACTTCGTGAGCGGCCTCTGGACGAGCACGCTCCTGTTCCTGGTGGCGAGCGTGACGCTGCTCGGTCTCTGGGCCGGCCGCGCGCTCAGTTCGCCCCTGTCGGCCTTCGCGCGCGCGGCAGAGGACTTCAGCTTGAATCGCTCGTCCGAGCCGTTGCCTGAAAACGGCCCGGAGGAGATCAGATCTGCGGCGAGAGCGCTCAACCGGATGCGCGAACGCGTTACCGCGCTGATGAACGATAGAACTCGAATGCTGGCCGCCATCAGCCATGACCTGCGCACCCCGATCACGCGCCTGCGGCTACGCTCGGAATACATCGAGGATCCGGCACAGCGCACCCAGACCGTACGCGACCTCGATCAGATGCAGTCGATGCTGGAGTCGGTGCTCTCGCTGCTGCGCAGCGAAAGCCCGGTGAAGCCGACGCTGGTGGACGTCGCCGCGCTGCTCCAAATGGTTTGCGAGCAGTTCTCGGATTCCGGATTTGCCGTGACCTATTCCGGACCGGACCGGGCCGCCTTCGTCCTGCGGCCCGACGAGGTCATCCGCGCGGTCACCAACCTCGTCGAGAACGCAACACGTTTCGAAACCCAGATCGAGGTCGCGCTGTCGACGATCGAGGACCGGCTCCTCATCGACGTCTCCGACGACGGGCCCGGTATTCCCGACGAAAGGAAGGCAGCGATGCTGGAACCGTTCGTGCGCGGAGAGGACGCCCGAACCATGGACGAGACGGCCGGATTTGGTCTCGGCCTCTCGATCGCGCAGGCGATCGTGACCGCGCATGGCGGAACGCTCGAACTGCTCGACAACGCGCCCAAGGGCCTGCGCGTTCGCTTGCAGCTCGCGAGTTCGCCTCGCGACATCTCGAGCCCGCCGAAGACATAAAGTCGCGACAATCGTCGGGCTTGTCGGTCGCCCCGCCTTTGCTCCCCCGGAGTCCTCATGTCTTCTGCCGACCGGCCTGCGACGCGCCTTGCGACCCGGCTTGCCTTCTTCGTCGCGGGCTTCGGCATCGCGTGCTGGGCGCCGCTGGTGCCGTTCGCGAAGGCGCGGCTCGCGGTCGACGACGGCGTTCTCGGGCTGCTGCTGCTCAGCCTCGGCATCGGCTCGGTCGTCGCGATGCTGCTGACCGGCGTGCTCAGCGCGCGCCACGGCAGCAGGCCGATCATCATTGCGGGCGGGCTCGGTCTGACGCTGGTGCTGCCGCTGCTGGCGGTGGCAGGATCGCCCACGACGCTGGCGCTGGCGCTGTTCGTCTTCGGCGCCGCGCTCGGCTCCATCGACGTCGCCATGAACATCCACGCCGTGGAAGTGGAGCGCGCCGCGGGGCGTCCGCTGATGTCCGGCTTCCACGCCCTGTTCAGCATCGGCGGCTTCGCCGGCTCCGCGCTGATGACGGCGCTGCTCTCGCTGCAGCTCGGCGCCCTCGCCTGCACGCTGATCTGCGCCGTCCTGATGCTGATCGCGATGCTCATAGCCTCGCCACGCCTGCTTCGCGCGGTGCAGGTGCAGGAGGGCCCGTTGTTCGTGCTGCCGCATGGATCGGTGCTGCTGCTCGCGCTGCTTGGCGCCATCACCTTCCTGGTCGAGGGCGCGATGCTCGATTGGGGCGCGCTGCTCCTCATCGGCGCGGGGCTCGTCACCGAGGCGCAAGGCGGAACCGGCTACATCGTGTTCTCGATCGCCATGACGGTGGGACGGCTCGGCGGCGACGCGGTCGTTGCGCGCATCGGCGACCGCGCGACGCTGCTCGGCGGCAGCCTGATCGCCATTGCGGGCTTTGTGGCCCTGCTCACGGCGCCCGTTGCAGCGGTTGCCATTGGCGGGTTCCTGCTGATCGGGCTCGGCGCGTCGAACCTCGTGCCGGTGCTGTTCAGGCGGGCGGCGCGGCAAACGGTGATGCCTGCCGGCCTCGCGGTCGCGGCCGTCACGACCGCAGGCTATGCCGGCGTCCTCATCGGCCCGGCCGGCGTCGGCTTCATCGCGCAGATTGGCGGCCTGCCCTTGGCGTTCTGGCTGCTGGCAGCGCTGATGGGACTCGTCACGCTATCGGCGCGGATCGTCACCACCAGCGCAGGACAGGCCACCGCGAGTTGAAGCGCGATGAGATCTGGATGAATCGTCATCGCGCTTCAGGTTGTTGTTTGCGCATGATCCTTCCGGAAAACCGCTTCGCACTTTTCCGGATCATGCTTTAGCCGCCCACTGCAGCCGCGCGGCGCGGCAGCTTCCAGCCGGACCGGATGAAGTGGCAGGTGTAACCGCTGGGATAGCGTTCGAGATAATCCTGATGCTCCGGCTCGGCCTCCCAGAACTCGCGCGCGGGCGCGACCTCGGTCACGACCTTGCCGGGCCACAGGCCGGAGGCCTCGACGTCGGCAATGGTGTCTTCGGCGACCCGCTTCTGCTCCTCGCTGGTGTAGAAGATCGCGGAGCGATAGCTCGTGCCGATATCATTGCCCTGGCGGTTGATCGTGGTGGGGTCATGGATCTGGAAGAAGAACTCCAGCATATTGCGGAAGCTGGTCCTCGCCGGATCGAACATGATCTCGATCGCTTCGGCGTGGCCTTCGTGATTGCGGTAGGTGGCGTTCTTGACGTGGCCGCCGGTGTAGCCGACGCGGGTGGAGATCACGCCCGGCTGCTTGCGGATGAGATCCTGCATGCCCCAGAAGCAGCCGCCGGCCAAAACTGCGCGTTCCGTCGTCATGTGATGTGCTCCCAATTGATCGTTTTGCAGCTGCCGCAACATATAGGCGTTCGGCGGCCGCGCCGAAAGCCTGGCAGGCGCGTCCACCCGGCTCCCAGAGCCGGATGGACCCGGGCAAGCGCCCGCTTCTAGCCCAGCTTGGCGTCGAGCGTGATCGCGGCGTTGAGCACCTTCGACACCGGGCAGTTCTTCTCGGCCTCGCCGGCGAGCTTGGCAAAGCCGGCCTCGTCGAGACCAGGCACCTTTGCACGCAAGGTCAGCGCGGACTTGCTGATCTTGAAGCCCTTGCCCTCGGGCTCGAGCGTCACCGCCGCTTCCGTCGACAGTTCCTCCGGCGTGAAACCGGCCATCTGGAGGCCGAAGGCCAGCGCCATCGTGAAGCAACCCGCATGGGCTGCCGCGATCAATTCCTCGGGATTGGTGCCCTTCTCGTTCTCGAATCGGGTCTTGAACGAATAGGGCGTCTGCGCCAGCACGCCGGATTCGCTGGTCAGATGACCAGCCCCGTCGCGGCCGGTGCCCTTCCAGACTGCCGTTGCCTTGCGGATCATGTCAGTTCTCCCTTTCTGATTTAAGCACAAGCCCTCGGTACCGCGGGAAGGCGGCATAGACGTGACGCCAGGCGAGCAACCGGCCAGCGCCCTACGCCGGATCGAACGCCCGGATCGGCGGCAGATTGCCGGTGAACTTCTCCACTTCGACGGTCGTCAGCTGGCCGGTGCAGCCCTGGGCCAGCGAGGAAGTGCCGACGTCGCGGGTCAGCACGTTCGGATTGCCGTGGACGCAGAGCGGTGCCTCGTCCTCGGGATCCATCGGATCGTACCAGGCGCCGGTCGGAAGCTGGACCACGCCGGGCGCGATGCCGTCGGTGACGTGGACCGCGGCGAGGCAGGCGCCGCGCGCGTTGAACAGGCGGATGATGTCGCCGTCCCTGATGCCGCGCGCCTGTGCATCGGCCGGGTTCATGCGTGCGACCTCGCGGCCGCGATGCTTTCCGGCCAGCGAATGCCCGCCAAAATCGAGCTGGCTGTGCAGGCGCGTCGCCGGCTGGTTGGCGACGAGGAAGCACGGCGCACCGGGCCTGGGCATGTCGGTCTTGTCGAGCCAGACCGGGTGGCCGGGACAATCGGCATCGCCAAGGGCGGCGATCTTGGCCGAAAAGATCTCGATTCTGCCGCTGGGCGTCGGCAGCGCGTGATTGACCGGATCCTCGCGGAAGCGGCGCAGCCGGCCGCCGTCGTCCGGTTGCTGCGGCACGACCAGGC
>NZ_JAEMSD010000230.1:6786-10279 GCF_016462955.1 Bradyrhizobium sp. | reverse complement strand
AAGAGCCTGCAGAGGACGAGGACGGCGCCGTGTTCGACGCCACCGGCATGGGCGGGGATGGCGGTGGCGACCTGTTCCAGCAGGCGGTTGCGATCGTCAAGCGCGACCGCAAGGCCTCCACCAGCTACATCCAGCGCCGTCTGCAGATCGGCTACAACCGTGCCGCATCGCTGATGGAGCGCATGGAACTGGAGGGCATCGTCGGCCCCGCCAACCACGCCGGCAAGCGCGAGATTCTGGTCGAGGAAGAAGACAGCCATATGTGAGGCGAGGAGCCTCTGAACATAATTTCACGCAGAATCGATATCTGCTTTTGCCCGAAATCAGGCTAAAAGGGCGCCCAGCCAGACAGGACGACGCGTTGATCAGACATCCGGACATTCGATTCGCTGCCATTATCGCCGCGCGAGGCGCGCGTCTGGCCGGCGTGCTGCTCGTGACCGCCGCGATGGTGACCGCGTCCTCGTTCGCACAGACCGTCCCGGTGCCCAAGCCCGCGCCGAAGGGGCGCGAGGGCGGCACGTCTGCGGGGGGCCCGACTGTCACCGGCGCGACCCAGACTCCGCCGAACCCGGTCATTCCGGATCCACGCCGCAACGTACCGAGCAGTATCTTCCAGACCTTCGACGCCAATCAGAAGGCGCAGGCCGCCAAGGTCAGCGCCTATCTGTCGTCGCTCCAGACCTTGGTCGGAAACTTCGTCCAGGTCGGGCCGGACGGCAGCAAGACGCAGGGCGAATTCTACATTCAGAAGCCGGGAAAGGTGCGGTTCGAATATGACGCGCCCAGCCCGATCGACATCGTCGCGGACGGATCCTCGCTGGTGGTGCGCGACCGCAAGCTCGCGACCCAGGACGTCTATCCGCTGTCGCAAACGCCGCTGCGCTTCCTGTTGTCCGACCGCATCGACCTGATGAAGGACACCAACGTCGTCGCCGTTTCGGCCGACGACGTCTTCATCAGCGTCACCATCGAGGAGAAGCAGGCCCTGGTCGGCACCAGCCGGCTGCTCCTGATGTTCGGCGCCCGGGACGGCCAATTGAAGCAGTGGACCGTCACCGACCCGCAGGGATACGACACCACGATCGCGGTTTACAATCTGGACTCGAGCAAGAAGCTCGATCCCGGCATGTTCAAGATCGATTTCACCAATTACGGCCAGTCGCCTGGCTGATTGCGCCGCTCTCGGAGGTGGGCAAAGGCGCGTTTGCGCCGTGCCCACCATCTATCCTCTTCACGACCGACTCGTGGGCACGCTCCGCTTTGCCCACCCTACGATTCCGCGGCTGTGGACAAGCATTTTCCCTCCGCTAATCCATGCTAAGACGCATCTTCCATGCGGCTTTCCCTGACAACCTGGAACATCAATTCGGTGCGGCTGCGCATCGACCTGGTCGCGAAATTCCTGAAGAGCGCGCGGCCGGAGGTGCTGTGCCTGCAGGAAACCAAGTGCATCGACGACGCCTTTCCGCTGAAGCGCTTCAAGCGGCTGGGCTACGAGCACGTCGCGCTGAACGGGCAAAAAGGCTATCACGGCGTCGCCATCGTCTCCAAGATCCCTTTCGAATCGAAGGACATCCGCACCTTCTGCGAGAAGGTGGATTCGCGCCATATCTCGGTGTCGTTCGGCGAAAGGGCGGGCATCGCAAAGCCTCTGGTGCTGCATAATTTCTACGTGCCCGCCGGCGGCGACATTCCTGATCCCGCGCTCAACGAGAAGTTCGACCACAAGCTTCGCTTCCTCGACGAGATGAAGGCGTGCGAGCCGCTGCATCCGCGCGGGGAAGACCGCCACATCCTGGTCGGCGACCTCAATGTCGCGCCGCACGAGAACGACGTCTGGTCGCACAAGCAGCTTCTGAAGGTCGTCTCGCACACGCCTGTCGAAACCGAGAAGCTCAAGGCGGCACTCGAAGCCGGCGAATGGATCGACGTCGCGCGCGACCGCATCCCGATGTCGGAGAAGGTCTACACGTGGTGGAGCTACCGCTCCGCGGACTGGACCGTCGGCGACCGCGGCCGCAGGCTCGATCACATCTGGGTCTCGCGCGCGCTGAAGGATGCAGTCAGCGATTTCAGGATCCTCCGCGATGCGCGGAGCTGGGAGCGGCCGTCGGACCATGTGCCTGTGACGGTGACGCTGGAGGTGTGAGACCGCGCTGTCATTCCGGGGCGCGACGCTTGGCGCGAGCTGGTGCGCAATTGCGCACCTGGGAATCCATCGAGCGGCACAGACAGTGGAGGAATGGATTCCGGGCTCGCGACTTCGTCGCGCCCCGGAATGACAAGCGGAGAGAGCTCAGCTCGTCAGCTTCGCGCCCGCCATCAAGATATCGCTCGCGATCTGGCTGGAACGCACCGCGAATTCGTCGCGCAGGCGCACCGCGGCGGCGGGGTCGCTTTCGAGCACACGCTGAAACAGGCTGCGCGCGACGCGGATGACGGAGGAATGCTCCAGCGCGATCGCACTCGACGGCCGTTTCATCGGCACCACCAATGCGAGCTCGCCGATCAGCGCGCCGGGGCCGGCGATCATTTCGGCGCCGGCGCCGTCTTCGACCCTGAAGGCGCCGCGCTGGACCACGAAGCCGGCATCGGCGTCGTCGCCGAGATTGAACAGCACGTCGCCGCGGACGAAGTCGCGCTGCTCCGAGCCAATCGCCAGCATACGCAACGAGGCGTCTCCCAACAGGCGCAATGTCGGGACACGCTCGAGAAGCGCTACATCATCGTCGATTGACATTCAGCTCCGAGGCTCGAGGGCAGGCGATCTAAAACGATTCGCGTGCCCTTCGAGCGTATCACGGCACCAGCTTGTAGCCACCGGCTTCCGTCACCAGGATTTCCGGGTTGGCGGCATCCTTCTCGATCTTCTGGCGCAGGCGGTAGATGTGGGTTTCCAACGTGTGGGTGGTGACGCCGGAATTGTAGCCCCAGACCTCCTGGAGCAGGGTCTCGCGCGACACCGGCAACTGGCCGGCCCGGTAGAGGAAGCGGAGGATCGCCGTCTCCTTCTCGGTGAGGCGGACCTTGCGGGCGTTTGCCGCGGTCAGCATCTTCGAGCCGGGACGGAAGGAGTAGGGGCCGACCGAGAACACCGCGTCCTCGCTGGCCTCGTGCTGGCGGAGCTGGGCTCGGATGCGGGCCAGCAGAACGGCGAAGCGGAAGGGCTTTGCCACATAGTCGTTGGCGCCGGATTCCAGCCCCAGGATCGTGTCGGAATCGGTGTCATGCCCGGTCAGCATGATGATCGGTGCCTTGAAGCCGCCCTTGCGCAAGGAGCGGACCACCTCGCGGCCGTCGGTGTCGGGCAGGCCGACATCCATCAAGACCAGATCGGGGGAGTTGGCCTTTGCGGCGCTCGCGCCCTTGGCGCCGGTGTCGACCGCGGAGGCTTCGAATTCTTCGTGTAGCGATAATTGCTCCACCAACGTATCGCGCAGATCGGTGTCGTCATCCACGATCAGGATCTTGCGGGCATTGGGCATGGAAG
>NZ_JAEMSD010000230.1:283-6776 GCF_016462955.1 Bradyrhizobium sp. | reverse complement strand
TCCAAGCCGCACCCAGCCGCGAGGGGAAGTTTTGGGGTCGCCGTTATTATTGTTGTTCGTGTTGAAGTAGTGGGCTGTTACCGATTCACAAGCCGGAACCACTCTAACCCAGAATAGCAGGGCGTTTTGATGAATGTCCTGTAATGAAGACAACATTGCATTTTTTACATGAAAAACAGAGCCGCTTCAGTGAGTTACGACAGGAATCGACGGGCGGGGCCGCTCTCCGCGATCCGCGTTAAGCCTGCTGCAGGGAATCCGCGCAGGGGTTGGCTGACGGCGGGAGCGCTGACCATCCCGGTTGCGCTGGGGCGAGGCGGTATTCTCGCCAACAAGCGCGAGGGCGATGGCGGCACCCCCAGGGGCAGCTTCCGTCCCAGGCAGTTGTGGTGGCGCGGCGACCGGCACAGCCGCCCCCGGACATTCTTGCCGGCCCGTATCATCACAGGCGCGGACGCCTGGTGCGAGGATCCGGGCGACCGTCATTACAACCGGAGCATCCGGCTCGGCGAAGGGCAGGGCGGCGATCGGCTGAAAAGGGCCGACCATCTCTACGACTTCATCATCGAGATCGACCACAACACCAGACCCCGCATCGCCGGCCGCGGCAGCGCGGTGTTCCTGCACCTCGCCCGCGACAATTTCGGCCCGACCGCGGGCTGCGTCTCCATGACGAAATCTGCGATGCTGCAATTGCTGCGGCGCTTGGGTCCGCGAACGAGAATCATCATCGGGTGAGGGTACATGCTCGACAAGGATCAGATCGCCGCCGCTTCAGACGTCCTGGTCAGACATTGGCGCGACGGCACCAAGCTCGACGCGCTGGAAGTGCGCTTGCGGCCGCAAAATCGCGCCGAGGGCTACGCCATCCAGGCCGAGCTCGAGCGACGATCGAGCGGGACAATGTTTGGCTGGAAGATCGCAGCCACGAGTGAGGCCGGCCAGAAGCACATCAACGTCGCGGGACCGCTCGCAGGCCGCGTCATGAGCGACACCGTGATCGCGGACGGGGGCACCGCTGCGATGAAGGGCAACGAGATGCGCGTCGGCGAGCCGGAATTCGCCTTCCGCATGGGACGCGATCTGCCGCCGCGCGCGGTGCCGTATACCGCTCGCGAGGTGCTCGACGCCGTCCAGACCCTGCATCCCGCGATCGAGATTCCCGATTCGCGCTTTGCCGACTTCGTCAGCGCGGGCGAGGCGCAGCTCATCGCCGACAATGCGTGCGCCCATCGGTTCGTGCTGGGGACTGCAACATCAGCGGATTGGCGCGCGATGGATCTCATCGAGGAACGGCCGCAGATCACGCTGCGCGGCGAGCGCTATGTAGGCCATGGCAGGAACGTGCTGGGCGATCCGCGCGCAGCGCTCGCCTGGCTTGCGAACGAGCTCAGCGGCCTCGGCATCACGCTGCGGGCAGGGCAGGTGGTGACCACCGGCACATGCCATCCGCCGCTGCCGATCCAGGCCGGCGATGAATTCGCAGCGGACTTTGGCGTGCTTGGGAAGGTGTCGGTGAGGTTCGTGTAGTCGCGACTCGCAGCGCTGCCGTCATTGCGAGCGCCACATTTCGCGCTCGTGCCCCGGACGCAGCGCAGCGCACTGCAGAGCCGGGGCCCATCTCGCCGCACTGTACCGTGTCGCCCTGGGTCCCGGCTCTGCGCCGCAACGCTTGAAGCGTTGCAGCTTGTGCGGGACACGACTCTACCTGTGTCCGAAGATCGCGCTCCCGACGCGCACATGCGTGGCGCCGAGCATGATCGCCGTGGCGAAATCCGCGCTCATGCCCATCGAGAGATTCGGCAATCCATTACGCGCCGCGATCTTGGCGGTAAGCGCAAAATGCGCGGCGGGCGGTTCGTCGACCGGCGGGATGCACATCAGGCCCGAGATCGTCAGCCCATAGGTGTCGCGGCAGCTCGCGAGGAACGCGTCGGCCTCCCCCGGCGCAACGCCGGCCTTCTGCGGTTCCTCGCCGGTGTTGATCTGAACGAAGAGCTGCGGGTGCTTGTCCTGGGATTCGATCTCCTTGGCTAACGCCTGGCAAATGCTCGGACGGTCGACCGAATGGATGGCGTCGAACAGCGCAACCGCCTCTTTCGCCTTGTTGGATTGCAGCGGTCCGATCAGATGCAGCGCGAGATCCGGGTAAACCGACGTTAATGCCGGCCACTTGGCTTTGGCCTCCTGCACCCGATTCTCGCCGAATACGCGCTGTCCGGCGGCGATAACCGGGACAATTGCATCCGCGGCGAAAGTCTTGGACACCGCGATCAACGTCACGGAGCCGCGATCCCGGCGCGCATCCCTGCAGGCGCGTGCAATCTCGGCTTCGACTGCGGCAAGCGCGTTTGGTGAACCGCCGGTTACCGGCGCGGTGCTGGCTTCTGTCATGACGTCTCTTGGCTGTGCTCGTCGCCCGAGTTAAGTCCAATTTTACCCAGTTCAAGAAACAGTTTTTGAACCCTTCGCTTTACCTTGGCTCGCGGGGTGGGCAGCGAAGATGGCAAACGTCAGTTTCAACCGCAAACGAGCGAAACTCAAGCAGGTTCTCGGAATCCGGGCGCGGCTTGCGTTGCTTGCGGTCATTCTCGTCACGCCCTTGATGATCGAGCGCATCCGTTCGCTCGAAGACACGCGCGTGCGGCAGATCGCTCAGGCTGCGGCTGAATTCACCACGGTGGCAAGGCACAGCGCCGACGCGCAGCGCGAGGTGATCTCGTCGGTCGAAACCATCCTGAAATCGGAAGCCTTCATCCGCGCCTCCGCCGGCGGCGTCAGCAAGAGCTGCGACGTGTTGCGCGCAAGCCTGCCGTCGAGCCTGCCTTGGATCCGCACGCTTCTGATCGCCGGCCAGGACGGGCGCATCCAATGCGCCACCAACAACATGTATGTCGGCCTCGATCTCAGCGACCGGCCGTATTTTCAGCAGGCGCAGGACACCGGTCGCTTCGTGCTGAGCGACTTCATCCTGTCGCGGCCGTTGCAGACACCGACAGTGATGGCAGCGTATCCGGTCTCCGCCTTCAGCGGGGCGCCCGACGCCGTCGTGCTCGCCACCGTCAATCTCGAATGGATGTCGAAGGTCATGAGCAACCTGGGCGGCCGCGCCGGCATCACCGCGGTTCTGGTGGACAGCGCGGGCACCGTGCTGGCGGCCCCGGCCGATCAGCACAGCGCGGTCGGCCGCCCCCTCGACAACATGCCGCTGATGTCGGCGATCGCCGACAAGGCGCTGCGCTCCAACCAGGATGAGGGTTCGCTGTCTTTCCTCGCGGCCGACGGCTCCCGCCGTGCCGTCAGCTATATCCGCATCGCCGGCACCAATGCCCGCCTGATCGCCAGCATCGACGAGGACAAGGTGTCCGCAGCGGTCAGCCGCGACATCCGCACCGCCTATCTGCAGCTCGCCTTCGTCCTGCTGTTCGTGTTGCTCGGCGCACTGATCGCGGCCGAGAAGCTCGTGATCAAGCCGATCGAGATGCTCTCCGACATGGCCAAGCGGCTCGGCGAGGGCGATCTGTCCGCCCGCGCCGCACGCAACCGGCTGCCGGCCGAATTCGTTCCGCTGGCCCGCGCCTTCAACGCAATGGCCGCGCAGCTGAGCCAGCGCGAGCGCGAGCTGATCGCGAGCAACGACCGCCTGACGGTGATGGCCTCGATCGACATGCTGTCCGGTCTCGCCAATCGCCGCGGCTTCCAGAGCCGGCTCGATTTCGAGTGGATGCGCGCGCAGCAATATGGCAGCGAGCTCGCGCTTCTGATGATCGACGTCGACCACTTCAAGCTGTTCAACGACACCTACGGGCACCTCGAAGGCGATTCCTGCCTGACCCGGCTCGGCGAGTCGCTGTCGGGCATCGCCGCGGACACGATGGGCTTTGCGGCGCGCTATGGCGGCGAGGAGTTCTGCCTGCTGCTGCCGAACACCGACGTAAACCGCGCCGTCGAGATCGGCGAGCAGGTGCGCACGGCCGTGCTGAGGCTTTGCCTGCCGCACATCACCTCGAGCCACATGATCGTTACCGTCTCGATCGGCGTCGCCGCGACCAAGCCGAACGGGACCTTGCGTCCAGGCGATCTCATCGAAGCCGCCGACGCCGCGCTCTATGCCGCCAAGCATCATGGCCGCAACAAGGTCGTCGAGCACGGCGTGCAGGCGATCGAGATCGACGCGTCGGACACGATAATGGTGGCTAGCGCCTAGGCGCGATCGAGCTCGGCTTCCGTCATCACGCGATTGCGGCCGCCGCCCTTGGCGAGATAGAGCGCGCGGTCGCAACGCTCGACCAGATCGGCGATCGTCTCGCCCGTCCGGTACTGCGCCACCCCGATCGATACGCTGATGCTGGGCAGGACCTCGCCGGTCGAACGACGCGTGATCGTGGCTTCGGCGACTGCGCGCCTGATGCGCTCGGCGATCTCGGCGCAAGCGGCGAGATTGGCGTCGGGCAGCACCGCCATCAGCTCCTCGCCGCCGTAGCGGGCCGACAGATCCTGCGTCCGAACCTTGTCGCGCAGCACCTTCGCGATCAGGCGCAGCACCTGGTCACCGACGCCGTGTCCGTAACTATCGTTGAACGACTTGAAATGGTCGATGTCGAGCATGAGGACGCTGAGCGGCTCGCCCCATTCCGCAGTCGCCTGCGCCTTCCGGAGGAATTCGTCGAGCGCCCGACGGTTGGCGAGACCCGTCAGCATGTCGGTCCGGGCGCGCTCCTCCGACCTCGACAGCGAATCGCGGATCTGGTCGAGCTCGCGGGTCTTTTCCGCAAAGCCCGCTTCCAGCCGCGTCGCCCTTGTGGCGGCCCGGGCCAGCTCGTTCATCAGCTGGGCAACCAGGGCCTTCGGGTCGACACCGGCCTTGCCCTGGTCGGCGACTTCGCTGATCGCCTGCATCTGGGAGCGGTTGTCGGCAATCGCCGTCGTCAAGAACTCCATGGCCGTCCCCATCAGGGTCTGCAGCCGCTCGGACGTGTCAACGACGGCGGCACTCACCCGGGGTACGACGTAGGTCTCGAACAGATCCTGATTGGTCCGGGCGTCGAACGGGCGATTGTGGTCGATCAGGAGATCGATCGCGTTGCGCAGATCGTCATGGCTGCCGGCGAAATATCGGTACCAGACCGCGAAATTGGCGGGGGTCGGCGCGATCCGTTGTTCGGCCATGCTCCGCAGCGCCCGTCCAGCGATGGAGGCGGCATAGTCGTAATCGGGATTATCGCAGCTGGAATGCATTTGCGGAAGCGCGGCCTCATTGGGCAGCAATTTGGCATCGACCCCTTAATCACACCCCAACATGCGCCCTCGTAGTTATGCGGAGGCGCGGGCAAAGTTCCAAACCGCGGCAACCCATTGACCCCCCGAGGTCTTCTATGGCCTAGTCCGCCGTCTTGAGACGGCCGAAACCACGAAAACCGAACGATTCCATGACCTCCGAACGCTACAACGCCCGCGACGCCGAACCGCGCTGGCAACGCCTCTGGGACGAGCAGGCGATCTTCGTCTCCAAGAATGATGATCCGCGGCCGAAATACTATGTGCTCGAGATGTTCCCCTACCCGTCCGGGCGCATCCATATCGGCCATGTCCGCAATTACACGCTCGGCGACGTGCTGGCCCGCTTCATGCGCGCCAAGGGCTTCAACGTGCTGCATCCGATGGGTTGGGATGCCTTCGGCCTGCCCGCCGAGAACGCCGCGATCGAGCGCAAGGTCGCGCCCAAGGCCTGGACCTACGACAACATTGCAGCGATGAAAAAGCAGCTCCGCTCGATCGGGCTGTCGCTGGACTGGTCCCGGGAGATCGCGACCTGTGATCCCAGCTATTACAAGCACCAGCAGAAGATGTTTCTGGACTTCCTGCGCGCGGGGCTTGCCGAGCGCGAGAAGCGCAAGGTGAACTGGGACCCCGTCGACATGACCGTGCTCGCCAACGAGCAGGTGATCGACGGCCGTGGCTGGCGTTCCGGCGCCGTCGTCGAGCAGCGCGAGATGAGCCAGTGGGTTTTCAAGATCACGAAGTACTCGCAGGAGCTGTTGAGCGCGCTGGACGGGCTGGACCGCTGGCCCGACAAGGTGCGGCTGATGCAGCGCAACTGGATCGGCCGCTCCGAGGGTCTGCTGATCCGCTTCGCGCTGGATGCGGCGACGACGCCCGCCGGCGAGAGCGAGCTGAAGATCTTCACGACCCGCCCCGACACGCTGTTCGGCGCGAAGTTCATGGCGATCTCGGCCGATCATCCGCTGGCGCAGGCCGCCGCAGCGAAGAACCCCGAGCTTGCGGCGTTCATCGCCGAGATCAAGAAGATCGGCACGGCGCAGGAGATCATCGACACCGCGGAGAAGCAGGGCTTCGACACCGGCATCCGCGCGTTGCACCCGTTCGATCCCAGCTGGAAGCTGCCGGTCTACGTCGCCAATTTCGTGCTGATGGAATACGGCACCGGCGCCATCTTCGGCTGCCCGGCGCATGACCAGCGCGACCTCGACTT
>NZ_JAEMSD010000230.1:0-273 GCF_016462955.1 Bradyrhizobium sp. | reverse complement strand
AAATACGGGCTCGGCAACACGCCCGTGGTCTGCCACGTGGGGCAGGATCCCGCGAGCTTCACGATCACCGACACCGCCTATGACGGTGACGGGCGTATGATCAATTCGCGCTTCCTCGACGGCATGACGATCGATCAGGCCAAGGACGAGGTGGCGAAGCGGCTGGAAAGTGAACTGCGCGGCAATGCGCCGGTCGGCGAGCGCCAGGTCAATTTCCGCCTGCGCGACTGGGGCATTTCGCGCCAGCGCTATTGGGGCTGCCCTATCCCGGTC
>NZ_JAEMSD010000229.1:578-10281 GCF_016462955.1 Bradyrhizobium sp. | reverse complement strand
CCAGGATTTCGGAGAACACGTCGTTGGGCAGCGAGCCGCCGAAATTCGGCAGCACCGCGGGTGCTTTGCCGGTGGTCGCTTGCACCGAATCCGCCGCCCATTTGATCCAGGGACTGTCGAAATCGGTCCGCGATGCAGCAAAGCTCTGGGCCGCCCGCACCTCGACCATCGGGAAACCCTTGGCAACGAGATGCGCCCGGATGGCCTCGATCAGCCCCTCGATCCTGGTCCCGACCACGAAACGCAGTTGCAGCACGGCATTGGCGTGGCCGGGAATGGCATTCGCCGGCTTCTCGATGTTGCCAGAGGACATCGCGAGCACTTCCAGCGTGTTCCAGGCATAGAGCCGTTCGGCCGCCGACAGCCCCTCCTCGCCCCAGTTCTCCGCCAGCGCCGGCTCGTCGGCGGTCGGCACCACCTGCACGTCGGCGAGATAGGAGCGGATCTGGTTGGTCAGCCGCGGCGGCTTCAAGGCATCGAGCAGGAGACGGCCGCGCCCATCGACGAGTGTCGAGATCGCATTGACCAGGATGGTCGCGGGGTTGGCGAGCACGCCGCCCCAATTGCCGGAATGGTGTCCCCCGTCGCGCAGGTTCACGTCGAGGTGGATGCGGATGCCGCCGCGGCAGCCGAGAAACAGCGTCGGCCGTTCCGCGGACAGGCGCGGCCCGTCGGAGGCCATGAACAGGTCGGCCTTGAGCGTGTCGCGATGGAGATCGCAGACCTTGCCGAGATCGGGCGAGCCGATCTCCTCGCCCATCTCGATGATGAACTTGGCGTTGAAGCCGAACTTGCCGCCGCGAGCGTCGCGTACCGCACGCAGCGCCGCCATATTGATGCTGTGCTGGCCCTTGTTGTCGGCGGTGCCGCGGCCGTAGAGCCGTGTCCCCGCAACATTGGTGCGCCAGGGATCGCGGCCATCACGCCACTCGCCTTCCATGCCGTCGACGACATCGCCATGGCCGTAGACCAGCACGGTCGGCGCGGTCGCGCTCTCGTGATGCTCGGCGAACAGGAACGGCGCCTTGCCGCTCGGGGATTCGACGATACGGCTGGAAAAATCGAGCGCGGCGAAAGCCGGCTGCATCTCCTGTTCCAGATAGGCGCGCAACTCGGCGCCGCGCTGCGGATTCTGGCTCTCGGTCTTGTAGGCGACGCGGCGGTCGAGTTCAGCGAGGAACGCGCCGGACTTGAAATCCTCACGGGCGCGGGCGATGGCGTCGGCTCTGGTCATACTGGCTTTTCGAGACTCTGAAGCGAAGGACCTTACCCCATATGGGTTGGCCTTCGAAAGTGGCGGGGACCTGGATCGTTGTGCTGCGCTTGTCGTGACTTTGGCCTTGCCAAGCGCAAGCGATATGCAAGAAGTTCGCCAAGTTGGGGCGCACCTCTATCATTCGAAGAGCGCTCAGTACAGGGCGCCGAGGGACCAGCATGGCCAAACAGATCAGGCTCAACGCCTTTGCGATGAATTGCGTCGCGCACCAGTCACCGGGCCTGTGGACCCATCCGCGCGACCGAACCGCCGATTATAACCGCCTGCCCTACTGGATCGATCTTGCCAAGACCCTGGAGCGCGGCCGTTTCGACGGGCTGTTCCTGGCGGACGTACTCGGTGTCTACGACGTCTATGGCAACAGCCCTGACGCAGCCTTGCGCAATGCAGCGCAGACGCCGTCGAACGAGCCGCTGCTGCTGCTCTCGGCGATGGCCGCGGTGACGCAAAATCTCGGCTTCGGCGTCACCAGCAATCTGTCGTTCGAGCCGCCCTACCCGTTCGCGCGCCGGATGTCGACGCTCGACCACCTCACCGAGGGGCGGATCGGCTGGAACGTCGTGACCGGCTATCTAGACAGCGCCGCGCGCGGTGCCGGCAAGGACAAGCAGACCGGGCACGACGACCGCTACGACATTGCCGACGAATATATGGAGGTGGTCTACAAGCTCTGGGAAGGCAGCTGGGAGGACGATGCCGTGCTGCGCGACCGCGAGCGCGGCATCTTCACCGATCCGGCAAAGGTTCATCGCGTCAATCATGACGGCGCGAACTTTCGCATCAACAACACCATTCATCTCAGCGAGCCCTCGCCGCAGCGCACGCCCGTGCTGTACCAGGCCGGCACCTCGCCGCGCGGCCGGCAATTCGCGGCCAAGCATGCCGAATGCGTGTTCATGTCGGGACCGTCGGCCAAGGTGATCGCGCCGCGCGTCTCCGCGATCCGGCAGGAAGCCGCCGCTCTCGGCCGCAACCCCGCCGAAATCCTGATGTTCTCGATGATGACGATCATCCTCGGACGAACGGAAGCCGAGGCGAAGGAAAAATACGCCGACTACCGCCGCCATATCAGCCCCGAGGGCGCGCTGGCGCTGATGTCGGGATGGACCGGTGTCGACTTCTCCGGCTACGACCTCGACCAGCAGGTGCGCCACGTCCAGAACGATGCCGGCCGCAGCGCGATGGACAACGTCACCCGCGCCGACCCCGACCGGGTCTGGACCGTGCGCGACGTCATCGAGCATGTCGGCATCGGCGGCGCCGGCCCGGTCGTGGTCGGCACGCCTGAAAGCGTTGCCGACAAGATCGAGGACTGGTTCGAGAAGACCGACGTCGACGGCCTCAACGTCGCCTTCGCGATCTCGCCCGGCGATTTCGAGGATATCGCCGACATGCTCGTGCCCGAGCTGACCCGGCGCGGGCGGTACAAGAGCGAGTATGCGAAGGGCACACTGCGGGAGAAGCTGTTCGGCGGCGGGCGTGCGCGGCTAGATGCGCCGCATCCGGCGGCGGGGTATCGGGTAGGGAAGAAGGGTTAGTATCCCACACACCTGCGTGTCATGCCCCGGCTTGACCGGGGCATCCAGTACGCCGCGGCATCTCGAGGAATCACAGCCGTCTCTGGAATAGAGGATCGCCCGATCAAGTCGGGCGATGACAGTTGAGAGCGTGGAGGCAGCGCTGCCCTACACCTTCCCGTCCACCACCACCTCGATCAGCTTCGTCCCCGGCCGGCGAAACGCCGACGCCAGCGTGCCCTTCAGCTCTCTGGGATCGCTGATCTTGATCGCCTCGCAGCCGAGCGCCTTGGCCATGCCGGCGAAATCGACGGGCGGATCGACGAAGTCCATGCCGACGTAATTGTCGTCGCCGTGGAAGGCGAGCAGGCGCTGCTTGATGATGCGATAGCCGCCATTGTTGACGATGACGACGTTGAGCGGCAGCTTGTGATGCGCCGCGGTCCACAGCGACTGGATCGAGTACATCGCGCTGCCATCGCCGGAGAAGCACACGACGGGGCGATCCGGATTAGCGATGCTGGCGCCCACGGACGCCGGCAGACCCCAGCCGATGCCGCCCGAGGCAAGGCCATGATAGCCGAAGCGATCGCGGTGCGGCCGAAGCGCGGTCACCTGGCGACTGGAGGTGAGACCTTCGTCGACGAGAATGGCGTTATCAGGCATCGCCTCGAGCATTTCCAGCACCAGGAAGTCCGGATCGATCGGTGTGTGGGCAGCACTCTTGCCGATCTGCTCGACCAAAGCGGCGCGGCGCGCGGTCCAGTTGTTCGGCGCGAGCTCGGCAAGACGCTGCTTTGCGCGGCTCGCGAGGGTCGCGCCGCCCATCTCCTTCAACACCGGGATCAGCGCGCGCAGGGTCTCCTTCAGATCCGCTTTCAGCGCGATCTCGACGCCGTAGTTCTTGGCGATCTCCCAATCGACGAGTCCGATCTGCACGATGGCGAGGCCATCGGGCAGCGCATCGACCTCGCTATAAACCGACATCCGCAGGGGATCGCCGCCAAGCGCGATCAGGAGATCGTAGGGCGCCAGCGTGTCGCGCGCGACCTTCTGCACGCGCGCCAGGGTGCCGGCGAAGCTCGGGCTTTCGGAGAGGAAATGCGCGCCATAGGGGGTCGAAGACTGGTAAGCGGCCGCGCCCTGCAACTCGGCGAACTCGGCGGCCTCCGCGAGCGCATCGCTCTTGACCACTTCGTCCATGGTGACGATCACCGGGCGTTCGGCCTTGAGCAGACGTGCGGCAAACGCCCTCAATGCCTCGTCCGACGGTCGTGCGCGCGCATCGACGCGGGTGGAACGACCGAGATCGATGCCGGCCTCGCTGTTGAGGATGTCGCCGGGCAGCGAGATGAACACCGGTCCGGTCGGCGGCGTGGTCGCGACCTTGGCGGCGCGGCGCACGATGCGCGGCAGGTCCTCCAGCCGCGTCACCTCGACCGCCCATTTCACCAGAGGCTCGGCCATGCGTACCAGCGGGCCATAGAGCACCGGCTCCATCAGGCCATGGCCCTGCTCCTGCTGGCCCGCCGTGAGGATCATCGGCGTGCCCGTGAACTGGGCGTTGTAGAGCGAGCCCATGGCATTGCCGAGGCCGGGCGCGACGTGGACGTTGCAGGCGACGAGCTTGCCGGAAGCGCGGCTGTAGCCGTCCGCGATCGCCACCACCAGGCTCTCCTGCATCGCCATCACATAGGTGAGATCGGGATGGTCCTTCAGCGCGTGCATGATCGGCAGCTCGGTGGTGCCGGGGTTACCGAACAGATGCGTGATGCCCTCGTCCTTGAGCAGCGCGAGAAAGGCGGAGCGGCCGGTGATCTTGTTCTTCATGTTTCCTCCAGGAGCGGACCGTTGCCGCAAAGACGGAAAGCATGATGGCCGAAGTATCGGCTGAGGCGCAAGGAAGCGCGGTCATGGCTGCGTTGCGCGGGAGAGGCAAACTACTCTCTCGTGTCCCGGACGCGACGCAACGTGCAACGTTGCGGCGCAGAGCCGGGACCCACCTTTAGCGAGGTTGCCGATGCATGGGCCCCGGCTCAGCAGCGCACCGCTTCGCGCTGCGCAGCGTCCGGGGCACGAGAGGTGAGTGCGCGGCCCCGCGCTACATCTCCTCCCGGCCGAGCTCGAACGGGTCCTCACCGCTCGCGCGCTTCTTCTTTGTCGAGCGCTGCCAGACCACGCCGGGAAAGCCCTTCAGCGGCACCAAAGGCTCGCCCGCATAGGCCCATTCCTGCAGCTCCTCGATGGCGATGTGATAGAGCGGCTGGCGGCCGGTACGTTCCCTGAACAACGCGCGCGGGATGTTGACCATATGCGGCCCGCGCGGGCGCTCGTACATGACAGGCGTCCCGCAATGCGCGCAGAAGCTTCGCGCGGTCTTGGTCGCCTTGTCTTCGTAACGCGTCAGCGCGGTCTTGCCGGAGGTGATACGGAAGCGCTTCTTCCAGCTTCCGACATAGGTTGCGTAGGCCGCGCCGTGAGCGCGGCGGCTGGCGGCGGAGTGATCATGCCAGGCCCAGCGCGCAGGCACGTCGATCTCGAAGGTGACCTCGCCGCAGAGGCATTGGCCGGTGGCGATCCCTGCGGCGGCTGCAGCTTTGGCCATGAGAGTCTCTCCGTCGTCATTGCGGCTGACGGTCGCGAGACACCCCAGCTCGTCATTCCGGGGCGATGCGAAGCATCGAGCCCGGAATCCATTTCACCTCCGGGCGCGCGGCCCGATGGATGCCGGCTCGACGCTTCGCGCCGCCCCGGAATGACAGATCAGGCCGGCGTCAGCTCATCATAGACAGGATAGTCCGTATATCCCTTCTCCTCCCCGCCATAGAACGTCGCGCGGTTATACGGCGTGATCGGGTAGCCATGCTCGAGACGGCGCGGCAGATCGGGATTGGAAATGAAGATGCGGCCAAAGGCGATGATATCCGCATGGCCGTCGGCGATCGCCGCATTCGCGGTCTCGCCGGTGAAGCCGCCGGCGGTCATCAGCACGCCGTTGTAGAGCGGACGGAACAGCACCATCGCCGACGGCACGTTCTGCCAGTTGACCTCGGCGCGTCCCGAGCCGCTCGAGCGCGGTTCGATGAAATGCAGGTACGCCAGGCCCAGCTTGTCGAGCGCTTTCACCACATGGGTGTAGAGCGGCATCGGATCGGGCTCGCCCGAATCATTGGCGATGCCGTAGGGCGACAGCCGCACGGCCACGCGGTTCGCACCCCAGACGTCGATCGCGGCCTGCGTCACCTCGAGCAGCAGCCGCGCGCGGTTCTCGATCGAGCCGCCATATTGATCGGTGCGCTGGTTACTGCGCGACTGCAGGAACTGCTCCAGCAGATAGCCGTTGGCGCCGTGGATCTCGACGCCGTCGAAGCCTGCGGCGAGCGCGTTCTTGGCGCCCTGCCGGAACGCCTCGACGATGCCCTTGACCTCCTCGGTCTCCAGCGCGCGGGGCGTCTCGTAATCGGCGATCTTGCCGTCGGCGGTCATCGCCTTCATGCCCTCGGCCCTGATCGGGATCGCCGAAGCCGAAACCGGCAGAGCGCCACCGTGGAAGGAGGAATGCGAGACGCGGCCGACATGCCAGAGCTGGAGGAAGATGATGCCGCCCTTGGCGTGCACGGCATCCGTCACCTTGCGCCAGCCCGCGATCTGCGCCTCCGAATAGATGCCTGGTGTCGCCGGGTTGCCGCGGCCATGCGAGAGCACCGGCGAGGCTTCGGCAATGATCAGGCCGCCTTTCGTGGCGCGCTGGCCGTAATATTCGGCGTTGAGCGGACGCGGCGAAAAGCTCTCGCGCTCGGCCCGCATGCGCGTCAGCGGCGCCATCGCGACGCGATGCGCAAGCTTGTACGGACCGACCTGCAACGGCTTAAACAACGCTTCGAATGTCATGGGGTCCCCGGATATCTGTGAAAGGATGCGGATCATAGAGCGAGGGGCGGCACCGGAAAAGGCGCCGCCCCAGGCAGATATTCTCTCTGACGGAACGGGACAGAACCTTACGCTGTCTTGATCCAGACGGCCTTCACGTTGAGATATTCCTCCACGTGCTGCTTGCCGGATTCGCGGCCGTAGCCGCTCATCTTGTAACCGCCGAACGGCACGGCCGGATCCATCGCCTGATAGCAATTCACCCACACCGAGCCGGCGCGCAGCGACTTCGCCACCGCATGAGCCTTGCTGACGTCGCGCGTCCACAGACCGGAGCCGAGGCCGAACGTGGTGTTGTTGGCGCGCTTGATCAGTTCGTTCATGTCCTTGAAGGCGATCGCGGAGATAACGGGACCGAATATCTCCTCCTGCGCGATACGCATGTTGTCCTCGACGCCCGCGAACACGGTCGGGGAGACGAAGAAGCCCTTCGACAGCGCGCCCTCGGTGGCGCGGCCACCACCGGCGAGCGCCTTGGCGCCTTCCTTCTGGCCGATGTCGAGATAGCCGGTGACGCGCTTGAGTTGCTCCTCGGACACGAGCGGGCCGATCTGCACGTTGGGATCGAGGCCGTTGCCAACCTGCAGCTTCTTGCCGAACTCGGCGACGCGGCCGACGAACTCGTCATAGATCGACTGCTCGACGAACAGGCGCGTGCCGGCGCTGCAGATCTGGCCGGAATTTGCGAACACCGCCATCGCGGCACCAGGGACGGCGGCATCGAGATCAGCGTCCGCGAAAACGATATCCGGCGACTTGCCGCCGAGCTCGAGCGAAACGCGCTTGAGGTTGCCGGCGGAGGCACGGATGATCGACTGGCCCGTGACATGCGAGCCGGTGAAGGCGACCTTGTCGACGTCGTGATGCGAGGCGAGCGCCGCGCCCGCGGTCTCACCATAGCCGGGAACGACGTTGATGACGCCGGGCGGCACGCCGGCTTCCATGGCAAGCTCGGCGATGCGCAGCGAGGTCAGCGGCGCCTCTTCGGCGGGCTTGAGCACGACTGTGCAGCCGGTCGCGATCGCAGGCCCGATCTTCCAGATCGTCGCGGTGAGCGGGCCGTTCCAGGGGATGATGGCGCCGACGACGCCGACCGGCTCCTTGAGCGTGTAGGAGAAGATTTCGCCGGGCAGCGAGTTCTCGATGGTCTCGCCATGGATCGCCGTGGTCTGGCCGGCATAGTAGCGCAACATGCCGACGGCGCGCAGGCGGTAGGCGCGGGTGCGGCTGAGCGGCGCGCCCATGTCGAGCGTGTCGAGCTGCGACAATTCGTCAAAGTTCTTCTCGACGAGATCGGCGAGCTTCAAGAGCAAGTTCTGCCGCTCGAACGGCTTGACCTTGCTCCAGGGACCTTCGAAGGCGCGGCGGGCGGCGGCGACCGCGCGATCGATATCTTCCTTGTCACCTTCAGCGACGGTTGCAAGCAGCTCGCCGGTCGCTGGATTGCGGGTCTCGAAACGCTTGCCCGAGGCCGCGTCGACCCACTTGCCGTCGATCAGCATCTGCTTGTAGGACCCGTTTGCGAACGGATGGCGCGTGATCGGAATAGCCTGCGACACAGCCATGGCTGCACTCCCTGTCAGAAAATTGATTGGTTCGATCTGGGCGGGATCGTTCGGCCAGAGGATACAGCCGTGCCGGAGAGGCGTAAAGGCAGCGTCGAACGAAGACCTCCCATGCCGACTTGTGCTGGGTCGCGCCCCCGCCATGTTATCATGCGAGCACGCCCCTCTTGCGGAGACATCCCATGCCACACCCCGCCATCGTCAAAGACAACGTTGCCGTGATCACGGGTGGCGCAGCCGGCATCGGATTTGCCGCTGCCTCCGCGTTTGCGCGCGCCGGAATGAAGGTGTGTATCGCCGATGTCGACGAGACACGGCTCGCAGAAGCCGCAACGAAACTGTCATCGATCACGGGTGCCGCCGACGTGATGACCGCAGTCGTCGATGTCGGCCAGTTCGAGAGCCTGACGGAACTCGAGCGCGCGGTCCGCGCGCGGTTCGGCGGCACCGATATCCTGATGAACAATGCCGGAATCCAACCGGGCAGCACGCTGTTCGGACAGCCCGATCATTGGCAGCGCATCATCGATGTCAACATGTGGGGCATCATCAACGGCTCGCGGATATTCGCGCCGGGCATGATCGCGCGCCGCAGGCGCGGCCTCATCATCAACACCGGCTCCAAGCAAGGCATCACCACGCCGCCGGGCGATCCCGCCTACAACGTCTCGAAGGCCGGCGTGAAAGCGTTCACCGAGGCGCTCCAGCACGAGTTGCGCAACACCAGGGACTGCGACGTCACGGCACACCTGCTGATTCCCGGCTTCGTCTTCACCGGCCTCACCTCTAAGGGACGCACCGAGAAGCCGGCCGGCGCCTGGACGCCGGAACAGACCGTCGATTTCATGCTGGCACGGCTGGAGGCCGGCGATTTCTACATCCTGTGCCCCGACAACGACGTGCCGCGCCGGCTCGACGAGAAGCGCATGCTGTGGGCGGCCGGCGACATCGTCGAGAACCGCCCGCCGCTGTCGCGCTGGCATCCGGATTACGCGGATGCGTTTACGAGATTTTTAAAGGAGAACTGACTGTCAGATCCTCATGGTGAGGAGCTGCCAGCGGGAAAGCTCGGCGAAATCAGATTGCTAGCCTACAGCGTTTCCTGCTGTTGGCCGCAATTCTTGCAGGCGAACTTGACGCGGTTCTGGCCCTTCTCGGCCTGCACCCGGTTCGGGGCACCGCATTTGCCGCAGACCGCCTCGATGCGGGTCGCGCCCTGCTTGACGACGATGGTCTTCTTTTCCATGGATTCGCGGATCAGGCGCTCGGCCTCCTCACGCAGCGATTGTTTCGACAAAGCTCGTCTCCGCCTCTGGAAAGCGCGCGAGCCATATCGCACCTGCGGTCGCAGCACAATGCGGGATACGAATCCGAGGTGCGATCAAGACGTCATGGCCAGACAGAAAGCCGCGGGA
>NZ_JAEMSD010000229.1:0-568 GCF_016462955.1 Bradyrhizobium sp. | reverse complement strand
TGCTCCGCGGCTCTCTCGTTGTCGCCCTCGCTTTCAAGCGGCCTTCGCCTAGGCGGCCTTGGACACTTCCATCAGCAGGCGCTCGGCCTTGGCGTCCTCGATGCGATTGACCAGCCGGCTGCTCTCGTGGTTGTCGCGCACGGTCTTGGTCAGAGTGATGCAGGTCTGGACCAGCATGACGATGCCCATGGTGAGGTAGCCCTTCATCCAGACGTCGATGGGCAGGAAGAAGACGCCGATGGCGACGAGGAAGGCGGAGGCTGCGAAGGATGCGTAGGTGAAGGTCACCCAGGCACTGCTGTGGGGCTGGCCGTTCTGATTCATGATGGTCTCCTGTTGGTTCGATGATGATGGGAACTGGGGTCAAGCGGCCGGCGCGCGCTTGGACTTCAACCTGGCGAGCACGTCGTCTGCCGTCGTCTTGAGCCGCGGGCCAAAGCCCTGCTCGGCCAATCTCTCGGCGGTCGCGATGGGACCCGTGGCCGCATCCAGCTCGACCAGCGCATCGTCCGCGGCCTGGGCCTCCATCTGCCGCTCGCGCAGACGCCGCAGCGTGCCCTCGGCTTCC
>NZ_JAEMSD010000705.1 GCF_016462955.1 Bradyrhizobium sp. | reverse complement strand
TTCATCAAGAACATCTCGATCGAATCGCCGCCGCTGACCCCTGACAAGCCGGTCGGAGCCGAGGATCTCGTCAGCGCCGACGGTGCCTGTCCCGGTATGGCGCCGCCGCCCGGACCGGCCGATGCCAATGCCTCGACGACGGCACCGATGGGCGGCACGGTCGCGCTCGGCCACACCGAGTGCGACGTGGTGCGCGGCATCGGCGCGCCCTCCAATGTCAGCCTGTCCAACGATGCCGCCGGCCGCCGCGTCGCCGTGGTGACCTGGACCACCGGTCCGCGCGCCGGCATCTACACGTTCACGGCTGGCCGCCTCTCCGCGATCGAGGGCAATCCGGATCCGCAGCCGGTGCCGAGGGCGGCGAAGGGGAAGAAGAAGTAGGCGTAGGCGGGGATCAATTTCTCCGCCGATCGGCCGGGGGACGGCCGCCTTCACTGGATCGGCGCGATGCCGACCCTCTTGATCAGCTCGGCCCATTTCGGGGTTTCGGTGCGGATCTGCTCGGCGAACTCGCTGGGCGTGCGCGTTACCGTTTCCATGCCCAGGGCGGCGAACTTCTGTCGTGCGGCGGGCGCTGTGACCGCCTTCTGAGCCTCCTCGTGCAACTGTGCGATGACAGCTGGCGGCGTTCCGGCCGGCGCCATCAGGCCGAACCAGGCGGTCGCTTCGAAGCCGCGAAACCCGAGCTCATCCAGCGTCGGGATATCAGGCGCCGCCGGTGAGCGCCGCAACGATGTGATCGCGAGCGCGCGCAGGTTGCCGTCGCGGACTTGCGGAAGCACCGAGGCGATGCTGCCGAAGAACATGGTGACGCGGCCGGCAGTGAGGTCGCTCAACAGCGTCGCGCTGTCCCGGTAGGGCACGTGCTGCATCTTGATGCCGGTCATGGTCTGGAACAGCTCGCCCGCCAGATGGGTCGAGGTGCCCACACCGGCCGAGGCAAAGGTGAGGGGAGTGGGACTACGCCGCGCCAGTTCCACGAGTTCGGGCACGTTGGCAGCCGGCACGTCCTTGCTCACAACCAGGATGTTCGGCGCAACCGTGACCTGTGCGACCGGGACAAGATCATGCGCGGGATCGTAGGGCAGCTTGGCGTAGAGCGAGGGGTTGATGACGATCGCAGCATTCCCCGCCATCAGCAGCGTCGAACCATCGGGCGCCGCCTTGGCGACGTGGCCCGCCGCGATGTTGCCGCCGGCACCGAGCATGTTCTCGACCACGACCGGCTTACCCCACGCCGCCGTGAACTGGTCGGCCAGAATGCGGGCTGCGACATCAGGGGCGCTTCCCGGGCCGAAGCCGAGCACGATGCGGATGGTGGATTGCGGGTAGCTCGGCTCGGCATGCGCTGGAGCCGCCAACCCAAAAAGCGCGATCAAGGCAAGCGCCGGCCGTATCATGTTAAGTCTCCTTGTAAGGGCGCCGGATTGTTCAGACCGGACGACCGTCCGTCGTCACCCCGAAGGGTGATTGCCGCCATCTTTTCGGATGAGCAAATCGCTATAGCGACGGATCGAGCGTCTGCGATATCTGCGCAATCTCCCGCACCAACTCGGCTTGGCTGCGGACGCCGATCTTGGCGTAAATCCGCTTGGCGTGGGATTTGACGGTGTTGCGGCTGATCCCAAGCATTGCCGCGGCCGCGTCCATGCCGCTGGTTTGGGCCAGCACATTTGCGGCCCGCGTTTCGGCCGCGGTCAGCCCGTGGCGGGCGGCCAGCAACGCCGTCCCGGCGTCTCGGCTTCCCGAGATATCGACGAGGAGCGCAATGGCTGCGGGCGATGCCGTCCTGTGATGGGAGGGGTGGCCGAACGCTCGTCCTTTCACCGGCGTGACGGTGATGCCGGTCTCGCCGCCGTTCGGACGCAGCAGCCGGCGGGTTGCTGCCGCGCCGCCGCGCAGGGCGTCCGTCAGCAGCGCAAGGATGTCGTTCGTCATTCGCGGCGGGCCCGACAAGCCGGCGCCCTCTTGCAGCCGCAGCGACAGTTCTTCGGCCCGGCTGCGTGCGGCGGTATTGGCAAACAAGACGCGCTGACCTGCGTCGAAAATGATGATCCCGGTGGACAACGCATCGAGCGCGTCGCGCTCGGCCTGCACCGCCGCCTGGTAGTCGTGCATGCGCAGCCGGAGCTCGCAGGCTCGCCGTAGATGAGGCAGCAGCGATCTCAGGACGGCGGCGTCGCGTTCGCTGAACGGACCGCTGGCTTCGCTGCGCTCGACGTTGAGGGAGACGCGGAATTCCGGGCGGCTGACCACGTTGACGATCAAGCCGTGCGCCAGGTTCTGCGGCCTGAGCACATCGTCATAGAAGGCGGTGCGCTTGAGCTTGGGCAGCTCGATCAGACCGTCGCTATGGACCATCTGGCCCGCCGGAAACCGGCTCGAACGCATCCACGGATTGGTGACATGATAGAGTTCGTGGCGGCGCTTGCAGTCGGGATCGATCCGGCCGAGATTGTGGAACGTGTAAAGCTTGCGATCGACGCTGTAACCGTGGATCAGCGCGGCCGCGCTATGCGTGATGTCCGCGATGCCTTCGAGGGCCGAGCTCCACAGCGAGGCATCGAGCACAGCGTCGTAGATGAGCCCGACAAGCGCCCCTCGCCTCTCCTCCAAGTTGGCCGGCATCCGCGATCCCTCGGCAGCTGCACGAGTTTGCCCCTGTCCGAGTCGATCCGCAAGCGCTCTGGTTTTGGCCGGGGCCTTCCGAGCTGTAGCAGTCCGGAGGGATCTGGTGTCGAAGGACGCTCAATGGTTTTCAGAGACCCGGCCGTCTCTTCATCAAGAACATCTCGATCGAATCGCCGCCGC
>NZ_JAEMSD010000704.1 GCF_016462955.1 Bradyrhizobium sp. | reverse complement strand
GCCTGCGGCATCGCGCCGTCGAAGGCGGTCGGCAGCCTCGGCGCTGGCGTCGGCCTGTGGGAATCGGCCGAGGTCCGCGTCAACCCGGTCGGCACCATCGAGATCCTCACGGGATCGCACAGCCACGGCCAGGGTCACGAAACGACCTTCTGCCAGCTCGTCGCGGAGCGGCTGGGCATTCCGATCAGCCAGGTCTCGATCGTTCATGGCGATACCGACAAGGTGCAGTTCGGAATGGGCACCTACGGCTCCCGCTCGGCCGCCGTCGGCCTCACCGCGATCCTGAAGGCGATGGAAAAGATGGAGTCCAAGGCCAAGAAGATCGCGGCGCACGCGCTGGAAGCCTCGGAAGCCGACATCGTCATCGAGAACGGCGAGTTCAAGGTCACAGGCACCGACAAGGCGATCGCGCTGCCGATGGTCGCGCTCGCGGCCTATACGGCGCACAATCTGCCTGATGGGATGGAGCCGGTCCTGAAGGAGAGCGCCTTCTACGACCCGACCAACTTCACCTTCCCGGCCGGCGCCTATATCTGCGAGCTCGAGGTCGATCCCAGCACGGGCAAGACCTCCTTCGTCAACTTCGTCGCGGCCGACGATTTCGGCCGGCTGATCAATCCGATGATCGTCGAGGGCCAGGTCCATGGCGGCCTTGTCCAGGGCATCGGTCAGGCATTGCTCGAGCATGCGATCTACGATGCCAACGGCCAGCCGATCACTGCCTCGTTCATGGATTACGCCATGCCGCGTGCCGACGACGTGCCGTCGTTCAACCTGTCCCACACCACGACGCTGTGCCCGGGCAATCCGCTCGGCATCAAGGGTTGCGGCGAGGCCGGCGCGATCGGGGCGTCGGCGGCCGTGATCAACGCGATCACGGATGCGATCGGCAAGAACAATCTGGAAATGCCCGCAACCCCCGACCGGGTGTGGCGCACGATCCACGCGGCTTGAGGGAGGACCGAAGATGTACCAGACCACTTATCATCGTGCCTCCTCGGTCGACGAGGCCGCCAGCCTGTTCGCAAAAGGTAGCGAGTCGAAGTTCCTGGCAGGCGGTCAGACGCTGCTGCCGGTCATGAAGCAGCGCCTCGCAGGTCCCTCCGACGTCATCGACCTCGGCAGGATCAAGGAGCTGCAGGGCGTCGAATTGTCCGGCGACACGCTGACCATCAAGGCCGCGACGACCTATTACGACATCATGACGAATGCCGATGTGAAGAGGGCGATCCCTGCGATCTCCTATCTCACCTCCGTGCTCGGCGATCCCGCCGTGCGCTACCGTGGCACGATCGGCGGCTCGATCGCCAACAACGATCCTGCCGCGGATTTCCCGGCCGCGCTGCTCGCGCTCGGCGCCACCGTGAAGACCGACAAGCGGTCGATCGCGGCGGATGATTTCTTCAAGGGCCTGTTCACCACGGCGCTGGAGGACGGCGAGATCATCACCGCCGTGTCATTCCCGGTGCCGGCAAAGGCGGGCTACGAGAAGATGCGGCACCCGGCCTCGCGCTTTGCGCTGACCGGCGTGTTCGTCGCGCAGACCAGGTCAGGCGAGGTTCGGGTCGCCGCGACCGGCGCCTCCCAGAATGGCGTGATGCGGGTGCCTGCGATCGAGGCCGCGCTGAAGGCGAACTGGTCGCCGGCGGCGATCGACGGCGTGAGCATCTCGGCGAGCGGATTGCTGGCTGACATCCACGGCACGGCGGAGTACCGCGCCAATCTGATCAAGGTGATGGCGCAGCGCGCGGTGGCAGCTGCACGCGGATAGCGTCTCCACGCAATTTTTCCGCGGCGCGCACTTCGGTGCGCGCCGTTTTATTTTGGCCATGCGGCATGAAAACCGCTTGCCTCGCTGGCGTGAAGGCGGGAAAAGTTAATCGGCCGATTAACTCGCCCCATAGAAGAATGTCGGAGACGATGCCGGGCTACCGGCATGCGCTCGCGCCCCCGAGGAAACAACAACGTGCTCGATAAATCAGCCCCCACCTCATCCGTCCGCATCTCCGGCCCGCTGTCGGGCTTCCGCATCGTTGAATTCGCCGGCATCGGGCCGGGTCCGTTCGCCTGCATGATGCTGGCCGACATGGGCGCCGACGTCGTCACGCTCGACCGCGTCGGTGCGAAGAAGAGCATGAAGTCGGTCGCAGGCCGCGGCCGCAAGGTGATCGAGCTCGACCTCAAGGACAAGGCGGCGATCGCGCAAGTGCTCGACCTGCTCGCCAGCGCCGATGCTCTGGTCGAAGGCTTTCGCCCCGGCGTGATGGAACGGCTCGGCCTCGGGCCGGATGTGGTGCTCGCACGCAATCCAAAACTGGTCTATGGCCGCATGACCGGCTGGGGCCAGGAGGGCCCGCTCGCCAATGCCGCCGGCCATGACATCAACTACATCTCCATCACCGGCGCGCTCGCCGCGATCGGCACGAAGGAGGCGCCGGTGCCGCCGCTTAATCTCGTCGGCGATTTCGGCGGCGGCGCGCTCTATCTCGTCGTCGGCGTGCTCGCAGCGCTCCTGGAGGCGCAGAAATCCGGCAAGGGCCAGGTGGTCGACGCCGCCATGTGCGACGGCGCGGCCTCGCTGATGTCGTTCTTCTTCGACATGGCCACGATGGGTCGCTGGACCGAAGAGCGCAACCAGAACTTCCTCGACGGCGGCGCGCATTTCTACGGCGTCTACGAATGCGCCTGCGGGCACTTCGTCTCGATCGGCTCGATCGAGCCGCAATTCTACGCGCTGCTGCGCGAGCACGCCGGCCTCACCGACGCCGATTTCGACGCCAGATGGATCGCAAGGCCTGGCCGGCGCTGAAGG
>NZ_JAEMSD010000228.1:9611-10313 GCF_016462955.1 Bradyrhizobium sp. | reverse complement strand
CCATGGATTCCGGGCTCGCCCTGCGGGCGCCCCGGAATGACGGCGGAGGGATATCAGTCCGTCTTCTTCAGCACCGCCACGAAAAACCCGTCCGTGCCGGTCCGGCGCGGCGTCATCAGCCAGCCTTCCGCCGACTTCAGTGCGGCCTCGCCGAACGCCTCCGCCTTGTCCCAGAGCACGCTCGCGGTCTGCTCGGGCGGCACCGAGTTGAACTCGGGATGGCGCGCGACGAACGCACGCACCTGCTCGCCGTTCTCCTCCGAAAGCACCGAGCAGGTGATGTAGGCGATGCGGCCACCCGGCTTCACCAGCGGGACCGCGCGCTCCAGGACCTCGGTCTGGTCGCGCAAGCGAATCTCCAGCGCGCCGGGCCGCATCCGCCATTTGGCGTCGGGGTTGCGGCGCCAGGTTCCGGTCCCCGTGCAGGGCGCGTCGATGACGACGAGATCGGCCGAGGCGCGGATATCCGAGAGCGGATCGGCCTCGCCCTTGGGCGTGCGGATGTCGGCGTTGTGGACGCCGGCGCGCGACAGCCGTTCGTGGATCGGGGCGAGCTGGCGCTTGTCGCGGTCGGTCGCGATCAGCCGGCCCTTGCCCTGCATCAGGGCGGCGAGCGCCAGCGTCTTGCCGCCGGCGCCGGCGCAGAGATCGATCACCTGCTCGCCGGGTTTTGCCGCGGTGAACTGGGCCGCAAGCTGGGAT
>NZ_JAEMSD010000228.1:988-9601 GCF_016462955.1 Bradyrhizobium sp. | reverse complement strand
CCCTTGATGAAACCCTCTTCGGCCTGGATGCCCGGGTTGCGCGCGTCGGCCGAAAGCTCGATGCGCAGGCCGGTTGCGGACCAGGGCGTCGGTTTCGCATGAAGATGAGCAAGTGCCTGCAGCGCTTTGTCACGATTGGACTTTAGCGTGTTGACGCGCAGGTCCAGCGGCGCCCGGCTGGCCATCGCCGCCGCCTCCGCCGCGCGGGTCTCGCCGAACACTTTGGCAAGGTGCGGGTCGAGCCACTCCGGGTAATCGCCGGCAATCGCCGCAGGCGCGCCTTCGAGGGTCCGCGAGGCAAGCGCGGCCTGCTCGGCCTCGGTCAGCGGCGCCGGCGCAAACCGGCTGCCGTCGAACAGCGCGGCCATGGTCGCCGTGTCCATGTTGCGCTCGAGGCGGAGCATGCCGATCAGGCGCGCCCGCGCGGTATCGGAATCCATCAGGAACGCGCTCGAGGCGTAGCGGCGCAGCACGTCCCAGACGAGGCCGGCGATGGCGGCTCGGTCGCCCGAGCCGGCAAAGCGGTGCGCGGTGCCCCACTCCTTCAGCGCTTTCGCCGCAGGCACGCGGTCTCTCTCGATGGTGTCGATCAGTTCGATGGCTGCGGACAGCCGGGCAGCGGGGGTCATCTGGATTCTCTCAAGGGGCGCGCATGCGCCTAAGCGCGTTGCGATTAGGATGAATCGTCATCGCGCTTTAGGTTATTGTTTGAGCATGATCTTTTCGGAAAACCGCTTCACACTTTTCCGGATCATGCTCTAGGGGAATTTATAGGAGACTCCCGCGCGAACGACGTCGAGCGTCTGACGTCCGCGATGTTCCGACGCCGACAACACGGCCGGATTGGTCGAGGCCTGGGTCAGGACGTCGCGAACCCGGCCAAAATCATAATGCAGGTATTCGATTCGGCCGATCCAGTTGGGACCAAACGGCATCCATTCGGCACCGCCGCCGATGACGCCGCCGAACCTGTTGCTGGGAGTGGTCAGGAGGTCGGTCCGGGATCCACCCGCGCCGGTCAACACGGTCGACCATGTGCGCTCCATCCGAGCGAATGCAGGTCCGCCGGTGGCGTAGAGCAAGAGATTGTCGACCGGCAGCCAACCAAGGCGCGCGCGCGCGGTCGCCAGAAATTTGATCCTGTCGCCGAGCACGTCGGTCTGGCTGCCGCCGAAGCCAGGCTGCGTGACCGGCCTGGACGTTCCTTCGATATCGGCGAAGCTGGCATCGCCCTCCATGCCGGCGACCAGCCTTCCGAATTGCCAGTTATGACCGACATGCCCGCCGCCCAACCAGCCGCGCGAAACGATGCCGCCGGTCTGCTGACCGCTGGTGAAATCGATCACCTTGGTGAAATCATTATCCTGCCAGCCATAGCCCGCGTGGCCGCCGAGATAGAAGCCTCCCCAACCCGCCGGCAGCACAGGGGTCGCGGCTTTGGCGTAGCGCACGGGATCTGCAGGGAGTTGGTCGCCGAACTTGTAGGACACGCCGGCGCGCAGCACATCGACGCCATGGCTGGAGGCACGGTCCGTGTACGTTCCCACATTATTGGTGACCACGCTGTTCTCTGCGACCGTCCCGAATCCATAGTGGAGATATTCGAGCCGGCCGATCCAATTGCTGCCGGGCAGCCGGGCCTCGGCGCCGGCACCAGCGACCCAGCCGAAGCGGTCGACGGCGTCATAGGTCGTGGACGTCACCGCACCTGCAGGCGCCACGCTGGAAAAGCCTTCGGTCGTGGCGATGCGTTCCCAGCCGAGACCCGCGGTGCCATAAAGAAGCAAGCTTTCGCCCGCGGCCCAGCCGAGGCGTGCGCGCAACGAGCCGAGCGCTTCGATTTCCGGCTCCCGGCTCGACGTGATCGCCGCCGGCGGGTTCGCATACTGCACCTGGGCTCGCCCGCCGATGCGAGCGATGCTGAGATCGGCTTCGAAGCCGGCCACCACGCGGTCGAATTGCCAGTTGTAGCCGACATGGCCGCCATAAAGTCCGCCGCGCAGCTTCGGAAAGACGATATCGGCGGGCGGCGCGGCCGATACGGTGGCAGCTCCGTCGTTCCGGCCCCAGCCATAGCCGCCATGGGCACCGAGATAGAAGCCGGCCCACGAGGCGCCCGCGACAGCAGACGGCGCGGCAGCATAGGCGGCATTCACGCCACCCGGCGTGCCGAACTTGTAGGATAAGCCCGCACGCAGCACATCGAGCGTCTGCCGCCCGGCGCCATCTGTGCGCCAAATGTCTGGGAAACTCGACGTCACGACGGAGGTCGTCTGCGCGCCGCCGAAATCATAATGCAGATATTCGATGCGGCCGATCCAGTTCGGCCCGAACGGCATCGCCTCGATACCGGCGCCAGCGACCCAACCCAGGCGATCGAACGGTGTCGTGACGTCGGTGGTGATATTGAACGCCGGCACCGTCGATGCTCGCCTCTCCTCGAAACGTCCCCAGGCGAAGCCGGCGGTGCCGTAGAGCAGGACGCTGTCGTTCGGCAACCATCCGATGCGCCCCCGCGCCGTACCGAGATATTTGGCATGGTCGGATCGATCGAGCGTCTGCGGCCCGAACACGGTTATGGCGGATAAAGGCTGGGCGCTGCCGCGGATGTCGGCGGCGCTCCAGTCGATCTCTATTCCGGTGACGGCGCGGCCATATTGCCAATTGTAACCGGCGTGGCCGCCGACGACGCTGCCTTGCGATTTCGGTCCGTCGATGAACGGATGAGGATCAGCTTCGCTGATATATTCCCTGAAGCTGTTCTTGCCCCAGCCATAGCCGCCGTGGACGCCAAGATAGAAGCCAGCCCAGGATGTTGCGATCGCAGGCGGCGCCTTGGCTTGCATCGGCAGGTCCGCCGCCGGGGCGCTCGCCCCGAGCAAGAGCCAGGAGCAGCCTCCCAAAAACAATGTCCGCAGCATCAGTCCCAGCCTCGCACGTCCCATTCCAAACCGACGCGATCAGATCGCATCGGCATGGCAAGGATACCCAAGACCTCCTCCAAATACCGCATCTATTGCGGCTATTTGGACATTTTCCGCATAAAGTGTGTTTTAGGAGGCACAATCCGTAAAATTATCGGAATTTGCTTGGCCGAGCGCCGGATGCGCCCTTGCCCTGGGGCGCTGTTCGGCGACAATCCCGGAAAAGTTGCGAAATCTCAAGACGAGGCATTGATGGCGAGACTCGACGAAACCGACTGCCACCTCCTGTCGCTCCTGCAGGAGGATGACCGGCAGCCGCTGGCGACGCTCAGCGAGAAGATGGGCATTGCGATTTCGACCATCAACGACCGCATCAAACGACTGGTGCGAAACGGCATCATTTCGGGCTTCCACGCCCGGATCGCGCCGGAGGCGGTTGGCCTCGACCTGCTCGCTTTCATCATGGTGAGCTGGAGCAATCCGAAAGTCGAGCCGGCGTTCCTGGACAAAGTGAAGGCGTCGGCCGACGTGCTGGAATGCCACCACATCACCGGAGCCTGGAATTATCTCTTGAAGGTGCGCGTCGGCACCACGCGTGACCTCGAACGCTTTCTCACCGACACGATCAAGGCCGTGGGCGGCGTCGAGCGCACCGAAACGCTGATCGCGCTGTCGACGGCGAAGGAGACCTGGAAAGTCGGCATCGAGCGCCCGATGCCGAATTCGTCAAAGCAGGTGCAGTAGGGCCTCAGTGGCGGCGGCTAATACAGCGGCTCCTCGTACACCTTCTCCCCATCCAGCAGCAGCCGCTTGATCGCTGCCCGCCCCGAGGGCAGCACGGCGGCGACGATGCGGAGCTTCTGCTGGTTGCGGGCGTCCTCGAGCTTTTTGCCCTCGCCTTCGGGCACGAAATAGCTTTCGAGGCCGTATTTGATCGGCAGCTTGTCGCAGAACCTTCGGCGGTCGTCACCGCAGGAGCCGCCGTAATTGCCGACGCGGCCGCGGATCAGCACTTCGGCCGCGGTGACCGTGACGGGCTCGGCATGCACCGAGACCGCCTGATAAACGCCGTCGGCCTTGGGCGCGAGCTTGACGAAGACGATGGGATGGCGCGCGTCGGCGACCTTGCCTTTGAGGCTGCCTGCCGGCAGCTGCGAGATGTCGTAACTGAGCACGACATAGTCGCCGCGCAGGAGATCGCGGAGATCGACCGGCTGCATCTGCAAGGTGACCTCGACGCCGCCGCGCAGCATCTGCATGCGGCCAGTCAGCACCGGCAACGCTGATTGCAGCAGCACGGCGAAGGCGGCCCGGCTTCGAGATCGCGGCCACGACAGCTTACGCGGCGACGACGCTGAACGTGCAGCCGTCAAGCCTAGAGCTTCGGTTCTGATTGAATCAGAACCGAAGCTTCAGCTTCTTGTTTGACGCGTTTTCTTGACGCGAACCGGTGTCCACTTCACTCGCAAACGCTCTACAGCGCGATGCGATTAGGATGAATCGTCATCGCGCTTGAGGTTATTGTTTGAGCATGATCTTTTCGGAAAACCGCTTCACACTTTTCCGGATCATGCTCTAGGGGAATTTATAGGAGACTCCCGCGCGAACGACGTCGAGCGTCTGACGTCCGCGATGTTCCGACGCCGACAACACGGCCGGATTGGTCGAGGCCTGGGTCAGGACGTCGCGAACCCGGCCAAAATCATAATGCAGGTATTCGATTCGGCCGATCCAGTTGGGACCAAACGGCATCCATTCGGCACCGCCGCCGATGACGCCGCCGAACCTGTTGCTGGGAGTGGTCAGGAGGTCGGTCCGGGATCCACCCGCGCCGGTCAACACGGTCGACCATGTGCGCTCCATCCGAGCGAATGCAGGTCCGCCGGTGGCGTAGAGCAAGAGATTGTCGACCGGCAGCCAACCAAGGCGCGCGCGCGCGGTCGCCAGAAATTTGATCCTGTCGCCGAGCACGTCGGTCTGGCTGCCGCCGAAGCCAGGCTGCGTGACCGGCCTGGACGTTCCTTCGATATCGGCGAAGCTGGCATCGCCCTCCATGCCGGCGACCAGCCTTCCGAATTGCCAGTTATGACCGACATGCCCGCCGCCCAACCAGCCGCGCGAAACGATGCCGCCGGTCTGCTGACCGCTGGTGAAATCGATCACCTTGGTGAAATCATTATCCTGCCAGCCATAGCCCGCGTGGCCGCCGAGATAGAAGCCTCCCCAACCCGCCGGCAGCACAGGGGTCGCGGCTTTGGCGTAGCGCACGGGATCTGCAGGGAGTTGGTCGCCGAACTTGTAGGACACGCCGGCGCGCAGCACATCGACGCCATGGCTGGAGGCACGGTCCGTGTACGTTCCCACATTATTGGTGACCACGCTGTTCTCTGCGACCGTCCCGAATCCATAGTGGAGATATTCGAGCCGGCCGATCCAATTGCTGCCGGGCAGCCGGGCCTCGGCGCCGGCACCAGCGACCCAGCCGAAGCGGTCGACGGCGTCATAGGTCGTGGACGTCACCGCACCTGCAGGCGCCACGCTGGAAAAGCCTTCGGTCGTGGCGATGCGTTCCCAGCCGAGACCCGCGGTGCCATAAAGAAGCAAGCTTTCGCCCGCGGCCCAGCCGAGGCGTGCGCGCAACGAGCCGAGCGCTTCGATTTCCGGCTCCCGGCTCGACGTGATCGCCGCCGGCGGGTTCGCATACTGCACCTGGGCTCGCCCGCCGATGCGAGCGATGCTGAGATCGGCTTCGAAGCCGGCCACCACGCGGTCGAATTGCCAGTTGTAGCCGACATGGCCGCCATAAAGTCCGCCGCGCAGCTTCGGAAAGACGATATCGGCGGGCGGCGCGGCCGATACGGTGGCAGCTCCGTCGTTCCGGCCCCAGCCATAGCCGCCATGGGCACCGAGATAGAAGCCGGCCCACGAGGCGCCCGCGACAGCAGACGGCGCGGCAGCATAGGCGGCATTCACGCCACCCGGCGTGCCGAACTTGTAGGATAAGCCCGCACGCAGCACATCGAGCGTCTGCCGCCCGGCGCCATCTGTGCGCCAAATGTCTGGGAAACTCGACGTCACGACGGAGGTCGTCTGCGCGCCGCCGAAATCATAATGCAGATATTCGATGCGGCCGATCCAGTTCGGCCCGAACGGCATCGCCTCGATACCGGCGCCAGCGACCCAACCCAGGCGATCGAACGGTGTCGTGACGTCGGTGGTGATATTGAACGCCGGCACCGTCGATGCTCGCCTCTCCTCGAAACGTCCCCAGGCGAAGCCGGCGGTGCCGTAGAGCAGGACGCTGTCGTTCGGCAACCATCCGATGCGCCCCCGCGCCGTACCGAGATATTTGGCATGGTCGGATCGATCGAGCGTCTGCGGCCCGAACACGGTTATGGCGGATAAAGGCTGGGCGCTGCCGCGGATGTCGGCGGCGCTCCAGTCGATCTCTATTCCGGTGACGGCGCGGCCATATTGCCAATTGTAACCGGCGTGGCCGCCGACGACGCTGCCTTGCGATTTCGGTCCGTCGATGAACGGATGAGGATCAGCTTCGCTGATATATTCCCTGAAGCTGTTCTTGCCCCAGCCATAGCCGCCGTGGACGCCAAGATAGAAGCCAGCCCAGGATGTTGCGATCGCAGGCGGCGCCTTGGCTTGCATCGGCAGGTCCGCCGCCGGGGCGCTCGCCCCGAGCAAGAGCCAGGAGCAGCCTCCCAAAAACAATGTCCGCAGCATCAGTCCCAGCCTCGCACGTCCCATTCCAAACCGACGCGATCAGATCGCATCGGCATGGCAAGGATACCCAAGACCTCCTCCAAATACCGCATCTATTGCGGCTATTTGGACATTTTCCGCATAAAGTGTGTTTTAGGAGGCACAATCCGTAAAATTATCGGAATTTGCTTGGCCGAGCGCCGGATGCGCCCTTGCCCTGGGGCGCTGTTCGGCGACAATCCCGGAAAAGTTGCGAAATCTCAAGACGAGGCATTGATGGCGAGACTCGACGAAACCGACTGCCACCTCCTGTCGCTCCTGCAGGAGGATGACCGGCAGCCGCTGGCGACGCTCAGCGAGAAGATGGGCATTGCGATTTCGACCATCAACGACCGCATCAAACGACTGGTGCGAAACGGCATCATTTCGGGCTTCCACGCCCGGATCGCGCCGGAGGCGGTTGGCCTCGACCTGCTCGCTTTCATCATGGTGAGCTGGAGCAATCCGAAAGTCGAGCCGGCGTTCCTGGACAAAGTGAAGGCGTCGGCCGACGTGCTGGAATGCCACCACATCACCGGAGCCTGGAATTATCTCTTGAAGGTGCGCGTCGGCACCACGCGTGACCTCGAACGCTTTCTCACCGACACGATCAAGGCCGTGGGCGGCGTCGAGCGCACCGAAACGCTGATCGCGCTGTCGACGGCGAAGGAGACCTGGAAAGTCGGCATCGAGCGCCCGATGCCGAATTCGTCAAAGCAGGTGCAGTAGGGCCTCAGTGGCGGCGGCTAATACAGCGGCTCCTCGTACACCTTCTCCCCATCCAGCAGCAGCCGCTTGATCGCTGCCCGCCCCGAGGGCAGCACGGCGGCGACGATGCGGAGCTTCTGCTGGTTGCGGGCGTCCTCGAGCTTTTTGCCCTCGCCTTCGGGCACGAAATAGCTTTCGAGGCCGTATTTGATCGGCAGCTTGTCGCAGAACCTTCGCCGGTCGTCGCCGCAGGAGCCGGCGTAATTGGCAACGCGTCCGCGGATCAGCACTTCGGGCGCGGTGACCGTGACAGGCTCGGCGTGCACCGAGACCGCCTGATAGACGCCGTCGGCCCTGGGCGCGAGCTTGACGAAGACATCGGGGTGGCGCGCGTCGGCGACCTTGCCTTTGAGCGCGCCGGCAGCGACCAGAGAGATGTCGTAATTGAGCACGACATAGTCGCCGCGCAGGAGATCGCGGGGATCGACCGGCTGCGTCTGCAAGGTGACCTCGACGCCGTCGCGCAGGATCTGCATGCGGTCGGCCACCATGAGCACGAGCAACACAGATTGCAGCAGGACGGCGAGGCCGAACAGCACGGGTTTTGGGATGCGCCGCCCGAACGCGGCGAGCGAAGCGATCAGCCCGGTCATCGCGCGGCCCTCGGCAGCAGGCGGCCCAGCGCGGTGGCGAAGGCGACGGCGGCGATGCCCGCCACTGCCAGGAAGAGCGAGCGGTGCAGCAGCGAGCCCTTCACGGCCCAGGTGATGCCCGCGACCACGCCGGCGATGCCGAGCCAGCCCGCGACGATGCGCGGGCGCACGTCGTCGAGCATGCCCGATACGACGAGGCACAGCATGGCGCAGAGCAGCGCGGCATAGGCGAGCCAGGGCTCGCCGGAAGCAGGCGCCGGCCACAGCGGCGCGGCGAGCAGCACGAGGCCGATCGCGCCTGCCGCCAGGACTTCACCGGCGCGCCGGGTCAACGCGGCGGACACGAGAGCGAGGATCACGCCGGCAGCGCCGCACAGGATCGCCCAGGGGGGCTGGGCTGATGCCTTCGCGGTGCGCAGGCGGATGATGTCGTCGACCGTCGTCACCTCGAGGAAGGCGACGGCCGCCAGCGACAACGCGCCATAGGCGGACAGCACGCTGCCGAGGCGGAGCGCCCGCGGCGACGGCATGGCCGCGATCGCGAGCCCCGCGCCGAACAGCAGCGCCGCGCC
>NZ_JAEMSD010000228.1:628-978 GCF_016462955.1 Bradyrhizobium sp. | reverse complement strand
AAGGACGGCTGGGCGCCGTCGAGCTCGAAGCGGTGCGAGGTCGCGATCCACCACGGCAGCAGCGCCAGCGCGACGAGATGGGCGGCGACGCGGGAATTCCAGGCGAAGGCGAGCGCGGCGGCGACGAGCCAGACAGCGACGAAGGGGAGATGCAGGATCTCGGGCGCATCGTAGGTTCGCATGCAGGTCCAGATCGAGGCGGCGACGAGGCCGACCGCGAGCGCACCGCGCGAGCTGGTCAGAAGCGCCGCGGCGAGCGCGCCGATCGACCACAGCAGCATGCCGCCGGCAAAATCCTCGCCGAGATGATACATCTGGCCGACCAGCGCGATGCCGGCGCCGAAGATGAT
>NZ_JAEMSD010000228.1:0-618 GCF_016462955.1 Bradyrhizobium sp. | reverse complement strand
GAAGATGATGGCGCCTATGCTGGCGCAGAGATCGGCGAGAATGGTGCGGCCGCGCGTCGCAAACCAGGCGCCGAGGCCGCCCGTGACGACCAGGCCGGCGAGCAGGATCGCGAACCGCGCGAGGCGCGCGATCTCGGTCCAGTGCGCCGCCACGAAGGCGAGGAATGCCGCCGCGATCAACAGGCCGCCGACGATGCCGACAACGATGGCGATGTTGATGCCGGCCGGCAGTGGCGGCAGCGCATGGCGGATGCTGGCGGCCGCCGCCGGCGCAATCACGCCGTCGGCCTCCCATCGCGCCAGATCGGCTTCGAGGCGCTGCCGGTAGGTTTTGTCGAACATCGTGCTGGGATCACCTGACGCCCGCCGGATGGCGGGGCCTTGCTAGGTCGGATCGTGCAGGCGATGGGTTCAAGCTCCCGCGCGGCGGGGTGGTCGCATATGGCTCGTTGCGGCAGCTGAGCGCGCGCCTCGTCCTTCGAGACGGCGCTGACGCGCCTCCTCAGGATGAGGCTCAGCGGCAGCTGAGCCCGCTGAAACCAGCGCCACGCACGCGGTCCTCATCCTGAGGGCCCGCCAAAGGCGGGCGTCTCGAAGGATGGCCACAAGCGATATCAC
>NZ_JAEMSD010000703.1 GCF_016462955.1 Bradyrhizobium sp. | reverse complement strand
CGACCGAAGGCCAGGTGCTGCGCCTGCGCATCCCCGAGCTCAACGAGGAACGCCGCAAGGAGCTGGTGAAGGTCGCGCACAAATATGCCGAAGCGGCCAAGGTCGCCGCGCGCCATGTCCGCCGCGACGGCCTCGACGTGCTCAAGAAGCTCGAGAAGAATCACGAGATGTCGGAGGACGATCAGAAGCGTCACTCCGACGAGGTGCAGAAGGCGACCGACGCGACCATCGCCGAGATCGACCAGCTGCTGGCCGTCAAGGAAAAAGAGATCCTCACCGTCTGAGGCGCGATGAGGACCATCATCGCGCTTTAGAGTATCGTTCGCGCATGATCTTGTCGGAAAACCGCTTCGCACTTTTCCGGATCATGCTTTGAGGCACCGCCTTCATGTCCAACGCCGCCGCGCCAGCAACGGAACTAACCGACCGGTCCGAGGCGCCTGCGCATGTCGCCATCATCATGGACGGCAACGGGCGTTGGGCGGCGGCGCGCGGCTTGCCGCGTGCCGAAGGCCATCGCCGCGGCGTGGACGCTCTGCGCCGCGTCGTGCGCGCCTCGCACGAACTCGGCATCCGCTATCTCACCATCTTCTCGTTCTCGTCGGAGAACTGGTCGCGCCCGGCGAGCGAGATCGGCGACCTGTTCGGCCTGCTGCGGCGCTTCATCCGCAACGATCTGGCGAGCCTGCATCGCGACGGCGTCAAGGTCCGTATCATCGGCGAGCGCGAGGGGCTCGATGGCGACATCTGCGCGCTGCTCAACGAGGCCGAGGAGCTGACGCGCGACAACACGCGCCTGACGCTCGTCGTCGCCTTCAACTACGGCTCGCGGCAGGAGATCGCGAAGGCGGCGCAGAAGCTGGCCCGCGAGGTCGCGGAGGGAAGGCGGGACCCTGCCACGATCGACGCCGAGACGCTCGGCGCGCATCTCGATGCGCCCGACATCCCCGACCCCGATCTCATCATCCGCACCAGCGGCGAGCAGCGCCTCTCCAACTTCCTGATGTGGCAGGCGGCCTATAGCGAGCTCGTCTTCGTGCCGATCCACTGGCCCGATTTCGACAAGGCGGCGCTCGAGGATGCGATCGCCGAATTTGCCAGGCGCGAGCGCCGGTTCGGCGGCCTGGTCGCGAAAACCGCCTCGTGAGCGAACACGACGCCGCACCGGCGCCCACGAAGCCGGCCCAGAGCAACCTGATGCTGCGAATCCTCGCAGCGTTGGTGCTGGCGCCGCTGACCATTGCGATCGCCTATGCCGGCGGCTGGCTGTGGGCGCTTCTCGTCACCCTGGTCTCGATCGGGCTGTTCGCGGAATGGCTGATGGTGGTTGGCGCGGGATCGGCCGCGCTGACCGGGATAGGGACGATCGTCATCGCCATGATGGGGGCCTCGGTCGCGTTCGGCGCACTCAAGACCTCGATTGTCACCGGTCTGATCGGCGGTGCGATCGTGACGCTGATGGCGCGGGGCAAGTTCCTGTGGGCGGCTACGGGTTTTGCCTATGCCGCGGCGGCGCTGCTGGCCTCGATCCTGGTGCGGAAGGATCTCGTCAACGGCTTCTCCGCGCTGATGTTCGTGCTGCTGGTGGTGTGGGCGACCGATATCGGCGGCTATTTCGCCGGCCGCAGCATCGGAGGACCGAAGCTGTGGCCGCGGGTGAGCCCGAAGAAGACCTGGTCCGGAGCGTTCGGCGGCTTTGCGGCAAGTCTTGCGGTTGCGGCCGGCTTTGCGGCTTTCGGCATCGGAAAGGCGGTTCCACTGCTGCTCGTCGCAGCTGTGCTGTCCGTGGTGTCCGCCTTGGGCGATCTGTTCGAATCCGCCGTGAAGCGGCGCTTCGGAGTCAAGGATTCCAGTCACTTAATTCCCGGGCATGGCGGGCTTATGGACCGCCTGGACGGTTTTGTCGCCGCCATCCTGGCGGCATGGATAATCGGCTTTCTCCGCCATGGTGTGCATAGCGCCGGAAGCGGTCTTATGGTTTGGTGAGGCTATGAGCGCGGTCCCATTGCGTAACAACAGGCTTGCGGCGTCCGACGTCCGCAGCGTCACGGTTCTCGGCGCCACCGGCTCGATCGGCGACAGCACGATGGACCTCTTGCGCGCCTCGCCCGAGCGCTATCGCGTAGAGGCGCTGACGGCGAACGGCAATGTCGCGGCGCTGGCCAAGCTGGCGAGGGAATTCTCGGCGCGTTACGTCGCGATTGCCGATACGTCCAAGCTCGCAGAGCTCAAGGATGCGCTGGCGGGCACCAGCACCGAATGCGGTGCCGGCGAAAGTGCGGTGATCGAGGCCGGCGCGCGCCCGGCCGATTGGGTCATGGCGGCGGTGAGCGGCGCGGCCGGATTGAAGCCGGCGCTGGCGGCCGTCGATCGCGGCGCACATGTCGCGCTCGCCAACAAGGAGTGCCTGGTCTGCGCAGGTGATTTCTTCATGCAGCGCGCGGCAAAGGCGGGCGCCTGCATCCTGCCGGCCGATTCCGAACACAACGCGCTGTTCCAGGCGCTCAGCTCGGGCAATCGCGACGAACTCGTCCGCGTCATCATCACGGCCTCCGGCGGCCCGTTCCGGACCTGGAAGCCCGCCGACATCGAGCAGGCGACGCTCGAGCAGGCCCTGAAACACCCGAACTGGAGCATGGGCCAGAAGATCACGATCGATTCCGCCTCGATGATGAACAAGGGCCTCGAGGTGATCGAGGCGTCCTATCTGTTCGCGCTCGCGCCGGACGAGATCGACGTGCTGGTTCATCCGCAGTCGATCATCCATGGCATGGTCGAGTTCTCGGATTGCTCGGTGGTGGCCCAGCTCGGCGCGC
>NZ_JAEMSD010000702.1 GCF_016462955.1 Bradyrhizobium sp. | reverse complement strand
GAGATCATCTCGGCGCGGGACATCATGTCCTCGCTCGCCTGGCGTCCGCTGCTTTCGATGCGGCCGGCGACGGCCTCGACGCGGGAACCGAGCAGGTCCTCGAACTGCGCCACGCGGACATCGATGTCGCTGGCGACCGAGCCGACCTTGGTCTCGATGGCCTGCTGTATCTCCTGGAAGCGCGCGGTGACCGTGTCGGTCAGATGCGTGCTGCGGCCGTCGATGATCTCGGTCACGCCGGTGATGCGGCGGTCGACCGCCTCGATCGCCTGCGCGGTGCCGTCCGTGAGGGTGGAGGTGAGGAGGGTCAGGCGGGTATCGATCGACTGCACGGCCTGCGAGGCGCCGTTCGTGACCGCAGTCGCCAGGTAGGTGAGGCGGGAGTCGATGGATTCGAGCGCCTGCGTCGCGCCGCCGCTGAGCGTCATCGTGAGATGCGTCAGGCGGGTATCGATCGACTGGATGGTTTGCGAGGCCCCATCGGTGAGCGAGCTCGTGAGATGGTTGAGGCGCGCATCGATGGTCTCGATGGCTTGCGAGGTCCCGTCGGTCAGCGAGCTCGTGAGGTGGTTGAGGCGCGCATCGATGGTTTCGATCGCCTGCGAGGCGCCGCCGGTGAGCGTCGTCGTGAGGTGGGTGAGGCGGGAGTCGATCGACTGGATCGCCTGCGCGGCGCCGTCGGTCAGCGACGTCGCCAGCGTGCTGATGCGCCCGTCGATGGTCTCGGTCATCGACTTGGCACGGGTGTCGAACGACTGTTCGAGCGCGGCGACACGGCCGACGAGCTGCTCGTCGAACGTCCTGATAGGGCCTTCGATGGTGCCGTCGAGGCTGGCGATCTTGCCGTCCAGCGAGGCGTCGATATTGCCGACACGTTCGCCGATCGTGGTCTCGAATTGCGCGAGGCGCTGGTCGAGGATCGCGGTGATCTCGCCGCCGTTGGCGGTGAAGCGGGTGTCGAAATTGTCGACATAGGTCTTCAGCGACTCATGGATGTCCTGCGTGCGCTGGCCCATGCGCTCGACGATCTCGCCGCCGAAAGTCTTCACGGTGCGGTCGAACTCGGAGATATGGCGCGTGATCAGCGCGCCCAGCGTGCCGGAATCGCGGGCGAACTTCTCGACCAGCTCGGTGCCCTGGTTCCGCACCAACTCGTCGAACGCGCTCATCTGCAGCGACAGCGAATCGTGCGCGGTCTCGGTCTGGTTGACGACCTTGGCGACGAGGGCGTTGACCGTGGCGTCGAGCGCCTCGCTGGCTTTGTCGCCGCTCGTCATGATCTGCCCGGCGAGGCGGTTGCCGGCATCGTCGATCTTGGCGGAGATGTCGTTGGAGCGCAGCTCGAGCTCGAGCAGCAGCGAATCCGACGAGTTCTTCAGGCTGTCGTGCACCTGCTCGGTGCGCTCGGAGATGCCGTCGACGATCGCGGCGGAGCGCTGCTCGAACTCGCCGGTGATGCGGTCGATGCGCTCGTTCAGCATCTCGTGGACGCGGTCGGCGAGGTCGACGAACTCGTCGTGGACGTGGCCGGTCTTGAAGTTCAGGCTGGTGGTCAGCCGCTCGCTGGCGTCGAGCACGGCGCGCGTGGTCTCGTTGCTGGCTTCCTCGAGGCGGTCGAGCAGGTCGCCGCCGCGCTCGCCGAGCGCCAGGATCATGTTGTCGCCGGCATTGCTCAGCGCCTGGGTGATGTGGGCGCCGCGCTCTTCGAGTGCACCGGTGATCGACTTGGCGACCTCGTCGACGCGGGAGGCGATCGCGTCCGAGATCAGCGCGATGTCGTGGCGCAGGTCGATCTGCACGCCCGAGATGGCGCTGCGGACCTGCTCGGCCTGGCCGACCAGATTGTCGCGTTGATGGGCGATGTCCTGGAGCAGGGCGCGGATGCGCACTTCGTTGTCGGAATAGGCCCGTTCGAGCGCGGCGACCTCGTTGGCGACCAGCGTCTCGAGCTCGCCGGCGCGCGCGATGGCGCGCTCGATGCCGTCGCCCATCGCCGCGACCTCGCGGCGAATGGCCTGGCCGACGGTGACCATGGAATCGGAGGCCGAGCCTTCCGGCTCGGAGAAGCGGATCGCGACCTGCGCCATCGCCTGCGCGATCATGCGCATTTCCTGACCTCGCCAGACCAGGCTCGCGAGGAAGTAGAACAACATGATCGGCGCGAAGAACATCGCGACGAGACCGGCGATGACGAGAACGCCGCCGCTCTGGCCCATGGCGGCCTGGATCGAGGGCAGGAAACCGACGGTCAGCGCGGCGCAGGCGGCGAGCCAGATGCCGGCGAAGATGGTGGCAAAGGTGTAGACGCTGCGGGCAGGGCGGCCCTTCTGGAGCGCCTGGAGCAATTGTCCGATGGTCTCGCGGTCGTCGTTGGCGGCGCGGCGTGCGGTGCGCGGCTCCTCGACCGGGTCGAACACGGTCGACCGCTCATTGGCGGCCGGTCGCGGCTCGAAGCTCGGCTCGTCGAAGATCGGGGGCGCGGGTGGCGACACCGGGGGCGCCGTTTCGTTGCGCATCGTGGCGTTGCGGCTGGTATCCGCGGCCGTGTCGCTGATGTTCAGGGCTTCCTGGATTGCAGAAAGCGCAACTTCTGTGGGGTCTTTGACCTTTTTCGGAGTGTTCGCCATGTCAGTCCGAGCCCTCGTTACCTGTACGCGTCCCCCCGCGAGCTCGGCGCGCCGCGCAAGCCCACAGACCGGATCATGCCGCTTACGCGGATCTCCGAGCCGTCCCCACCCGGACGGCTTGTCCGCCAATTTCTGCAACATCCTATTGGCAGAGCGTCGCGAATGAAATGCCCGCGATTAAGACATTCTTAATC
>NZ_JAEMSD010000227.1:5444-10340 GCF_016462955.1 Bradyrhizobium sp. | reverse complement strand
GCATAGCCGGGCTCGAACGCGTTGCCGCAGCGGCAAGGATTCATCGCCGCGACCAGCATGAAGCGGGCCGGGTAGGTGACGCGGTGATTGGCGCGCGACACCGCGACCTCGCCGTTCTCCAGCGGCTGGCGCAGCGAATCCAGCACGCGCGGATCGAATTCCGGCAGCTCGTCGAGGAACAGCACGCCCTGATGCGCCAGCGAGATCTCGCCGGGCTTGGCGCGCATGCCGCCGCCGGTCAGCGCAGCCATGCTGGCGGAATGATGCGGCGAGCGGAACGGCCGCCGCGCCGTCAGCGCACCGCCTTCGATCTCGCCAGCGACCGAGGCGATCATGGAGACCTCGAGCAGCTCGCCCGGCGACAATGGCGGCAGGATCGAGGGCAGCCGCGCCGCCAGCATCGATTTGCCAGCGCCCGGCGCGCCGATCATGAGCAAATGATGCCCGCCGGCAGCCGCGATCTCCAGCGCGCGCTTGGCACTTTCCTGGCCCTTGATGTCGCGCAGGTCGAGCGTCGAGGCTGCGGCCTCGTGCACCTTCGGCGTGGGCCGCGACAGCACCTGCGTGCCCTTGAAATGGTTGGCGATCTGGATCAGCGAGTGTGCGGCGACGATCTGGATGTCGGGGCTCGCCCAGGCCGCCTCGGAGCCGCACGCCGCCGGGCAGATCAGCCCCTCCTCGCGTGCATTGGCGCCGATCGCGGCGGGAAGAACGCCGGCCACCGGCGCGATCGAGCCGTCGAGACCGAGCTCGCCGAGCACGGTGAAGCCGGTCAGCGCATCAGGCGGGATCGCTCCGATCGCCGCCATCAGCCCGAGCGCGATCGGCAGGTCGTAATGGCTGCCTTCCTTGGGCAGGTCGGCCGGCGCCAGGTTGACGATGATCCGCCGCGCCGGCAGCGCCAGCCCCGAGGCGATCAGCGCCGCACGCACCCGCTCGCGCGCCTCCGACACCGCCTTGTCAGGCAGGCCGACGATGGCAAAGGCCGGAAGCCCGGGCGCGACCTGCACCTGCACGTCGACCGCGCGGGCCTCTATCCCCTCAAAGGCGACGGTGGAAACCCGCTGAACCATGCTCAAACCAGCCTGCCCTCTCGCGCAATTAGGGGTAGCAGAGCGTGGCCGCCGGCGCAAGAACAATACGGGAACGATCCTCGAAGGAACGCAACTCCTAATCCGGCCTAAACGCGACGCCGAGACTACGTCTCGAATACCACCCACTCTGCTCAGCACATCCCAACGAATGTCCGTTACTCCTGGGCCTGCGGGATGGGCCGTGGTCTGATGGGTAAACAGTTCAAATGCTGGTAAATCGCCGGAGAAGCGAACGTCGGGTGTGTAGCCGGCTCGCCAAGATCCATTTTGGCGCGGGCTCGCTGCCGCGGGACTGCACGATCACTGATATTTCGGATGGCGGTGTAAAGGTGGTTGCGGAATTCCTGGAAGTGCCGCCGCAGTTCACCATCATCTTCGCGCCGGATTACTCCCGCCAATGCCGTCTGCGCTGGCGCATCGGCTGCGAGTTCGGCGCCGAATTCGTCGACTGAACGCAAGCGGCCCCGCGTCCTTAACGGGACTTTAGCGTTAATCGGTAAGCATCTCTGATCAGTTGCCGAGTGATCAGAGTATGTCCAAGCGTTTGTCTCTCGCCTTTCCGCCGGCGGGATATCTGTGTTCCGCAGTCCTGATCCTCGCCCTCGGCGGCTGTCAGACCGCGGGCATCGAGGATGTCACCGGTGCGCTTGGCAGCAAGCGGGAAGCGGCGACCAGGGTCGACGCGAAGGCCGAGGCAAGGTCGAACATGGACGCCTTGCGTGAGCGCTACCGCGCCAGGCCCAGCGATCCCGCAGTCGCGATCGAATATGGCAAGGCTCTGCGCGAGACCGGGCAGCGCGCGCAGGCGGTCGCGGTCCTCGAGCAGGCCGTGCTCGCCCATCCCAGCAACAAGGCGCTGCTCGCCGGCTATGGTCGCGCGCTCGCCGACAACGGCAATTTCCAGCAGGCTTTCGACGTCCTCGGCCGCGCCCATTCGCCCAATGATCCCGATTGGCGAATCCTGTCGGCACAGGGCGCAGCGCTCGATCAGCTCGGCCGCAACGAGGAGGCACAGCAATATTACGCCGCGGCGTTGAAGATCGTGCCGGACGAGCCCGCCGTGCTGTCCAATCTCGGACTGTCCTATATGCTGCAAAACAATCTGTCGAAGGCCGAACAGGTGCTCGGCCGCGCCCATCAGCGCAATCAGAACGATGCGCGGGTCCGCGCCAATTTCGCGCTGGTGCTGGGCTTGCAGGGCCGCGAGGCCGAGGCCGAGATCCTCGTGAAGGCCGATCTGCCACCCGATCAGGCCGCGGCCAAGGTCGCAGCGCTGCGGCAGCTGCTGGCGAAGAAGCAGCAGCGGGCGGACCGATAATCCGCCTCTCTCGATGTTCGCCTACGACGCCTTGCGATGCGGGGCCGAGCCGCGTCCGGACCTGCCCTTCAGCTTCTTCAACAACGGCTCGAGCAGCGAGCGCCTCGGCTTCTTCACCTCGCCGCGGCCGGCGAGGCGGTTCGCCATGTCCTGAAACAGCAGCGTGGTGCGGTGGGACTTGGAGACCTCCGCGATCATCTGGCCGTTATTGGCTGCGGTCGAGAACAGTTTCGAATCGAACGGGATCGCCGCGATCGGCTGGCTCTCCATGGTCTTGGCGAAGGCCTTGACCTCGATCTCCGCGCGCTTGGGCATGCCGACCTGGTTGAGGCAGTACAGCGGCGGGCGGTCGTTCGGCCGCGCCGCTTTCAGCACGGTCAGCATGTTCTTGGTGTTGCGCAGATTGGCGAGATCGGGCTCGGCCACGATCACGATGTCGTCGGCGTTGACGAGCGAGCGCCGCGTCCAGCCGGACCATTGATGGGGAACGTCGAGCACGATGCAGGGCGTCGTCATGCGCAGTGTGTCGAACACCGCGTCAAAGGCTTCGGCGCCGAAATCGTAGACGCGGTCGAGGGTGGCGGGTGCAGCGAGGAGGCTGAGGCGATCGGTGCATTTGGCGAGCAGCCGCTCCATCAGCGCCGTGTCCGGCCGGTCCTGCGACAGCACCGCGTTGGCGATGCCCTGCACCGGATCCTGGTTGTAGTCGAGGCCCGCCGTGCCGAAGGCGAGGTCGAGATCGATCACGACGGAATCCAGCGAAAGGTCGCGGGCGATGGTCCAGGCCAGGTTATGCGCGACGGTGGACGCGCCGACGCCGCCCTTGGCGCCGACCACGGCGATGACGCGGCCGGTGATGATGGCCTCGGAGGCCGAGAACAGGCTGCAGATGGAGCGGACCACGTCGAGGGTCTCGACCGGCCCGACCACGTAGTCGTTGACGCCGCGGCGCACCAGCTCGCGATAGGGCGCGGTGTCGTTGGGATTGCCGATCACGACCACGCGGGTGCCGGGATCGCACACGCCGGCGAGGTCGTCGAGCCCCTCGAGAATGTCGCGCGTGCCGTCCGACTCGATGATGATCACGTTCGGCGTCGGCATCGATTCGTAGACTTCGATCGCCGCCGCGAGGCCGCCGTCCTTTGCGGTGAGGTGGGCCTTGGCGAGCCGGCGATCCTCGCCGGCCGCGGTCACCGCCTTGAGCGTCTGCTCGGTCTCGCAGAAGGCCTGCACAGAGATTCGAGGAACCGGCGCGATGTGTTCCTCGGGATGTCCGGGGTCGTCCGCATCTTCGTCTTCTAACCTTGTCATTGGCCCGTGTCGCTGAGTTTGGCCCGGTCGGATTCGGGATATGTGGTTGCCGTCGTCGTGCCCTTGCGATAGCGCTCGAATGCAATGTTTCGTCGCGCGGTGTAGGCCGGTGTCTCGGATCGCGGCTGCTCGAGGTCGGCCGGGTTGTCGATCATGGCCGCGAGATTGCGCTGGCTGGCGCAGCCCAGATTGAAGTAGGGGCGGTTCTCGTTGTAGCCAGGGTTGAGAATGGACGGCCCGACGTCTTCCGGCCACAGCCCGCAGGGGCCCGCGACGGCGGCGATCCTGGAATAGCTCAGGCGGATGGTGGGCAGCAGCCCGGGATCCTCGGGGCGATAGGGATGCTGGACGATGGCGCGGGACGGCACGCCGCCGGCGCCGAGCGCCGCGCGAATTTCCTGATAGGTCGCCGCGGCCGCGCGCGAATTGGCGGTGTCGACGGGCACGTCGACCACGACTGCGCCGGTGCCTTCGCGTACCCAGTCCTGCGCGATGCCTGCCACGTCCGCTCGCTGTGCGGCGGAGAGGCCGCCCCTCGCCTTGCCGACGAAGATCACGATCGACTTCTTGCCTTCCTGCACCGCGATCGGATGACGCTGGCGATAGTCGGTCGGGACCGTCTGGGTAACGATCTCCGTGGTGTTGCAGGCGCCGAGCATGACGGAGAGGCCCGCCAGTGCCAGCGCGATCCCGAAGTTGCGACGTCGATCGGCTGCTGGTGTCGTCATCGGCTGCTCCCCTCCTGCCCCGTGTCCTGTCCGGTCCCCAAACCGTGGTGTCAGTCGATGATGAAGCCGAAATCACCCGGCGTGCCGTCGATCGGATCGACGCGGCGCGCGACGCCATAAAGGCGGTTTATGCGGCCAAGCAGCGCCGTCTGCGCATCCGAAGCCGGGGCGAAGCCGTCGTCGGGCCGCGACAGTTCCTTCTGGGCGACTGCGCGCACCACATAGGGCGTCACGATCACCATCAACTCGGTCTCGTTGTTGACGAAGTCCTGGCTGCGGAACAGCGCGCCGATGATCGGCACCTGGTCGACGCCGGGCAGGCCGTTGATGGCCTGCTTGGTCTGCTGCTGGATCAAGCCGGCCATCGCCATCGAGCCGCCCGAGGGAATCTCCAGCGTCGTTTCGGCGCGGCGGGTCTGGATCGAGGGAATGGTGATCGAGTTGT
>NZ_JAEMSD010000227.1:3741-5434 GCF_016462955.1 Bradyrhizobium sp. | reverse complement strand
GACACCGCCTGTGTCAACGTGATCGAGTTCGTGTTCGACAGCTCCGAAACCTCGGTCATCACGCGCAGGCTGATGCGGCCTTCGCTCAACACGACCGGGGTGAAGTTCAGGGAGATGCCGAACTTCTTGTAGGTGACCTGGGTGGCGCAGGAGCGGGTGACCGGATCGCAAGTATATCCTGCCGGGATCGGGAACTCGCCGCCGGCGACGAACGTGGCGGACTCGCCCGAGATCGCGGTCAGGCTCGGCTCGGCCAGCGTTCGCATCACGCCGGCGCTTTCCATCGCCCGCATCGTGGCGCTGACGGTGGCGACGCCCTTGGCGAGGCCGGCGACGCCGAGGCCGTTGCTGGCGACGATCGGCCCGCCCGCGACCGAGAACGGGTTGGAGTTGTTGAAGTTCACCACGGCCGTGCCGGCATTCAGGCTGGCGCTGAGATCGACGCCCAGCTGCTTGACGATGTCGCGGCGCACCTCGCCGACCACGACCTTGAGCATCACCTGGTCGCGGCCGCGCACGATGATGTTGTTGACGACCTTGTCCGCGCCGCCGACCAGTTTTGCGGCGACGTCGCCGGCCTGCTGGGCCTCGACCGGGCTCGTCACCGAGCCGGTCAGCATCACGCTGTCGCCGACGCCTTCGATCTGCACGCCCGGCAGTGACTGGCGCAGGGCGGCGCGCATGCCGTTGAGGTCGCGCTTGACCGCGATGTCGTAGGAGGCGACCTGCTGGCCGTCGGCGGCGAAGAACACGACGTTGGTCTGGCCGACCTGGCCACCGATGATATAGGCGCGCTGGGCCGAGCGGATCACCGCGTTGGCGATCTTGGGATCCGCCACCAGCACGTCCTTGACCTCGCGCGGCAGGTCGATGACGACGGATTTGCCTATGCCAAGCGAAAGAAAGCGCGTTCTCGCAGATGCGGCCGTCGCGACCGGCGACAGGCCTAGATCCGGCGCCTGCATTGGTGCCTGGTCGCCGACCGGCGCATCGGCTGCGCCCACGATGCCGGGCGCCGCGAGCAGCCCCAGCATCAGCATCGTCCCCGCAAAGAACGAGCGCGCGCGCTTCCCCCGAATGCGCAGGCCCGTCCGATCACCCCCGTAGTTCATGCTGTCCCCATCACTTCTGTGACGTCACTTGCCGTGCCTGCACCCCGTAGCGGATGACGTTGACGCCATCGGAGCGCTTGGCTTCCTTCTCGATCGTGCCTTCCGTCGCGTTGGCGTCGACGATGCTCCGCAGCGCGAGCTGGAGCGTGCCACCCTGGCGCGCGGCCGAGAGCGTGGCGACCTGATCGGGCCTGAGCTCGAGCGTGACGGTCTTGCCGAGCACGGCGTTCTGGCCGTCCTTTTCCTTTGGCGCCTGGTCGATCGCGAGCACACGGATGTTGCTCAGGATGACCTCGGACACGATGAGATCGTTGTTGTCGCCGTTCACACCGTCGGGATTCTTCAGGCGGCGGGTCAGGACGATGTCGACGCGGTCGTTCGGCAGGATGAAGCCGCCGGCGCCGGTCTCGGCTGAAATCTCGGTGGAGACGGCCCGCATGCCCGACGGCAGGATCGCGGCCATGAAGCCGGAGCCTTCGGCCCGCACCAGCTTCTGCTCGCGGATCGGCTCGCCCTGCATCAACGGCACGCGTGCGATCGAGCCGGCGATCTGGGTCTGCGCCTCGGGCCTGTTGTCGCGG
>NZ_JAEMSD010000227.1:0-3731 GCF_016462955.1 Bradyrhizobium sp. | reverse complement strand
GGTGCGTTCTGATAGCCGCTCGCCAGATACGCAGCGACGCCGCCGGCGCCGAGCGCGATGACGAGAACGACAATGCGTGCGGTATTCATACGCTTCTACTCTTACGCGGGGCACTCGAACCGCACCTGGCGTGTTCCCCCGTGTCGAGGAGTAGGCAGCAAAAGTGTAAGGGGTGTTGCGAGGCCGAGTGTGATGGCTAGTGATGCTGCCGGTTCTCGGCAGATGGTGAACACGGCGTTAGCCGGCGGGCCGGTGGCTCCGTAGTTTCACGCAGTATGAAGAGCGTACGCCGTTGCGGCGCGCGGCGTCATGGTGAACGGGAGGTTAGTGAATTGGATTTAGCGGCGTGCACGGCGCGGCCCGGACGAGCCCTTACTTTTTCCGCTTGCCTTCGATCACGTCCCAGATCTTCGCCGCGACGTCGGGTCCGCCCAGCCGAGCGATGGCGCGGATGCCGGTGGGCGAGGTCACGTTGATCTCGGTGAGGTTGCCGTTGATGACGTCGATGCCGACGAACAAGAGGCCGCGCTCGCGCAGCGCCGGGCCGAGCGTGGCGCAGATCTCGCGCTCGCGCGGCGTGAGCTCGGTCTCCTGCGCCGCGCCGCCGCGCACCATGTTGGAGCGGAGGTCGTCGGCGGCTGGCACGCGGTTCACGGCGCCGGCGAACTCGCCGTTCACGAGGATGATGCGCTTGTCGCCGTGCCTCACCTCCGGGATGAATTGCTGGATCACCCAGGGCTCCTTGAAAGTGACGGAGAACATGTCGAACAGCGAGCCGAAATTCATGTCCTGCGGCATCACGCGGAACACCGCCGCGCCGCCATGGCCGTGCAGCGGCTTCATGACGACGGCGCCGTGCCGGTCGCGAAACGCGTTGATCTCGTCGAGGTCGCGCGAGATCAGTGTCGGCGGCATCAGCTGCGGAAAATTCATCACGAACAGCTTTTCCGGCGCGTTGCGCACGGAGGCGGGATCGTTGACGACCAGCGTCTTCGGATGGATGCGCTCGAGGAAATGCGTCGAGGTGATGTAGGCGAGGTCGAACGGCGGGTCCTGGCGCAGCAGCACCACATCAAAGCCGTTCAGCGGCTCGCGCCTGGGCTCGCCCAGGGTGAAGTGGTCGCCGGGCTCGTCGCGCACGGTCAGGAGCTGAACCGGCGCGACCAGCTCTTCGCCGACCATCGAGAGCTTGTCGGGCGTGTAATAGGACAGGCCGTGGCCGCGCTTCTGCGCTTCAAGAAGCAGCGCAAAGGTCGAATCGCCCTTGATGTTGATGCGGGCGATGGGATCCATCTGGACGGCGACATTGAGTTTCATGATCTGCCTTTCAGGTCGAGGCGTCGAATGCCGCCAACACATGGCGCGGAAGCGAGCGCGGCGCAATCAGCATCGCGTCGAATCGCAATTCGAATTCGGCATGCTCGGGATGCGCCACGAGCCAGCCTTGCGCGGCGTCGATGATGCGCTGCTGCTGGCGCGGCGTCACCGCAAAAGCGGCGTCGTCCAGGCTCGCCCGCGCCTTGACCTCGACGAAGGCGATCAGATTGCCGCGGCGCGCCACGATGTCGATCTCGCCATGCGGGGTGCGGTAGCGTTTGGCGAGGATGCGGTAGCCCTTGGCCATCAGATAGGCCGCGGCGCGGCTCTCCGCGGAGATGCCGGTGCGGAAGGCGGCGACGCGCTCGGGCGAGGCGATCTTCGGCTCCCGCGGCGTCTTAGTCTTCGCCATCGCCGCCCCGCTTGTCCTTTGCGAGCTCGAGCGCGCGGGCATAGACCTCGCGGCGCGGCCGCCCTGAGAGCGCGACCGCATGCGCCACGGCATCCTTGACGCTGTGCCCGGCTAGCTGCTCGCGCAAGAGTTCGTCGAGCGCGTCCGATGCCAGCACCTCGGCGCCGGCTGCAGGCGGGCCGATCACCAGGACGAATTCGCCGCGCGTCTCCGGCGCGTCGGCTTGCCGCGCCAGCTCGGCGAGGGGGGCGCGCCTGACCTCCTCGTGCAGCTTCGTCAGTTCGCGGCAGATCGCGGCCTCCCGTTCCCCCCTGATCTCGCCGAGATCGGTCAGGGTGGCCTGCATTCGATTGCCGGACTCGAACATCACCAGCGTTGCGTCGATGCGTGCGAGCTCGGCCAGGCGCGCGCGCCGTGCCGCCGATTTCGCCGGCAGGAAACCCTCGAAGAAGAACCGGTAGGTCGGCAGCGCGGCAACCGAAAGGGCCGCCAGCACCGAGGACGGGCCGGGCAGCGCATACACCGCATGGCCGGCGGCACAGACCTCGCGCACCAGCTTGAAGCCGGGATCGGAGATCAGCGGCGTGCCTGCGTCCGAGACCAGCGCGACCGAGCCGCCCGCCGCCAGCGCCTCCAGGATTTTCGGACGCGCGGCCTCGGCGTTGTGCTCGTGATATTGCCTGAGCTGCGCAGTGATCGCATAGCGCTCGGTCAGTCGCCGCGTGATGCGGGTGTCCTCGCAGGCGATGATGTCGACGCCGGCAAGCGTCTGCAGCGCGCGGACCGTGATGTCGCCGAGATTGCCGATCGGGGTCGCGACCAAATGGAGGCCCGGCGCCGCCTTCGGCGCCGCAAGCCGGTGGGCATCAATGGAGAAGCCGCGCGGGGCGGCGTCTTTGTCTTCAGGCGTATTTATCGAGGCCGGCTTTGCGCGCATAATGAGGTCAACTTAGGCACGATCCGGAAGGCTGGGAACCGGCTCTTCGAAAAAGATCGTGCCGAGGTGAGGGGTGAGGAACACTGGAATGTGCGCCGGCAGGCATCACATTCCCTAGGGAATAAGCACCCGGGTCATACTCGCGGCGAAAACGCCGCCTTGATGCCGGGTGCGGAACGGTGGACAGCTAACCGGAATTCAGGGTGCGGCCGCGTTAAGCGATCATTATCCTTTTGTTTTAGTTAACTATTCGCCGACAATATGCCTGAATCCGCGGCTTCTGTCGCGGCACGATTGTTGAGACCGGCCGGCGTCGGCTGGTCGAAAGAGAAGCTGTCATGGTGGGCCCGCGTCATCCGAAGTCTCCCGTCCCGGGTCCCCTGTCGCCAGGCGCGACCCGGCGGGGTGTGCTCGGGCTGTTGCTTGGTGCGCCCGTGCTGTCGGCCTGCGCCGGCGTGCAGCAAAGTCTCAGCCAGTTCTCCAACCCGTTCTCGAACTCCGCACCGCCGGCCCAGCCGGCGGGTCCGCAGCAACAGGCCACGACCGCCGGCACGGGCGGCGTGAAGGTCGGCCTGATCCTGCCGCTCTCGGCGGCCGGCAATGCAGGCCTCGCCGCGCAATCCATGCGCAACGCCGCCGAGATGGCGCTGGCCGAGTTCCAGAACCCCAACATCCAGCTCCTGATCAAGGACGACAACGGCAGCCCGCAGGGCGCCCAGGCAGGTGCGCAGCAGGCAGTCGACGAGGGCGCCGAGATCATCTTGGGGCCGCTGTTCGCGCAATCGGTGCCGGCGGTGGCGCAGGTCGCGCGCACGCGCGGCATCTCGGTGATCGCGTTCTCGACCGATTCGAGCATCGCCGGCCGCGGCGTCTATCTGCTCTCGTTCCTGCCGGAGTCCGATGTCAATCGCATCGTCGAATACTCCGCCAGCATTGGAAAGCGCTCCGTCGCCGTGCTGGTGCCCGACAACGCCTATGGCAATGTCGTCGAGGCCGCGGTGAAGGCGGCGGTGCCGCGCCGTGGCGGGCGCATCGTCGCTTTCGAAAGATACGGTGCCGACCGCG
>NZ_JAEMSD010000701.1 GCF_016462955.1 Bradyrhizobium sp. | reverse complement strand
CTTATTGCCCTTGTAACGGACCAGAGCGTCGCGGATTCCCTGAGTTTCCACCTTGTCCAACATCGCCCGGAGTCCGTCGGCCGCAATAGGTGGAGCGGTCTCGGCCATCATGGTCGGCCGCGATGCGGCCTGAGGCTCAATCTTCGGCTCGGTAAGATCCTCGACTTTGATGGCGGTGCCATCGCAGAACGCAAAGGCGCGTTCGATTTCGTGCTGAAGCTGCCGAATATTGCCGGGCCAAGGTCTTTCCATCAACGCAGTCAGGGCCTCGTCGTCGATCGACGGCACTGGGCGAGCATGGCGGTAGGCGATGCTCTCGAGGAACTTCGAGGAGAGCAGCGGGATATCCTCGATGCGTTCCCTAAGCGGAGGCAATTGGATCACGATGGGTGATATCCGGTAGAACAGGTCCAGCCGGAACTTGCCGGCTTCAACCAAGGACTGAAGGTCCCGGTTTGTCGCGGAGATCAATCTGAAATCGAGCTGGCGTGGCTTGTCGCCTCCGACACGCTCGACGATCCTATCCTGCAGCACGCGCAGCAGCTTCGCCTGCACCTCGAGCGGCATGTCCCCGATCTCGTCGAGAAACATGATGCCTTCGGTCGCCTGCTCGAATTTTCCTTTCCGGCCCTTCTTGTCGGCTCCTGTAAAGGCTCCCGGTTCGTATCCGAACAGCTCGGACTCGACCAGAGTTTGAGGCATCGCCGCGGCGTTGACGGCGATCATGGGTCCGTCCCTTCGCGGGCTCAGCCGATGCAGCGCGTGAGCGACCAATTCCTTGCCGGTCCCGCTCTCGCCGCGTATCAGAACGGGAATCTCCAGAGGTGCGATCTTCACGATTTCCGCGCGGAGGCGCTGGACGGCGGGACTGTTGCCGACGATGCTATCGAGCCCGTATTTCTGGGACTTCAGCGTCTCCGATTCCCGTTTGTAGAATTCGACCTGCCCCTCCAGCGCGCGTATCCTGGCGTTCAGGATGGCCAGCTGCTCGGGTCCTTTGAACATCACCCGCCCATACGCGCCGAGGATCCTGTCCTTCCGACGAATCGGGATCCTGGACACGATCCTGTCCGAGCCGCGCATGTGCTGCATCGTGCCGACCTCGGCCTTGCCGGACTGCACGACCTTATGCAGCCTGGTCCCCTCGACGACGTCCTCTATCAGACGGTCCCGCGCCTCGCACGGCTTCAATCCGAAGAACCGTTCGTGAATGGGTGACATGTAGGAAATGCGAGCCTTGTCGTCGACGATGATCATGCCTTCGAAAGGATCCGTGAGAAGCTGCTCCATCATTTCCCAGGCGAAGTCGACACTCGACAGGAAGTTGATGACGGCGTCGCCGGGTGGCTCGCCGAATATCAGGAGATCGTCTCTCGCGACAGTCATCACCAGAACGATATAGGATTGGCGATCGAGAGTGAGCCGATTGATGCGACGTATCCGAGCCTCGGCGATCCAATCCGGATCGAGCGCGAGACTTTTAAGGCGGGGGTCTTCCGCAACGCCAGTCGAAAGAACGATCTTCGTCCTGTCCGACAGCAGAAGGCCGCGATAGCCTGAAATGCTGTCAAGCGGTATCATTATCCCGCCTTGGCTCCCTGACGTGTAGTCCTTTAGGACAATTAATCACATAAAGAGAGGGCGCTACAATGATTCAGCGCGCGGTAGTGTATGCACGGAGAACATGACGCATTGCGATTTTGCCTTCTACTTTAGTCGTACCATGATCCGTTTTTCTTGAAAATCTCTATCGTCCTCGGATCGAGCCAGTCGGCTAATGCTTCGTCGGCCGTGTTAGGCGCATTCGGAGACCGCGGAGTATCCGTAACGCTGCGACTGAAACGCGGGGCGGGAGCGGGTTGAAGCACCCCTTCGATCTCTATGAACGATTTTCGTTCGACGAGATGGGGATCGGCGAAAGCCTCTTCGACGGAGTTGACGACCGTCGCGCAACAATCAGTACCGTCGAACGCGACACGCCATTCATCGGCTGTCTTTTCCGAGAACGCCGCCTCGAGGTCGAGCCGCAATGATGTCCAATCCTCGCGCTTGCGACGAAGCGCGTCCTTGGCATCGAGACCAGCCTTGGCGGCCAACTGTGAGAAGAACTTATCTTCAATGGTGCCGACGGCGAGCCAGCGGCCGTCGGCGCAGCGGTACACGTCATAGAACGGACCGCCGCTGTCGAGCATGTTGGTCCCTCGCTCTTCTTTTGCGAGCCCGGAGGCCAACATGCCAATGTGTCCGCCGAGCAGTGAAAGGACGCCGTCGACGATGGCCGCATCGACGACCTGGCCTTGGCCGGAGCGTTGCCGCTCCCATAGAGCGCTGAGTATCCCGAGGGCTAGGTAGAGCGAGCCACCTCCAAAGTCTCCCAAAAGGTTCAGGGGCGGCGTCGGCGGCTGGCCCTTCCGACCGATCGCGTTGAGAGCGCCCGTCAGCGCGATATAGTTGATGTCGTGTCCGGCGTACGGCGAAAGCGGGCCCGTCTGACCCCAGCCGGTCATCCGACCATAGATCAGGCGCGGATTGAGCCGCTGACAGACTTCCCAACCGAGCCCCAATCTCTCCATGACGCCCGGGCGAAAGCCCTCGATCAGCACGTCGCTGCGCTCGACCAAAACCTTCACCAACTCGAGCGATTGCGGTCGTTTCAGATCGAGTTTCAAGGATTTTCTGCCACGATGCGAGATCTGGAAACGTCGTGGGCGCTCAATCCCCAGACCCGCGTCTTCCGGCCGTTCTATTCGTAGAACGGTGGCGCCGAGGTCGGCGAGCAGCATCGCACAGAAGGGAACGGGCCCGATCGCGGGAAACTCCAGGAC
>NZ_JAEMSD010000226.1:7765-10362 GCF_016462955.1 Bradyrhizobium sp. | reverse complement strand
GTCGGCGCCGTGCCGCGCTGAAGGTGGCCACCGGCGCCGGCCCGTTTCCTTCTCGCCCGAACTGCCCTACCTGGGGCGGCGATGAACCGCACAGCCTTCTATCCCGGTTCCTTCGACCCCATCACCAATGGCCATCTGGACGTGGTCCGGCACAGCGTGTCGCTGTGCGACCGGCTTGTGGTCGCAATCGGGGTCCACCCCGGCAAGAAGCCGCTGTTCTCGACCGAGGAGCGCCTGAAGATGCTTCATGACGTCTGCGGTCCGGTCGCGACCGAGGCCGGCTGCGTGCTCGAGGCTGTGACCTTCGATGATCTCTCGGTGACCGCGGCGCGCAAGCACGGCGCGACCATCATGATCCGGGGCCTGCGTGACGGCACCGACCTCGATTACGAGATGCAGCTCGCCGGCATGAACGGGGCGATGGCGCCAGACGTGCATACGGTATTCCTGCCGGCCTCTCCCATGGTCCGCCCGATCACCGCCACTTTGGTGCGCCAGATCGCCGGCATGGGCGGGGACGTCTCGGCCTTTGTTCCGCCGCTGGTGGCGTCACAGCTCAAGGCTAAATTCGCCGGATAACGGCCCGTTTCCTTTCTCATCCTGACCGGAGTTGTCATGATCCGAATTCTCGCAGTTCTTGCCGCGGTTCTGTTCGCGGTGCCGGCGATCGCGCAGCCATTGCCGGCCAATCTGGACAAGGCCAACGCCATCGTCATCGACAGCACCAAGGGCCGCATCGTCATCAAGCTCAGGAACGACATCGCGCCGCAGCATGCCGAGCGCATCAAGCAGCTGGCGCGCGAGGGCTTCTACAACAACGTGCCGTTTCATCGTGTCATGGACGGCTTCATGGCGCAGACGGGTGACGGCCAGAACGGCAACGGCACCGGCGGCTCGAAATATCCGAACCTGAAGCAGGAATTCTCCAAGGTGCATTTTGCCCGCGGCATCGTCGGCATGGCCCGGCGCGGCGACAGCGTCGACAGCGCCAACTCGCAGTTCTTCATCATGTTCGCCGACGGAGGCAGCCTCGATGGCCAGTACACCGTCATCGGCGAGGTCGTGCAGGGCATGGACGTCGTCGACAAGCTGAAGAAGGCGCCTGCCGGCTCGCCCGGCGGCTCCGTCACCGATCCCGACAAGATGGTGAAGGTGCAGGTCGCCTCCGACATCAAATAGGCGCGGGTGATGGCGCATCGCGGCAGCAGCCTCCTGCTGGTTGGCGCGATGGTGCTCGGCGCCTCCGGCGCGGCCGCGCAGGACATGCGGGTCAATACGATCCAGGACATCTTCCGGCACTTGCGTACCTGCTGGAGGCCGCCGTCCCCGGCCAGGGCGCGCCCACTCGACATCACCGTCGTCGTGAGCTTTAACCGGGCCGGAAACATACTGGGCCACCCGAGGATTACTTATGAATCCGCGGAGGCCTCCGACGATGACCGGCTGCAATACCGGATCGCGGTGATGGAGACGTTGCAACGCTGCACGCCATTGCCATTTACCGATGCAATGGCCGGCGCCGCCGCGGGACGTCCATTCGCGATCCAGTTCCGCAACCGCAAAACGTCACCTGACAAGACTTCACCCCCAACGCAAGAGAGACGAGCATGAGCGTTACCGAAAACACCCTGATCCTCGAGACCACGCAGGGCCCCGTCACCATCGAGATGCGGCCGGATCTCGCGCCCGGCCACGTCGCGCGCATCAAGGAGCTCGTGCGCGAGGGCTTCTACGACGGGATCGTCTTTCACCGCGTGATCGAGGGCTTCATGGCGCAGACCGGGTGCCCGCAGGGCACCGGCACCGGCGGCTCCGGCAAGAAGCTGAAGGCCGAGTTCAACAAGGAGCCGCATGTGCGCGGTACCGCTTCGATGGCCCGTGCCGCCAGTCCCGATTCCGGCGACAGCCAGTTCTTCATCTGCTTCGACGACGCCCGCTTCCTCGACAACCAGTACACGGTGTGGGGCAAGGTCACCGAGGGCATGGAGAACGTCGACAAGATCAAGCGCGGCGAGCCGGTGCAGAACCCCGACAAGATCGTCAAGGCGCGGATGGCCGCGGACAAGGAATAATAGTCAACCGACCGTCATCCTGAGGAGCGCGGAACGCGCGTCTCGAAGGATGAAGGCCCCGCTGCAACCCGGCCTTCATGGTTCGAGACGGCGCTACGCGCCTCCTCACCATGAGGGTCTGGCTGTGTTGCGCCAAGCCCGCTTATGCGCACCGAGCTCTTCGATTTCGATCTGCCCGCCGAGCGCATCGCGTTGCGCCCGGCGAGCCCGCGCGACTCCGCCAGGATGCTGGTGGTGGAGAACGGCGCTTTGCGTGACCAGACGGTCGCCGACCTTCCTCAATGGCTGAGGCCTGGCGATCAGCTCGTCGTCAACGACACCAAGGTCATCGCGGCGCAATTGAAGGGGCGCCGCATCGGCCGCGAGACCGAGCCCAGGATCGAGGCGACGCTGATCAAGCGGCTCGACGGCTCGCGCTGGCAGGCGTTGGTCAAGCCAGCGAAGAAGCTGACCGCCGGCGACCGCATCCGCTTCGGCAACGAGGGCAAGGTCTGCCTGCTCGGCCATCTCGACGCCGAGGTCGAG
>NZ_JAEMSD010000226.1:0-7755 GCF_016462955.1 Bradyrhizobium sp. | reverse complement strand
CCCGACGACCGGGATCTCGCCGACTACCAGACCATGTTCGCGGCGAACGAGGGCGCTGTTGCTGCTCCCACGGCGGGGCTGCACTTCACGCCGGCGCTGGAGCAGGCGCTGCGCGCGCGCGGCGTCGGCCTCAATCGCGTCACGCTGCATGTCGGGGCGGGGACGTTCCTGCCGGTGAAGGTCGACGACACCGACGGCCACAAGATGCATGCCGAGTGGGGTACGATCTCGGTCGAGACGGCGGAGCGGCTCAACGCCGCGCGCAGGAACGGCGGACGTATCGTCGCCGTCGGCACCACGTCATTGCGTCTGCTCGAAAGCGCAGCGCGTGAGGACGGCACGATCCAGCCTTTTGCGGCGGAGACCTCGATCTTCATCACCCCCGGCTATCGCTTCCGCGCGGTTGACGTGTTGATGACGAACTTTCATCTGCCGAAGTCGACGCTGTTCATGCTGGTGTCGGCGTTCTCCGGGCTGGCGACGATGAAGCAGGCCTATGCGCACGCGATCGCCAGCGGCTATCGGTTTTATTCGTATGGCGATGCGTGTTTGCTGTTTCGGGCGGAGCCGTAGGCGACCCGCGCAAACGCATCACCGTCACCCTGAGGTGCTCGCCTCTTCGGCGAGCCTCGAAGGGCGACGGCCCGGTTGCTGCGTCTCAGCCGCTCATCCTTCGAGGCTCACATGCAGCGCCTGGCGCTGCATGGTTCGCACCTCAGGATGACGGATCGACAGGCGTGCTCTGTTACGCCATCACCCGCTGCGGCAGCAGCTCCGCGATCTGCACCGCATTCAGCGCGGCGCCCTTGAGCAGTTGATCCGCGGCCACGAACATCGAGATCGAGTGCCCGGTGGGATCGCTGAGGTCCTTGCGGATGCGGCCGACCAGCACGTCGTCCTGGCCCGAGGCATCGATCGGCATCGGGAAGTAGTTCCTGGCGCGGTCGTCGACCACCTTCACGCCGGGCGCCTGCGCCATGATGGCGCGGACCTGGTCCTCGCTGATCGGCTTCTCGCATTCGAAGGTGATGGCTTCGCAATGGGCGCGCAGCACCGGCACGCGCACGCAGGTGACGCCGACCGCGATCTTCTCGTCTTCGAAGATCTTGCGGGTCTCCTTGATGACCTTCGTTTCTTCATCGTTGTAGCCGGTCTCGGGGTCGATGGCGGTGTTGTGGTTGAAGAGGTTGAAGGCGTAGGGGTGCGGCATCACCTTGGGCGTATAGACCTGCCCATTGAGATTGGCGCGGGTGGATTCGACCAGCTCCTCCATCGCGGCCGCGCCTGCGCCGCTGGCTGCCTGATAGGTCGAGATGATCACGCGCTTGATGCGATTCACTTGGTGGATCGGCCAGAGCGGCACCAGCGCGGTGATCGCGGCGCAGTTCGGGTTGGCGATGATGCCCTTGTGCTCGCGGATGCGGCCCGCGTTGATCTCGGGGATCACCAGCGGCACGTTCGGGTCCATGCGGAAGGCGGAGGAGTTGTCGACCACGACGGCACCGGCCCTGACCGCGATCGGCGCGAACTTCTTCGAAATGCTCCCGCCGGCGGAGAACAGGGCGATGTCGACGCCCTCGAAGGAGCGCTCGGTCAATTCCTCGATGACGACATCCTTGCCGCGGAACGACACCGTCTTGCCGGCCGAGCGGGCGCTGGCGAGCGCCTTGAGCTTGCTGACGCGGAAGCCGCGCTTGTCCATGGTGGCGATGAATTCGGCGCCCACCGCACCGGTGACGCCCACAATCGCGACGACGGGATCGTTACTCACTTTATCCTCCATTGAATTTGCGAATGAGACAACAAAAAAGCCCCGGACCATCGAGGTCGGGGCTTGCCGTAGAGCTGATGCGTTTGAAGTCGACGACCTACGCGCGCACGCCTCCCCGGGCCCCTGAGGCCGTGGTGGTTTTGGTCGTGCGTTTGGTGGTCGTGAACATGGCGGCGACTTATGCGGGAGAGTCTTGCACCCGTCAATGGGCTTTTCGCCCGATCGGTACCGGGCGCGCCCGCCGCTATTTGGCACCCGCTATTTCGTTCGGGCACCCGGCGGTTCGAGGGTGACCTCCTTGAGGTCGTCACCGCTGACCACGACGATCGAAAAGCTCAGCCGGCCGCGCTCGCGGACCAGCCCGCCGCTGATGGCCTTGCCCGAGGCCGCACGCTCGGCGACGCGCACGGCGTCGGCGAGGCGATGCCTGATCGCCCCCAACGCTGCGAGATTGCTGCGATCTTCGTGGTCGAGCTCGGTGAGGGGGAGGGCGGCCTCCCCGCCGACGAACTCGCCGGTCGACGCATTGATGATGTGGCGCCAGATCCGGTCGTTGTGCAGGGTCTTCACCCGGTAGACCGGGACACCTGAGCCTCCGTCAAAGCTCACATCGGCGGTTGTGGCGCCGGCATGACGTCCTTCCGCGATCGTTATGGCCTGGCTGATTGTGATCGACGAGCTGCGGAATCGTTCGATCTCGCGGCTGACCGCTTGGCGGTCGGCCTCCGCGTCGCCATCTGTCTCGCCGTGAAGAGCGGTGGGCGTGCTTCCTGCCGAGACGATCGCCTGCGCCGGCGCCGCGACGAGCAACGCCGACAGGGCGGCGGCCAAGAAGGTCCGGGACTGTCGTCGTAATGCGGTCATGTCGAAACCTCGTCCAGCGAGTGTGCCGGATGATCGTAAAGAATTCGCGGCCGGCCTTGGGCATCGGCCGGCCGCGGAGCGCCCGCGACAGGCTGTAACCTGCCACGGCGATCGAAGTGGTCCAGACCTCTTTGGGGCTGGTGAAAAAGCGGCCCGAACCAACTGTAATGAAACCATACCGTATCGTTTTATTTCGGTCAACGGGGCGCGCGGGCGCGCCTGGGGAAAGGTAACAAGCTCACGGAATTGTCAGCGGGAGGGGCGCCGTGGCGTGACTTTGGAGGCGTCCTGGACCCGGTCGGCAGGCCCCAGCGCGCCGGCCAGGAACAGCTTGATGGCCACGCGCATGCGCTTTTCGGCAGGCTTCAGCTCCAGCGCCGTTCCGAACGTCGCCATCCGGTGGGTATGGCCGACCACGACGTCGAGGAACACCTCGGCCGCGATGGTGGTGTCTTCGACATCGAGCGCGCCTTTCGCCACCAGATGGTCGAAGAAGCGCGCCGTGGTGGCGACGGCCTTGAGCCAGCCTTCCTCCTTGCCGAGCTTGGCGACGTCCGGGAAGTTGATGGCCTGCGACGTCATCATGCGGCTGAAGGCGACGGCATCGGGGCCGCAGGTGAAGGTCAGCATCTCGCGCCCGATCTCGACAAGTCGCTGCTCGACCGAGATGTCGGAGGCGCTGGAGAGCTGCATCTCCGCCGCAGCCGAGAGCGGGGCGAGCCAGCGCGCGATCTCGCGCCTCAGCACCGCCGCGAACAGCCCCCGCTTGTCGCCATAACGCGAATAGACGGTGGGCTTGCTGACCCGGGCGGCTTCCGCAACGGCGTCGAGCGAGGTCGCCTCGAAGCCGCGATCGAGGAACAGGCGGGTGGCGACCTCGATCAGCCGCTGATCGCGCTCGATGGCGGCGGTTTTGGTCGGCCGGCCGCCGCGCGATTTCGGCACGCCGCGCCGTGGCGCTGCCGGTCTCGGTTTGGTCGCAGTCAATCCCATGCCCAATGATTCCTGCGCGGTCGCGATATCGATCATTCGCTCTATATCGCGCAGCTGCGGGAGCGTCATCGCCAATCTGGCCGAATTGGCCATATCGTCAACGGTTTCCGCAAGGTTGCGTTCCGGCTCGAAGCGATCACGGCAGCGCCGAGGTCCAGGCCTGGCCGGAGGCGGCCTTGTCGTATCCGTACTGATACAGCGCTCGCATATAGGTGGTGTCGAAGCCTTCCGACGGCGGCGCAGGATAGTCGCGCGCGATGTAGGAGAGATGGAAGCCGAGCCGGTTGCGCTTGGCGAAGTCGTAAGTCGAGAAGATGATCGAGCGCGTTTGCGACTGGGTGATCGCCGACAGGCTGCGCGAGGCAACGTCGATCGTGCCGTTGGAGACCAGCTCGAAATTGCGTTCGATCTTCTTGTTGACGAGGATGTAGATGTCCATCTTCGCAGTACCGGGCAGGCGGCCGCTCTGGAACAGCAGGGCTTCCGGCAATGTCAGCACCGGCGCGGTGACGCCGCCGTCGACATGCATCTCCTGGAACTTGCGGCCCTGGCCTTCGGCATCGATCATGATGGGCGGAAATACCAGGGGAATGCTGGCGGACGCTGCCATCACGTCGCGAAACAAATTCAGGGCCTCGGGCGTCCCGACCGCGGCGATCTTGCCCATGTCCCAGATCGCGGTGCGCTGGGTGTCGAGGTCGGTGGTCACCACGAGCAGCTTGCGCCCCTTGGCGTGCTCGCGCGCAACCTGTGCCATGATCTCTGGCCCGACATAGCGGGCGACGAGCTCGCGCAGCCGCGTGTTGCCGAACAGGCCGGATCCGAACAACACGCGCATGATGCTGGGATCGTTCAGCAGGCTCTCTGCGATGCCGCTGGTATAGACCTCCTTCAAGGTGTCGTCATATTGCGAACCGAGAAATGCAAAAGGCGCGATCAGGCCGCCGGTGCTGACGCCCGAGACCACCGAGAAGCTCGGCCGGGTCCGGGCCGCGGTCCAGCCGTTGAGCACGCCGACGCCGTAGGCCCCGTCAGCCCCGCCGCCGGAGAGCGCCAGATAGGTTTTGGTCGCGGTGCTGGTGTCCTTCTCGAAGCTGAATTTGGTGACGGGCTCGTCGGCGTAACGCCTCAGTCCGTCGATATTCAGCACCCGCGAGACGCTGGCTTCCGCGGCTGTGTAGGGCGTGCGGGGCAGGGAGGTGCAGGCGCCGAGCGCCAAGCCGCATGCCAGGAGCAGGATGCCGGTCTGGCGGGCGCTTGTGCGCCTGGTCCGGCCATGCGCGAGGCCGGACGTTGCGGTCGATCGTGAGGGGAAGGGCATCGGCGATGGCTGGCGATCAAGGTTTTCCCGCCGGCGGCAGACCTGCCGCGGCGTTCTCGTCCAGCCCCAGTGTAAAACTACACTGTATCGTTTTGTTTAACAAGGGTGGTCCAGCGCGAACCCGACGTGTGGGCCAGTCTGAGCCAACGCTGGCCGCATGGTCCGGGCGGGTTGATCGGCCTGCTCCGACACGCAATAAGCACCGCCATGAATTCCGACAATGACCTACCCAATCACTTTGAATTGCTCGCCACCGATGGGGCGGCGCGCACCGGACGGCTGACCACGCCGCACGGCGTGGTGCGGACGCCGGCCTTCATGCCGGTCGGTACCGCTGGTGCCATGAAGGGCATGCACTGGCGCGAGGTGCGCGATGCCGGCGCCGACATCGTGCTCGGCAACACCTACCACCTGATGCTTCGCCCGAGCGCCGAGCGGATCGCGGCGCTCGGCGGCCTGCAGCGGTTCACCGGCTGGAACGGGCCGATGCTGACAGATTCCGGCGGCTTCCAAGTGATGTCGCTCGCCGACTTGCGCAAGGTCAGCGAGCACGCGGTCACTTTCCGCTCGCATATCGACGGCGCCAAGGTCGAGCTGTCGCCGGAGCGCTCGATCGAGGTGCAGCGTTTGCTCGGCTCGGATATCGCGATGCAGATGGACGAGTGCGTGCGCCTGCCGGCCGAGCGCGCCGACATCGAGCGCGCGATGCAATTGTCGCTTCGCTGGGCCGAGAGAAGCAAGCGCGCTTTCGCTAGCGCTCCGGACGGCTACATGCTGTTCGGCATCGTGCAGGGCGGCGACGTGCCGCAGCTTCGTCATGCGAGTGCGCAAGGTCTGGTCGCGATCGGCTTCCACGGCTACGCGATCGGCGGCCTTGCCGTCGGCGAGCCGCAGGCGGTGATGCTGGCGATGATCGACGAGACCGCGCCGCTGCTGCCGCGAGAGCGGCCGCGCTACCTCATGGGCGTCGGCACGCCCGACGACATTCTCGAAGCGGTGAAGCGCGGCATCGACATGTTCGACTGCGTGATGCCGACGCGCAACGGCCGGCACGGCGTCGCCTTCACGCGCTTCGGTCAGGTGAATCTGCGCAATGCGCGCCACGCCGACGATCCGCGTCCGCTCGATGAAGAGAGCTCATGGCCGTCCGCGCGCAGCTGCGCGCGCGCCTATCTCCATCATCTCGTCAAGGCCGGCGAGACGCTGGGGGCGATGCTGCTGTCGGAGATCAATGTCGCTTACTACCAGTTCCTGATGCAGGGCATCAGGGACGCGATTGCAGGCGGAACGTTCGAGGAGTTCTATCAGCGTACGCGCGAGGATTGGGCGAGGGGCGACATCGCCCCGCGCTGATAATTGCGCGACGTCAATTGCAGACGATCCGCTGCTTGACTGCGTGCTTGGTCACGAAACCGTAGCCGCAAGTGTCGCAGGTCCAGAGATAGCTGATGATGTGGTCCGAGACGTAGGCGGAGGCTTCAGCAGCGACCATGGAGTCGGCGCAGACGGGACAGGTGGGCAACTCGCTGCAACGCGGATCGCGCCTGGGCGCGACGGTCGGCAACACTTCAGCAAATGCTGACATCGCGGTGACCTCCCTGCTTTGAGACATAAGTCTAACATAAGCAGAAGACGTTGACGAGGTCGCAACACAAATGCGTTGGTTTTCTGCTAATTAAAGCTCACGCGATTTTGCGATGCAGCGTATTTAACATGTACCGCATTGTCGCTTGCGTGTCGTGGCAAGCAGTCTGTAACTGCGAGAATGGCCGCGAGTGCACGTGCAGATCGTCGTCACAGGGAGTTCATCATGGACGCATCGTCCACCACGGGTGCAGCGCACCAACCCGGCCGCGGCCGGATCTATGACTCGATCGTCGACACCTTCGGCAACACGCCCGTCGTGCGCTTGCGCCGGTTACCCGGTATGCACGGCGTGAACGCGTCCATTTTGGCAAAACTTGAATATTTCAACCCGGCCGCGAGCGTGAAGGACCGCATCGGTGCGGCCATGATCATCGCCATGGAGAAGGCGGGGATCATCAAGCCGGACACCGTGCTGATCGAGCCGACCTCCGGCAATACCGGCATTGCGCTCGCGTTCGTGGCCGCCTCGCGCGGCTACCGGCTCAAGCTGGTGATGCCGGAGTCGATGTCGATCGAACGACGCAAGATGCTGGCCTTTCTCGGCGCCGAGCTGGTGCTGACGCCGGCGGCGCAAGGCATGAAGGGCGCGATCGCTGCCGCCGAGGAGCTGTTAAAAACGACGCCGAACTCGGTGATGCCGCAGCAGTTCAAGAACCTCGCCAATCCCGAGGTGCATCGCCGCACCACTGCCGAGGAAATCTGGAACGACACTGGCGGCAACATCGACTTCTTCGTTGCAGGGGTCGGCACCGGCGGCACCATCACCGGCGTCGGCCAGGTGCTGAAGCCGCGCAAAGCAGGCCTGCGGGTGGTCGCGGTCGAGCCGGAGGAGAGCCCGGTGCTATCAGGGGGGCAGCATACGCCGCACAAGATCCAGGGCATCGGGGCCGGCTTCATCCCCGACATCCTCGACCGGTCCGTGATCGACGAGATCGTGAAGGTCAACTCGACGACCGCAATCGAGACATCGCGCGCGCTGGCGCGGCACGAGGGCATTCCGGGCGGCATCTCCTCGGGCGCCGCGATCGCCGCCGCACTCGAGATCGGCAAGCGGCCGGAAGCTGCTGGAAAGACCATCCTGGCGATCGTACCGTCATTCTCCGAGCGGTATCTTTCCACGGCGTTGTTCGAGGGAATCTAGGCCATGGCGGATCAACCG
>NZ_JAEMSD010000700.1:508-2831 GCF_016462955.1 Bradyrhizobium sp. | reverse complement strand
GGTCGGCACCGTCTATGCGGTCGACGGCGTGTCGTTCTCGGTCAATCGTGGCGAAACGCTCGGTCTCGTCGGAGAATCCGGCTGCGGCAAGTCGACCACGGGACGATGCGTGCTGCGTCTGATCGAGCCGACGGACGGCGAGGTCACCTTCGACGGCCAGAACGTGCGGAATCTCGGCGGCAACGATCTGCGCGCGATGCGGCGCAACATGCAGCTGGTGTTCCAGGACCCGTTCGCCTCGCTCAATCCGCGCATGACGGTCGGCGCCATTCTCGGCGAGGCCTTCACCATCCACAATCTCGCCTCCTCCCCGAAAGAGCGCGAGGAGCGCGTCGCGGGCCTCCTGGTCAAGGTCGGGCTGAAGGCCGAGCACATGCGGCGCTATCCGCACGAATTCTCCGGCGGCCAGCGCCAGCGCATCGTGATCGCGCGGGCGCTCGCGGTCGAGCCGAAGCTGATCGTCTGCGACGAGCCGGTCTCCGCGCTCGACGTGTCGATCCAGGCCCAGGTCATCAACCTCCTGGAGGATCTCCAGGCGGAGCTGAACCTGACCTATCTGTTCGTCGCGCACGACCTCTCGGTGGTCGAGCACATCTCCGATCGCGTGGCGGTGATGTATCTCGGCCGCATCGTCGAGCTCGCCAAGGCCAGCGATCTCTACCGCAACCCGCAGCATCCCTACACCAGAGCGCTGCTGTCCGCGGTGCCGGTGCCCGATCCCAAGCTCAAGCGCGAACGCATCCGCCTCAAGGGCGATGTGCCGAGCCCGATGAAGCCTCCGTCGGGCTGCCACTTCCACACCCGCTGCCCGATCTCTCAGCCGCGCTGCGCGGAGGTCGTGCCCGAACTGAGGGAAGGGGCGGGCGGACACTTCGTGGCGTGTCACCTGGCCTGAACCACTTCAGTCCGCGCGCAAGGTGCGCGCCGCGCCAGTTGATGCAGCACTGTGTCGATCTCGGGGACTGCGCCGGTGCGGAGCAGCCAATCGGCGGCAAGCTCCCTGAGATCGCCAGGCGTCAGGCCGAACTTGCGACGAAATGCGCGAATGAAGGTGGAGTCGCTGCTGAACCTCAAGCTGACTGCGAGGTCCATCAACCCCTTGTCCTGCCCCGGCGGAAGAATCATCCTCTGAAAGGCGAGATTGAGCCGCTGCTCGCGAACATAATGCGCAAGACCGCCATCGGCCTCGAACAGGCGATAAAGCGTCGCGCGGGAGATCTCGAACTGGCGGCAGAGATCGCCGGCCGAAAGTGGCTCGGTCTCGAGGTGGGCTGCGATGTGGCGCTTGATCAGGGCGAGATAGAGATGCCGCTCGGCCCGCTCGACGCCGGCCAGGAGATCGGCGGTGCCACCGGCGGCCGCGGCGATGAGGTCGGCGATCGCCTGGACCGTTGCGTCTGCAACCGCGTTTCCCGGCTTCGCGCTCACGGCAAGATCGGAAAAATGGCCGGCGATCAGGCGCGAATGCGGATGATCCGCAGGCAGCAGGGTCGCCGTCGCTGAGTCGGGATGGGCCAAGCGCGGTGCCAGCATTTCACGCCGCAGGACCAGCGCCATCAGGCGGGTACGGCCGCCGCCTCCGCGCAACACGGTGTGGTTCGGCTGTGCCATGTCGATCAGACACAGATCGCCCGGCCGCATCGTCACATCGCGGCGTTCCGACCTGAAATGCATCTCCCCGTCGATGCACAGGCTGACCTGATAGTGGTCGAGCGCCCCGCGCGCGACGTGAGCGGGCGTTCGCACGTACTCCACGTCGGTGATGCGCGAATCCACCAGCACCGCATTGCTGGTCATCAGCGTCTCGGTGGTGACGTGAAAATCATCGTCCGATGTGAGCGGGATGACATCGCAGATGTCTTTCGTTTCCACACGCAATCGGGCCAAGGCCCGCATGCCGCGTCCGGGATCTTGCGGCATGCTCTCGTTCAACGTCGCACCATTCACTTCACCGTGCGAGGACTGAACCGGCAAAGATCGCCGGCGCCTCACCAAAGTCGATCTAGTCAAACGTGCCGAGGGTTCGCAAGCGAAGCTGCGTCCAACATCGATACCTGCGCAGAAACGAGTTCGACCTGTGTCGTCTCTGCATCACGTCGTCGGATTCGGCGTCTTGAGACGGCGGGCACATCGCCCGGCTTGGCGGTTTGCTAGCCAGCGCTTCGGAATGGCTCGTCCGGGACGGGCTCGTGGTGCGAACGATGATGACAAACAAATCAGATCGCCGAAAAGCCCGTTCTTGCGGCCCGTTGAAGCCCGCTAGATTTGCTCTCTCATTCGGTGCTTTCGGCTGGGTTGCCGCCGCCGCGGGCACGCTGTGGAG
>NZ_JAEMSD010000700.1:0-498 GCF_016462955.1 Bradyrhizobium sp. | reverse complement strand
GACTTTGCTTGTGACGTCCACCGCCGACAGCGGTGCCGGCAGTCTGCGCGCGGCAATCAGCAGTGCGAACAGCGGCGATACCATCCAATTTCAGGTCGGCGGCACCATCACGCTGGCGAGCGAGCTGCCCATCATTACCAAAAACCTCACCATCGACGGCAACGGCAACAATCCCGTCGTCAGCGGCGCCGGCTCGTACCGCCCTTTTTTCATCGGAGACGCCGGCACAACGGGGGCGACCTATGTGGTGACGCTGAAGAATCTCGCCATCTCCAACGCCGTGGCGCAGGGCGGGGCCGGCATTGGCGCCGGTGCAGGTGCCGGCCTCGGCGGCGCGATTTTCGTCTCCAGCAACGGGGCGCTGGCTCTGTCGAACGTCATCGTTTCGAACACGCAGGCCAAGGGCGGCAGCGTCGTGGACAATGCAAATCAAGTGGGCGGCGGCGGGGGCATGGGCGGCAAGTCGTATCCCGTGACACCGGCCGGTGGGGGCGGACT
>NZ_JAEMSD010000699.1 GCF_016462955.1 Bradyrhizobium sp. | reverse complement strand
TCTCCGGGCCCGTTCGCCCGAGACCAGATGAGAAAGCAGGTCGGCCGTGGCCTGCCGGGCCAGAGACGTGACGGCGGGTGTCTTGGCAAGCGACATCGCGAAGCGCTTCTTCTCGTCGATCGAGACCTTGAGACCTTCTCTCGTCAGAAAGATGTGGTCCTTGTAGTGGTACCAGTGCGGTTCGTAAGGCAGTTGGACCATGCGGCCGTCGTCGTGCCAAACGACGATTCCTGGCAGCGGCGGTTGAGCAATGCCCCAATATTGCGCGATCGTTACGCGTGAGCCCTTCCATTCCCCCATAAGGTTCCAAAAATACTGTTCAAGAGTCTCGGCCTTGTGCAGATGTTCTCGGATCAGAGGTTGGTAGTGATCCAGTCCAGCATAGAGGCGCCAGATCGTGCGCACACGCATCAGATGAACACTGATGCGTTCGCCGGTATCGGTTTCAAGCTCGAGATCATCGAGGTCTTGATCGCGGTGCTTGACGTCCACGAGCAGACCCGTCGCGCGACTGGGAAAATGGAGGCTTGCGCCACATCGCAACTGCGTTACGAGTTCGTCAGGTTCATCGCCCTCGAAGAAGGGCCGGGTATCCTCCACCAGCTTCGGCGTGCTGAGGTTTTTGTCGGCAATGAACCCGTGGAGATCCCACAATTCAAACGTGCTGAGAGATTCCTCGTCTTTCAGCGCAGTCGCAATCCGGGCTAGCGCCGGCTGATCGAGTGAAAGCACGCTGTCGAGAAGGCCGGAAATGATCGCGTCTTTGCCGGCCCGTTCTTTCCAGACCTCCGCAATGACGGGATGATCGCACAGCAGCTTGATGAGCAGAGGAAGGGCAATTGTCGGTCGCGCCAGCGCCGGATTGATGCGCCGAATGTGAGCGACGGCGGTTTTTATCCAGAGATATCCAACAAGGTAGGGGCTCGTTTCCGGGCTGTTTGGTTCGGCGAATAGAAGGCGAAGCAGTCCGTCTTGCTTGTCGGGTTTCTCGTAAATCTGAGACTCGCGCGCAATGCGAAGAACCTCGCCGCTGTTGTCCTGATTCCATGCCAATTCTATCATTTGGGCGTGAAGAGGGACGGGATTGGGGATGATGATGTCGTCTGCCCTCTCGTCGGCATCGAGCTCCGCATAAACGGCGAGTCCTTCCAGGATCGGAAGATAGATGCCGAGCAGGAGCTTCGCGGGCGCCGTCAGCGTCAGGTCGCCTCCCTGGCGAAAGGCGCGCAGCAGCCTGGCCGCTTCCGCACTATAGGCAAACCCGAGGCGCGTCGTTCGCGCACAGGCATGATGGGTCAGTTCGTGATGGATGATCGTGGCGACGCTCCGGTCATCCACCATCGGAGGCTCCACCACAAAGGGAAGCCCATGGAAGGCGTGAACCGCCCAGACGCCTTCGTGCTCGATCAGCCCTGTGAATGGGTGCCAGTACGCGTCATACCGTGCCGACCGCAAATCCATTCGAGCAGATCCGACCAATGGCGGCTTCAAGTTGAATGGCGATCATCAGTCTAGATGAAAACTTTCAGAACTTCAATCTTTGGTAAGCATGCACGCGAATGCCGGATGTGCTTCACGCAGACGCCTGCGACCCAGGTGCCGTAGGTGTTTGGAGCGAGCTGGGTGATCGAACTCCCGCGGCGGGGGCAGCGCGCCAACGATGCATCATGCGGCTGTTTTGCCCGGCGCGTCAAATGAAGTTCGAGGAATCCGCAAATCGCCGTCGCCGGCAGCTAAGCCGTTGAAATAGCTGTCGCGGTCTACTGTGCATGGGGTTGTTTTTCAGCTTTTGCTGGCGCGGCCCCTTCGCTCGTTCCTGGGTGGCGTCCGCGCGGTCACCCTGCCTTGGCGACCCGCCCGTCCGCCGACCCCGCGCGCAGGTTCTGGAAGAACGCCTCCACCTCGCGTGACAGCGTCTGCGCCGTCTCGGTCACGCTGCTCGCGGCGGTGAGGACCGATGCCGCCGCCGTGTCGGTCTCACCGATGGCGTCGCGCAGCGAGGTGATGTTCGCCACCAGCGTCTCGTTGCCCTGCGCCGCACTTTGAGCGTTGGAGGAGATCTCGCGTGTGGCCTGGTCCTGCTGACCGATGGCGCCGGCGATCGCCGACGTCACCTCGTTGATCTCGCGCACCGCCCCGCCGATCTCGCGGACAGCGTCGACCGCGTTGCGGGTCGAGGCCTGGATCATCGCGACGTTCTCGCTGATCTCGGCGGTGGCCTTGGCGGTCTGGCCCGCGAGCGCCTTGACCTCGTGAGCGACCACGGCGAAGCCGCGGCCGGCCTCGCCGGCGCGCGCGGCTTCGATGGTGGCGTTCAGCGCCAGCAGATTGGTCTGCTCGGCGATGGCCTGGATCAGGTTGAGCACGCCGTCGATTCGCTGCGTGGCGGCGGCGAGGCTCTCGATCTCGGAGATCGACTTCTCGGTTCGCTGGCCGGTCTGCTCGACCGCGCCGGCGCTTTGCCGCACCTGGCGGCCGATCTCCACCACCGAGGCCGACAGCTCTTCGGCCGCGCCCGCGACCGCGGTGACGTTATGCGAGGCCTGCTCGGTGGCGTTCGCCGCAATGCCGGCGCGGCTGCTCGCATCCGCAGTGACGCGCGTGATGGTCTGCGCGGTCTCGCGCATGGTGGAGGCGTTGTTGCTGAGGCCGCGCATGATCGCGCCGATCGCCTCGCGGAACCCTTCGACGGAGCGCTCGATATGGCGGGCGCGCTCCTCGCGCGCGGCGGCGTCTTGCGACACCTGCGAGGCGAGGTTGCGGTTGCGGCCCATGGCGTCCTGGAACACCTGGATGGCGCGGGCCAGCGCGCCGAGCTCGTCGGCGCGATCGGAGTGCGGCACCTCGCCGT
>NZ_JAEMSD010000225.1 GCF_016462955.1 Bradyrhizobium sp. | reverse complement strand
AGCGTCATGGGCAGCCCCCGGTCTGGAAACGGCCTTGCGCCCGATCGCGCGGCGACCGGCTTCGCCGACGATCCCGGCAAGGCTGAAGGCAAGCAGCTCGAACTTGTTGAGATGCACGCGCTCGCACAAGGGATCGCGGACCTTCAAGAGGCGCACGATACGATCGGCATAGGCCTGGATGACGGCGACGTCGACGCCGAGACGGAAATCGCGAATCTCCGCAGCGAGCGACCTGCCCTCCTCGAGCAGCGCCTCGTTGCGCGCGGCGAGCGACTGCAGGCAGGCCAGCATCGCCGGCGGCGATTGCGCGAGCCCGAGCTGCTCGACCGAGGCGCCGTGTGCGGCCAGCGCATCGCGCGGCAGATAGACGCGGTTGAGCTCGCGGAAATCCTTGCCGCAATCCTGCAGATGATTGTTGATCTGCAAGCCTGCGCAGAGCGCGTCTGACGCGGCCCAGGTCGAAGTGCTTTCGCCGTGAACGTCGAGCATGAAGCGGCCGACCGGCATCGCCGAATAGCGGCAATAATGGATGACCTCGTCCCAGGTCTCGTAGCGCAGCTTGGTCACGTCCATGCGGAAGGCGATGAGCACGTCGAGCGCATGGCGCGGCGCCATGCCGCGCTCGGCCAGCGCGCGGCGCAGGGCGACGGCCTCGGCCTGGGTGCCGCCCTTGCCGAGCAGTTCCGCCTCGAGCAGGTCGAGATAGCCAAGCTTCTGGTCGGCCGGCAGCGTGGCGTGGTCGGCAATGTCGTCGGCGGTGCGGACGAAGTTGTAATAGGCCAGGATCAGCGCGCGATGACGCGGGTGAATGATCCAGGACGCGACGGGAAAATTCTCGTCGCGGTCACCCTTGCCGGATCGCAATTCGCTCGCAGAGGTCATCGAGGGCTGGTTTACAATCGGTTGGACAGGAGGGGTTTGTTTCGCTCGCGCGGGCTCGCGCCGGCGATGCCGCCGCGGCCCCCATATAGGGGAATACGGCCGCAAAACCAATCCTGTGTGTCGATGGCCGCCCCTCGGATTGCGCTGAGAAGGCGGCCCGGGGGCCGCCTCCATGGGCCAGCGGCCGAGCTTACTGGTTGTGGTTCTTCAGGACCTGATCGCAGGCCTGGGAGATCTTGGCCCGGTTCTCCTTCAGGCAGGCCAGGATCGTGAAATCGCCCTGGTCGATGACCGGACGGCAGAACTTCTGCACATCCCGGGTGCAGGCCTTCTGCTCGGCATCCGTGCCGCGCCCCTGCTGGGCGAGCGCTGCGGTCGAAAGGGAGGCCGACAGCAGGGTGAGAGCGACGAGAAGCTTACGCATTGTATTCCTTCATTCTGACGGCAGAATCGCACCGATCCCGGGCTGCACAGGGCGGATGGCCGGAACGGATTGTTCTGATGGCAAGTCGCCGCGTCTGTCGCGGCCTCGAGAAGGCACAAGCACTGGCAAATGCGGCCAAATTGGCGCCGCGCCCGCCAAATCAGGCCTCCCCTGACCCTTCCTTGGCAGATGTAAGGGTTTGATACTACGTCATATTCCAGCAACCCCGCATTTTGCTGCGCGCCTGTTGCAGGGCTGCATCTCTTCACCCTGCCCGGCCCTTCAGAAACACACCGAAAGACGGCAAATCGCCCCGCCGCGGCATGGCGGGAGACGACGTGAGCCACCATCTCTGGCAGTCTGGCTTTGAACCTGACACTGGCTCGGAGCACTAAACTTTCGATGTGGCGAGACGTTCTCGATCGAAGCGACCGTCGTTCCAAAACGGGATATTCGAGATGACATTCTTTGGGCGATCTGGACTGGCAATCAAGGCGGCCGGCATCGGGGCGGTGCTGCTGTTCTCGGCATCGGCAAGCCATGCTCAGTCGTCCGGACCGTTTGCCGGTTTCGACGGCGCGTGGACCGGAACCGGCACGGTGTCGCTGTCCGACGGCTCCACCGAGCGCATCCGCTGCAAGGCGGACTACAAAGTCGCCGGCAGCGGCCTCAACCTGAAGCAGGCGCTGAACTGCGCCTCCGACAGCTACAAGTTCAACCTCACCAGCGACGTGACGAGCCAGGGTGACCGAATCTCCGGCAATTGGAGCGAGTCCAGCCGCAACATCTTCGGCAATCTCCAGGGCACCGCCGGCGGCGGCCAGATCGAGGTCTTCGTCGAGGCCAACGGCTTCGCCGCCAATTCGTCGCTGCGCACCAACGGCACCAAGCAGACGGTGCAGATCTCCTCCAAGGGCGAGATCCGCGGCGTCAACATCACGATGACGAAGGGCTGAAGCCTTCAGACGTTAGGGAAGAGCCTCCGGTTTTCGCGAGCCGGGGGCTTTTTGCTGGCTGTTAGCGGACATGGACCCAACCCGCAGACTCCTCCTGAAGGCGGCCGGCGTCTTCGCCGCCAGTGGCGCCTTCGCCAATGATCGATCGTCAGTTCAGCGAGGGGCGGACATGCAGCCTTCGCCCGTGAAGCCTCGTCACGTGCTCTGCTTCCTCGGCAAGGACGAGGGCCTGCTGCATCCCCCGGAGGCGGTGGCCAAGACGATCGCGGACTTCAACTTCGAGATCGACCGCACCTATTCGCAAGCCAAACCCGATCCGCACATGGAGCGCTCGTTCGGCGTGTGCTGGGACCGCGTCTTTCCGAAGGCGTGGTCCGAGGCGGATGAAATGGCCGTGCTCGACCACAAGGTCGTGCTCTATGTGCTGAGCCCGCCGATGGAGCAGCATAAGACGGTGGCCTATTCGGCCGCCGCCTTGCGCATCGTCGAGGAGATGATCGAGGCCGGCGCCACCGCCGTGAAGGGCGAAAGCGCGGGCGTTGCCCACGGCCTTGCACGATGGCGACAACTGGCCCGGGAGTGCAAGGCGGCCACGAACACGAGCCAGGGCCCAGCCGTCACGGCAGCCATGGGCCGGGCCTGCCGCCTCGCCTTCGCCAAGCGTCCGCTCGCCGGCGACACTTACAACGAAAGCGTCGGCTTCCACCTCGTCGGACTGCCGGACATCTATGTCTCGCGATCGCGCGGCAGCGACCGGAAGGCGGCAAAGCTGATGGACGAGATCGCGGACGCCATGGCCGAGCGCGGCATCGCGGCAACGCTGCGCGAGCGCAAGCTCGCGCTGTCGCGCGAGCAGGACTATGCCGAGGGCGACTTCAAGTTCAATCCCTACAGGATCATCCGCATCGAAGCGTAAAGGCGCGCCGGGCAGCGTCCGGCGCCAACTGCTCAGATCGCCGGCTTGTCGGGGCCCTGCAGCTTGTCGTGCAGGTTGATCAGCCACATCGCCGTCGGCCTGAGGATGAAGAGGTCGGCGACGAGGGCCATCACCATCGAGAAGGCGCTGAGCCAGCCGAACAGCCGCAGCGACGGCAGGTCGGAGAATACCGTGACGACGAGGCCGCAGGCCAAGACCACCGTGGTCAGGATCAGCGCAGGTCCCACCAGCACGGTCGCCCGCTCCACCGCCAGCGCCGAGCCGACGCCCGGCTTGTTCTCCAGCCGCAGGCGGTTGAGGAAGTGGATGGTGGCGGAAAGGCCGAGGCCGAACGAGACGGTGAGCGCGACGACGCTGGCGAATTGCAGTCCCTCGCCCATCGCCCACAGCACCGTGCCCGACATCACCACGGGGAAGATGCCCGGCAGGATGCAAGCCAGCGTCACCACCCAGGAGCGGAAGGCGAGACCGATGAAGATCGCGACCAGCGCAAATTCGATCGTGAGACCGTGGTTCAGCTTCTCGATCATGCTCGCCGAGTTGCGGGCGGCGATGGCGGCAAGACCAGTCACTGCGATCTCATAGCCCGGATGCTTCTTGCGGACGGCATCGAGCTCGGAATCGAGCTTGTCGACGATCGGCAGGAGCTGGCTGGAATCCTTGTCCGGCACGCGGCCGGCAACCACGACGGCGTCCTGCTCGGCGTCGATGAAACGTCGTACCAGATGCTCGGGAATGACGTTGACATATTCCTTCAGCGTTGCGACGTCGGCGCTGCCGGCCTTTTCCGCCAGCCAGCGGCGCAGCGTCTCCAGCGACCAGACGTTGCCGACACCAGCCGACTTCTCGACGGTCGAATGCACGTCGGCGATGGTCTGGAGCGTCTCCGGCGAATAGAGCGTTTCGCCCTTGGGGAATGCGATCAGCACGTTGACGGGATTCGCGCCGGTGAGCTTGGCATCCAACCGGTCGCTGGCGGCGACCGCCTGGCGCTTGTCCGGCACCTGGTCGGCGAGCCGGTAGCGCGGCTCCAGGTTGGCGTAGATGACGCCGAGGCCGCCGACGAACAGCACCGCGAGCAGGCTGAACAGGCCGGGCCGGCCCACCATGCGCACCGCGATCCAGTAGCAGAAATTGCGCAGCGCCTGCACGCCGGCATCGGCGCCCTGGAACTTGACCGCGAACACCTTCTCGTTGCGCACGAGCAGCACGCCGAACACCGGCACCAGCGACAGCACGGCGACCAGCGCGATGATGGTGGCGGCGAGGCCCGCCTCGCCGAACTTGCGGATCAGGTCAGAGTCGGAGAATTGCAGCGCGATGAAGGAAATGCCGGCGGTGCCGTGCGTCAGCACGCAGGCCGGGCCCACCACCAGCACCGCGTTCTTGAACGCGGTGAACTTGTCCTGGCCTGCGATCAGCCGGTCGCGCGCGGCGAAGGTGAGCTGCATCGAGTCCGAGAAGCTGATGACCATGATGAGCGGCGTCATCACGTTCAGGAACATGTTGAGGTTGAAATTGGCCCAGCCGAGCGCGCCGAGCGCCAGCAGGATCGCGATCATCGGCGGGAATGCCGCCGCAACCATGAAGGAGATCTTGCGGAAGAAGATGATGGCGATGATGCAACCGGCGAGAATGCCGAGGATGTTGTAGGTCAGCCCGTCGCGCTCGACCGCGTTGCGGATCTCGAGCTGCATCACCGGCACGCCGGAGAGCTGCACGTTGAGGCCGGTGTCGCCGAGGTCCTCCTTCATCAGCGTCCGGATGTCGGCGACGGTCTTGGTCAGCTTGTTGGAGGCAACCACCTCCGGATCGAGCGAGAGCACGATCAGCGCGAGCGTTCCGTCCTCGGACAGCAGCTTGCCGCGGATGATCTCGTTGTTTTTGACGGTCTCGATGAACTTGTTGTACGCGTCACCCTCGGGCAACTCAGGCGGGAACAGGGCCGCCGGCAGCTTGCCCGGCGCCGGCGCCTGACGCGCCGAGAACAGCGAGACGAGGCCGCGCGTGCCTTCGACGAGTTGCAGGTCGGTGACGAAGTCGCGCAGCTTCTCGAGGTTGCTGCGGTCCAGGAGGGTCTTGCCCTCGACCACGACGAGAACGTCGAATTCCTCGGCCGGGAACTTCTTCGTCACCTCTTCATATTGCTTGAATTCGCGGCTGTCGGAGCGGAACAGCTGCGACAGCGAATCGTCGATCTTGATGCGGTAGATGCCGAACACCGCGCCGACCATCAGCGCGAGCAGCACGATGCAGGACACGATCGGCGCCCGGACGGCGATCAGCCCGAGGCGCTCCAGCCCGAAGGCGATCGAGGACGCAGGTCCCTGCTCGACCTTGTCGACCTGAACCTCATTCTCGCTGTGCTTTTCGAGCATGCCTTGTCCAGTTCCTAAATCGGCTCGGTTGAGAGCTTATTGCGCGCGAACGGCTTGAAAACGCCATACCAATGGGGCTTGCCCTTTGAAAATGCGCGGAAAATCGCCGGCAGCGGTTTAGCAGGTCAACCGGTCTTTTCGCAAGCAGGCCAGCGCGGCCGAATCGATCAGGAAACCGAGCGATCTGGACCCGGGATAACGGTCATCCGGGCGAGAATGTGCCAATTCGACGCGGCGCACGGTCCGCGCTCTCGTCCTTCAGCGCCACGCCGGTGACCTCCCGCGCCATTCCCTCCCGGACCAACCAGGCGATCTTGAAAGCGGCCTCGTCATGGCTCAACCCGGCGTGGTGGATGTTGGAGACGCAATTGCGCTCTGCATCGGTGCGACCGGGCTGCGGGGCGAAGGTCAGATAGGCGCCGAGGCTGTCGGGCGCGGAGAGGCCGGGCCGCTCGCCGATCAGCATCACGATCATGTGCGCGCCGAGAATGCAGCCGATCTCGTCGCCCAGCGCAACGCGCGCACCCGAGGCGACGACGATGTGGCCGATCGCGACAGCATCGTCGGCTGCGAGCAGCGGCAAAAGACGCGTCAGCACCGCCACGGCATGGGCGTGGACCGCAGCCGCCGACAGGCCGTCGCCGACCACGACCGCCACCTGGCACGGCTCCGAGGCGACACGTGTCAGGGCCTCGACCGATGCCGCATCGAGCTGCCGTCCCAGATCCGGCCGCCGCAGGTACTGCCCGCGGTCGACGGCCCTGCTGCTTGCCTCAGTGACTGCAAGTCCAAGCGCACCGAGCTCGGCGACCAGCCGCGGCGTATCGAAGGCGGCGTGCACGGCGTCGCGTGCACGCGCATGGTCCAGGGTGAAATCGAGCAGTGCCTTGGTCGGCAGGCTCGCGCCGCTACGTCCCAGCGCGACGCGCGCCGGCGTGAACGCCCTGAGATCGAGGGCCGGACGGCGCGGGACGGCCGGATCAGACATGTCGCGTCATTCTGCGGGAACTGCGGCCTCGCGCAGCCGGATCGAATAGTTCGAGGCGTTCTGTCTGCCGCTGGAGGCCGCCCGCGCAAAAGTGATGAGATGATGCGCGATCAGCGTGCAGCCGATCAGCCCCTCGATGTCGCCGCGCTTGATCCGCCCGAGCGCGAACTTCCAGAACACGCCCCTGTAGTCCCCGAGCACACCGACCTTCCAGACGATGTTGCGCAGCATGACGAGGCCGCGCCGGATGTTGCGCCAGGTCTTCATCTCGTCCGGCACCGGGACCTTGACCCGGTTCACATAGACGTTGTCACACTGATGCTGATAGCGCGCGTAGACCTTGTCGGGCGCGTAGGCGACCGCCATCGCGTGCTTCCAGGACGCGACCACCTCGTCATAGGGCAGCAGAAAGTCGACATTGGAATCGCGGCCGTCGTCGTCGACCAGGCGTCCCTCGCGCTCCAGCCGGTCCCACAGCGGCGTCTTCGGCAGCGCCTGGAGCAGGTTGATGGTGAGCAGCGGAATCCGGGACTCCTCGACGAAAGCAAGCAGCGCCTCCGACGTATTCGGCTTGTCGGTGTCGAGCCCCATGATGATGCCCGACACGACCTCCATGCCGTAGGAGTTGATGGTGCGCACGCCCTCCAGGATCGGGACCATCATGTTGTGGTCCTTCTGCATAGCCTTCAGGGCGTCCGGATCGGGCGTCTCGATACCGCAGAAGATGGTGATGAAGTAGGCCTCGCGCATCTTCTCGAGGATCTCGGGTCGCTTGGCGATGTTGAGCGTCGCCTCGCAGGCGAGGCGCACCACGTAGCCGGTCCGCTTCTGCCATTCGATCAGATGCGGCAACAGGTCGAGCGCCGCCTTGCGATTGCCGATGAAGTTGTCGTCGACGAAATAAACCGTATCGGTCATGCCGCATTCGCGCAGCCGGTCGAGCTCGGCGATGATCTGCTGCGGCGTCTTGATGCGCGGGTTGCGGCCATAGAGGCCGGGAATGTCGCAGAACTCGCACTGATAGGGACAGCCGCTGGAATATTGGATGCTGCCGAGGAAGTACTTCTTGACGTCGACGAGTTCGTAGGCCGGGATCGGGAACTCCGTCATCGGCACGCGGTCTTTGGTGGTCAGCACCACCTGTTGCTCGGGACGAGAGGTGTCGCGCGACAGGATCTCGATCAGCTGGTTGGTGGCGTCGCCGAGCTCGCCGACATGCAGATAATCGAACGACGGATAGTAATCCGGGCAGGCGCTGACGGAGGGGCCGCCGAGCGCGACCGGCAGATCGAACTCATGAGCGCGGCGGCAGATGTCGTTCATCTGCTGGCGCTGGATGTGCATGCCGCTGACGAAGACGGCCTCCGCCCATTCGAACTCTTCCCTGGTCGTGCGGCGCAGATTCTCGTCGACGAATTTGACCTGCCACTCCTGCGGAAGATAGGCGGAGATCAGCAAAAGTCCCTGCGGCGGCATGAAGGCGCGGACGCCATCGGTCAGGGGATAGGAATGCTCGAATGTGCCGAAGGATGAGGTGTAGCGCGGAAACACGCAGAGAATCCGCCGGGACGTTCCGTTACTTTCAGCTCGCATCAAAGCTCCCCCGCCACGACCTGGTTGCGGAAATTGCCAGCGTAATGCTGCCGCCGGAATTTCTCAATATTGTGGCGAGAGCATAATCCCGAGAGCGACCGATGGTTTCCTCGGCGAATTTCGCGGCTTCGCCTCATGCGATCAGCCGCGCGGCAAAATCCGGCAGCAGGCCTGCATCTCTTGCAAGGCGGAAATCAGCATCTGTAATCCCTGCGCGCGCCAGCCAATCGTCGAATTCCGGCGCGCGGCGCAGACCGAAGACGTCGCGGACATAGAGCGCGTCGTGAAAAGACGTCGACTGGTAGTTCAGCATGACGTCGTCGGCGCCGGGGACGCCCATGATGAAGGTGACGCCGGCAGCCGCAAGCAGCGTCAGCAGATTGTCCATGTCGTCCTGGTCCGCCTCGGCATGGTTGGTGTAGCAGATGTCGACCCCGAGCGGCAGGCCGAGCAGCTTGCCGCAAAAATGATCCTCCAGCCCTGCCCGGATGATCTCCTTGCCGTCATAGAGATATTCCGGGCCGATGAAGCCGACCACGCTGTTGACCAGGAGCGGGGCAAAGGCGCGGGCGACCGCGTAGGCACGGGCCTCGCAGGTCTGCTGGTCGACGCCGTGATGGGCATTGGCCGACAGCGCCGAGCCCTGCCCGGTCTCGAAATACATGACGTTCTGCCCGACCGTGCCGCGCTTCAGCGACAACCCGGCCTCGTGCGCCTCCTTGAGCAGTGCGAGGTCGACGCCGAAACTGCGGTTGGCAGCCTCGGTGCCGGCGACCGACTGGAAGACGAGGTCGACCGGCACGCCCTGCCCGATCAGCGACAGCGTCGTCGTGACATGGGTCAGGACGCAGCCCTGCGTCGGGATGTTCAGCCGCGCGATGACCTCGTCGAGCAGCCGCAGCAATTGGGCGATGACGGCCGGATCATCGCTCGCCGGATTGATGCCGATACAGGCATCGCCGGCCCCGAGCAGGATGCCGTCGAGGATCGAGGCGGTGATGCCCCTGGCATCGTCGAACGGATGGTTGGGCTGGAGCCGCGTGCTCATCCGCCCCTTCAGGCCGATGGTGTTGCGGAACGCCGTGATGACCTCGCATTTCCGCGCGGCCAGGATCAGATCCTGGTTGCGCATCAGCTTCGACACCGCGGCCGCCATTTCCGGCGTGAGGCCGGGCGCGAGCGTCTTCAGGACCTCCGGCGTTGCGGCGTCGGACAACAGCCAGTCCCGGAAAGCGCCGACCGTGAGCGAGGCCACCGGCGCGAAGGCCTTTGCGTCATGGCTGTCGATCACGAGGCGGGTGACCTCGTCGTCCTCATAGGGAATGACGGCTTCCTGCAGGAACCGGGCGAGCGGGACGTCGGCGAGCGCCATCCGTGCCGCGATCATCTGCTCGGAAGTGGCGGCGGCAATACCGGCCAGCCGGTCGCCGGACCGCGGCGGTGTCGCCTTGGCGAGCAGGTCGCGCAGATCAGGGAAGGTGTAGGTCGTGGCGTCGATGCTGTGGCGGTAGACCAAGGGCCGCTCCGGGGGTTCGTCGGCCAACGGCCGACTCCAGGACTATCCCCAAACTATATCTTCGGATCAAGACGCTGAAATATCTTACTTTCTTTCGACCAAGGGCGAAGGCGGCCAAAGGGCCGCGTTAACGCCACATCCATCTTCGTTCCGCATAATTTTGCATCAATTCCGCACGACCGTGCTCACCCGCCGCTTCAGGCCATTCCAGGCTCCTTGAACATGACATCCGACCGATCTGGGAATGCCGCCACCCCGGCAGGCCGCTTCACGCTTGCTGCCAGGCTCTATGCGATCTTCGCGCTGTTCGCGCTGCTCACCGCGGCGATCGCGCTGCTGTCCGACTACAACAGCAGCCGCAGCGTCGAGCTGACCGGCGCGATCGAAACCGCCAATGCCGCCGCCCTGAACGTCGAGCGGGTCAACTCGCTGGTCTATGCCGTCGTGATGGAATCGCGCGGCGTCTACATGTCGACCGAGCCGGCCGTGGTGAAGAAATACGGCGACGGACTGCTGAAGTTCAACGCCCAGATCCTCGACGTCGTGAAGCGCTGGGAGACCATCGTCAAAGCGGACGATGCCGAGCAATTCGCCACCTTCAAGAAGCGCATCGAGCAGTTCGTCGAGTTCCGCAAGGAGCTGGTGCGCCGCGGCGTCGAGATCAATGCCGCCGCCGGCCGCGAATGGGGCGACAACGACGCCAACCGCAGCGTGCGCTCGGCGCTGAACAAGGACCTCGAGGCGCTCTCCAAAGTCTACGCCGAACGCGCCAGGCAGATCGCGCAGC
>NZ_JAEMSD010000224.1 GCF_016462955.1 Bradyrhizobium sp. | reverse complement strand
AGGTGGGGGAGTTTCAAGTGACCATACCCGGGGGATTTTGACCGACCCACGGGGAACCCGGGTCAGGTCCCTGGCGACGATGACGGGCTCGCCTTCGGGTACGTGCGACGGACCGACCGGCTTCTCCGGCTGAAGAGAATGCTATCGTGCCGGAGCAGGGTTATGAATGCATCTTCGATCGACCGCGTGCTGGTTCGACCTTTCAGATCCGACGGCGCGCTGGTCGCGAAGATTTTTCCGTCGTTCATCGCGATCAGCCAGACGAAACCCTCGGACATGTAGGCCGTGGCGACTACCACGCTCCTTCCGGCCCTTCGCGCGCGCAGACGATCGCTCAGGTCCCAGAACTGGCAACGCGACAGCGGGTGGACGAATGCGGCTTCTTGCGAAACGAAGGCTTTGATCGCAGCTTCATGGAGGCCCCACTCGGCTTGACCAGTACCGATCTGACCGGCGTTGACAGCAATGAGCGAGGTGGTGGCGATCATCAGGAAGTTCTTTCCAGTTTCAAAGTTGCCGTCGCCGGATCGGCGGCATCCATCATGCTCTGGAAGGCATTTGCGATCAGGGCTTCAAGTTCGGTGCTCGGCGCGTCCAGGAGTGACCCCATCCGAAGCACGTTCCTGAATATGGACACGCCAGCCAACAGGGCCGCGAGCACTGCGATTGGCACAATATTCGATTGATCGAGTTTTTGAGCGAGGGATCGACAAGCGCCCAAACAAATTTCCGAAGCAGCGGTGCGGCTTCCCGGCTGGCAAGCGAGCGAATGACAATATCGAGCGCATGCCCCCCCGCGGGCACGCTCCGAAACCACCTGCCTTGCGAGTGCGCCCGCAAGACTGTGCGCCAGCCTGTGAACTGCTCATCGATCTGCGCCGAGGCCTTAAGGGTCTCGACAGACAGACGCTCTTTGGAGCCGAAGCAACGGTGTACATAGGCGACATCAACCCCACATCGGCTGCGATGTCGCGCAAGCTGGCCTGTTCGTACGATCTTTTGAAAATCGCTCGATTGCGGCTTTCAGGATACGATCGCGCGAACGGACCATAGGTTGCGATCTCGCCTTGGGGGGCATGGGAGCCTCGATATTATCCTCGTTCGAGCGAATCCATAGCATTTGATCTCGTCAATACCTGTTCACCTAAATTTAACTCCGACCGTCCACGGGGCCATAAGGTGTTGGCACTCATGAATGAGGAAGTATCTTCTATGAAGATGGACGCACAGCATCGACATTTTCGTTCGCCACTCGTGATTGGGCACAATCGCTCAATGGAGTGCCGAAGAGCCTCTACGGCACGTTATGAAAGGAGGCGTTGGGACGAATAGGTCGCTCTCCTTCCGGGTTGTTCGACGACCGCGAGCATAAGCGATCCCGCGAGCAGGGTTGCAGAGCCCGCCCAACCGCACGGTGTCTCGTGGACAGGCGAAGAAGAAGGGGGGTGACAAGCACCGTGAACGCTGGGGCCTCTGTTCTTCTGGCCATCATAGTAGCCGGCGGCGGCTATTACTGCTGGCAGAAGCTCGCAAATCACGACCTGCCCGCAGGCATCGCTGCTGGTAACGGCCGCATCGACGCGATGGAGATCGACATTTCTACCTAGATACCCGGTCGCATCAAAGAAATCCTTAGTCAACGAAGGCGATTTCGTCACGGTGCCAGGTGCTCGCACGCATGAGTACCAATCAGCTGGAAGCGCAGCGCCGCCAGGCGAAGGCGCAACCGCAACGCGCGATTATCGGCGTCGGTACCGCCAGGAGACTTCTTACCCAACGCCAGGCCGAGCGCAAACGCGGCGGTCGCGACCGCCGCCATGCGCGAGGCAAAATTCGAGGCCTTCTGGGTCTATGGCGTCGGCGAAGATCCAATTGGCGGTCTGTGAGGAGGGGTCTGCCAAGCCATTGAGCGGGCATCGTATTCTCTAGCGGATCGAGTCTTGCGATTGCAAGCTTTCGGGCCTCGAGGGTCCAACATCTTGATACGCATCCGGCGTAGACCGCAGGCTGGTTAGATCATTCCCGTTGCCAGCGCGTGACCAGCTTGGGGTTTCTTTGTAGAACCTGACGAGCTCGATCAGGTTTTCGATGCCAAGATCGGTGAACGCCTGAACACGGAGCGCCACCCCTTCCACGTGATTCTCAAGCTCGACAGGAACTGTCGGTGGCGCCGTAGTTGGATAGTCGAACACTAAGCCAGGTGAGCAGGCGTTGACTGCTTTTGGGTAAAAGCAATATCCACCGAATAGCTGCGGGTCTCGCCCGACAGGGCGACCGGCTCGACGCCGTTGATCTTTGCGCTTGTGCAGGGCTCGATCGCGAGCACGCAGGCCTGCGGACGCAGATCGTGCCAGAGCTGAAGATGCGGAAGCGTGCTGACGTCGAATCTGACGGCAATCTCCAGCGTCGCGCCGTGCTCCATCGGTGTCGCGAGCCTGCAAACGGCGGAAGCGCCATCACCGTCGGCAGGAAAGCTGACGGATTCAGACAACAGCGAAACATCAGGCAGCCCCTTGACATCAAGCAACCGGCGAGAGCCAAGGGTCACGGACGATCCCGGCGCGAGAGCCGGGTAGCCGAAATTGAAGTGATAAAGACTTGCCTGCGGTGTGGGTTCGTTTGAAAGGTTGGTCACCTCGTCGCGGATTCACGGCAGGTTACCGCCGATGGGCGCCTCGAGCCGGCGCCTGAGACGCAGCGCCTCGCCGCCGAAGCGGAACTGCATGACCTCGCCCTCGCAGAACAGCACGGGGTCGCTCCGATTCCAGTCTTCGCCGTGCGCCGTCACGCGTGCCGGCGTGAACGGCAGTCGGCCGTGCATGGGATGGCCAGGCACGGGTTGGCGAAAATGATCCAGCCCGCAGGTGACGAGGAATCCGGAATTGGTGCGGCTGTAGCCGCGCCCGTCGTCCTCCTCCGGATGGTGCAAATGCGGGCTGCGGAAACCGGCCATGCTCTGCCAGGCGACCGGCATGCCTTTCCACCACAACGGCCCGATGTCGAGCGATCGGTCCCCGAGTGCCCAGAAATCGAGCCCATTTCCATTGGAGAAGGCAAGCGCGGCAACGCCGCGCTCCACACCCTCGTCGAGCACGATGCGCCGCACGCTCGCAAACTGCTTGGGATCGCCGACCTTGGCGCGCAGATTGTTGTAGGTCACGACGAAATCTCGCGTTGGGCTGTCGACTCGTGCAGGTCGAGCCTGCCAAACGCTTCGGGCGGCGCCTCGTTGGCAGCCATCAGCCGCGCCATCAGCGCCACCAGGCGCGCCTCCTGCTCCTCGTTCTTCACCGGCTGCTGTTGGCCTGGATCCTTCGCGAGGTCATAGAGCCGCGTATCATTCTCAAGCAGCGCGCCCGGGCCATAATTGAGATACATCGGCGAGCGTTCGATCACGGGGACCTTGAGCAGCTTTGCGCCCTTGGTGAAGGGGAAGCCCTCCGACAGCGATGCGCCGGCGAGCTCCTCGGGCAGGAACGGCGAGCGAATATGCGTCGGCATCACCGTGTACTGGAAGATCTCCTGCGTCTTCAGGTCGGCGGGAAAGCGATGATAGGTGTAGTGCCCGTCGGTGATGTTCACCGCGCCGCCGAAATAGCCGAACAGCGCCGCTTCGCGTAACGGCTGGGGGGATCGCGCGGCCTTCAGGATCGAGTGGCCCTCCATCTCACGCGGCGGCGTCACGTCGAACAGATCGAGGAACGTCGGCGCGAGGTCGATGGACTGGGTCAGAACCGTGCTTCGCGCGCCGGGTTGCGGGCGCCGCGGATCGTGCACGAACAACGGAATGTGCACGATCTCCTCATAGAGGTTCATGCGGTTCTTGGCCCAGAAATCGTGCTCGCCGAGCAGGAAGCCGTGATCAGTCGTGACGACAAGGGCGGTGTCCTTCCACATGTCGTGGCGGTCGAAATCGTCGAGCAGCTGTCCGAGCAGGAAGTCGCACATCGACACAACGGCATAATAGTTTGAGCGCAATTCTTCGCATTCGGCCGGCAGCTCGTCGACCCGGCCATAGCGCGGCCAGTCGCGGATCGGCCCGTTCCAGCCGCTGTCGAACGGCGCCTTGAAACGGGCCGGCGCGTGGAATGGCTCGTGCGGATCGAAGGTCTCGAGCTGGAGCAGCCAGTTGTCGGCGTCGCGGTTGCGGTCAAGGAAGTCGAAGGCGTGCGCGAAGCACTGCACCGAGGGGAAATCCTTCTCCTCCTTGATGAACTCGCGGTTGATGATGTTCTGCGAGTGATATTTGCGCCGGTCGGTGGTGAACTGGCGCGCGTGATACATCTCGCGCAGACGCTCCCAATGCGGCTGCACCATCGCCTTCCAGGGATCGCCTTCCTGGCCGCGCACGAACTCATAGCTGTCGTAGCGGTTGTGATAGGTGGCGCCGCCGTCCTCCCAATAGTGAAAATGATCGGTGATGAGATGGCTGTAGACACCGGTGTGATGCAACAGCTCCGGCATCGCATTGTCGAACGGCTCGAGCGGGCCCCAGCTGCGATGCAGGAAGCTGAGCCGGCCGGTGAGCAGATCGCGCCGTGCCGGCATGCACGGCAGGCTGCCGACGTAATGCCGGTCGAAAGTCAGCGTCCTGGCGGCGAGACGGTCGAAGTTAGGCGTCGGAATCCTGATGCCGCCATAGGCGCCGAGCAGATGGCGGTTGAGGGAATCGAAGAGAACGAAGACCGTCTTCATGGCATTTCCTTCGCTGGTCGCGTCTTCTTTCACGGCGCCGTCTTATTTCACAGCGCCTTGGGTGAGACCCGCCACGATGTAGCGCTGGCCGATGATGAGCAGCACCAGGGCTGGCAGGATCGACAGCGCGGCGGCGGCCGCCATCTGCGTGTAGAGAATCTCGTATTCCTGAGCGAATTTGGCGATCGCGACCGGCACGGTTGCGGTCTGCTTCATGGTCAGCGTCAGGGCGACACCGAAATCATTCCAGCTGAACACGAAGGTCAGGATGGCGGTTGCGGCAAGGCCCGGCGCAGTGATCGGCAGCACGATCCGCCACAACAGAACTGGCGTCGTGGCGCCGTCGAGCCGGGCGGCCTCCTCGAGCTCGACCGGAACGTCGCGCACGAACACGCCCATCAGCCACAATGCCATCGGCAAGTTGAGTACGGTATGCGCGAGCACCACGGCGGTCAGCGTGTTGTCGAGGCCGACCGTGCGCATGATCGTGAACCAGGCGCTGGCGAGCGCCAGCGGCGGAAACATGTGAAACACCAATGCCCAGCCGAGAAAGATGTGCACGAACCAGCGCGGCCATGACATCCGGTTGAGCGACCACGCGGCCAGTGTGGCAGTGACGAGGCAGATCAGCGTGCTCAGCGTGCCGACGACGAGCGAGTTGCGATAATTGACGAGGAAATCAGAGGTCTTGGAGAACAGCACTTCGTTTAAGTTCTTCAGGACCGGCGTGAACCAGAACGCCCCTGATAGCAGCGAGATCTGGGTGCGGAATCCCGCAGCGACGACCCAGACGATTGGGATGAGCACGAGCAGCGCCGCCGCCATCAACAGGGCATGAATGGACAGGGCGCGCACCCTCGGAGACGCCATCATTTCGTGGCTCCCATCCGTCCGCGCGCCGCGAAGGCGGCTGCGAGCAGAATGCAGGTCATGAAGATGATCGCGACAGACATTGCCGAGCCATATCCGGTCTGATCCTCGCGGAAGAAGCGCTGGTACAGCGTGAAGCTCATGACCTGGGTCGATGTCCCGGGGCCGCCGCCGGTCAGCAGATAGACCTCGTCGAAGACCTTGAACGCCAGCACGAGGCGGAAGGCGAAGGTCACCATGATGGTGGGCAGCATCATCGGCAACGTCACATAGGTGAGCTCCTGCCAACCAGAGGCCCCGTCGATCTTCGCGGCCTCGTAGACATCCTGCGGCAGCGATTGCAGACCGGCCAGGAACAGCAGGAAGCAGAACGGCGTCCAGTGCCAGATGTCGACGAAGATCACTGAAGCGAGGGCCGTGGTGGCCGAGCCGAGCCAGTTGAGGGGATCGATGCCGACCAGCGCGATGGCCTGGTTGACCAGGCCGAAATCGAAGTTGAGCAGCAGCTTCCAGATCGCGCCGACGACGATGCCGGGAACCAGGATCGGCAGGATGAAGATGGTGCGATAAAGCAGGCGGCCGCGGGTGACGCCGGTGCAGAGCAGTGCGAGCGCGAAGCCGCACAGCATCTGACCGCCGACCGCAAACAGCGCGAACAGGATGGTGTTGAGAATGCCGGCGCGGAACAGCGTATCGCCGGCAAGCGCGCGGTAATTGTTCAGGCCTGCGGCGGCGAAGCTCGAATGGCCGCCACTCCAGCTCACGGTGAAGAAGCTGGTCGCGAACAGATTGGCCAGCGGCAGCACGCTGAGCGCCAGCAGCAGCAGCAATGCCGGCGACAGCGTCAGCCAGCGCCACAGCCGCTCGTCGAGGCCTCGCTGGAAATCGGACGCGCTCGGCTGGCTCGCCAGCGCGGATGGCTCTGCTACCACCGCGGCGATGTGCGCGGTGGCGCTCGCGGTCGGCTTAATGGTCGGCCTCAGGGCAGTGCCGGCAGTTTGCCGGTGTTGTAGTTGCGCTTGGTCATGACGCCAAAGACCTGCTCGGCCATGCTGTTGAGAGCCTGTACCGATGTCGTGTTGCCGGCGACCGCCTGATTGAGGCCGAGCTCGAGGATCGAGATCACCTCGCTCGCCTCCGGGAACTGGTAGATGTTGACCGCGTGCGGCAAGGCTTCGCCGAGCGGTTTCATCCAGCGATAGCGGCGTTCCTGCGCGATGGGATCGCGATAGGTCGCCGCGCTGACGGGAATGCCGCCGAACTTGGCGTGCGCAAGCTGGGCCTCCTTGGTCTGGTACCAGCGGAGGAATTCGAGCGCGCTGCGCTTGCGATCGTCAGGCACGTTGCGCGCGATGCCGCCGAGCCAGTGGCCGAGGCCGGGACCGGTCGAGAAGCCCTCCGCGTGCGGTGTGACCGCGAACTCGACCTTGTCGACCACGGCGGACTTGTCGGGATCATCCATCTGCGACCACGCCGAGACCACCACCATGATATGGGCGGCCTTGCCGGTCAGCATGTTCTGGATCACCTCCGCCTGTTCGAGCGAGGCGGTCTGCGGATGGCCGGCTTCCTTGGCGAGCCGCAAATAATAGTCGAGCGCCGTGCGCCCGGCCTCGTTGTTGAGCGTCACCGTGTAATCGCCGACGGCCTGGTTCTTGAAGATGCCGCCACCGAAGCCGTAGAGATAGGGATAGAAATCGTAGCTGACGGTCGCCGGCCCGCGGGCGCCGCGCTGGACGATGCCGTAGCGGCTCGGCGGCTTGTGCAGCTTCCTTGCGTTCGCTTCGAGCTCGGCAAACGTCTCCGGCGTCTTCAGGCCCGCGTCCTTGTAGAGATCGCCGCGATAGTAGAGCAGTGGGATGAGCGGCGAGATCGGCACCGACATCAGCTTGCCGGAGGCTGACATCGTCTTCTTGTCGGCATCGAAATAAACCGTGTTATCGAGCGTGTAGACATCAGGGTCGAGCTTGAAGGACGGATCGATCGCCGCGATCGGCTCGACGAAACCGCCGAAATACATTTCGGCGATCCAGCCGGAGTTCATGATCAGCAGGTCGTATTGGCCGTTCGCGGCACGCACCGAGTTACGCTGCTTCTCCAGCGATCCCGCGAACGGGTTGACGTCGAGCTCGACCCGGTTGCCGGTTTCCTTCTCGTAGAGCTCCACCGTCTTGCGGAAGCTGTCGAACCAGGGCGACTGGTTGACGACGATGGTCATCGGCGCGACCTTGGCCGCCGCCGCGTATCGCCACGGGGCAGCGAGCCCCAGGGCGGCCGCGCCACCTGCACCCACGACCTGACGGCGCGTCAGGCCACGCTTCCCGCTCTGTCCCGGCATCCCAATCCTCCCGCCCGCGTTCGGCCGATTCCGGCTCTCTCGGAGGTGAAGCAAAACAGGATTTAGGTATTCTTACAAAGAGATTATTGTGCCGTAGGTATAGCTAAAAGCTATGCCGTGCTCCTGCGACCACGAACCTCTTCGGCGCAGATGATCTTGAGCTCGCCGATGATTTCGGCTGCTGCCGGCGAGACCCAGCCGCCCTTGCGGGTGATAACGCCGGCATCGCGCGACAAAGCGAGTTCTGGAACGTTTAGCATGACGAGGCCGTCACCTTCAGGCGTCTGGAGCGTCTTCGACACGGTGGTCGCCAGCGCGTCCGATTGCCTGAGCACGTTGAACTGGAGCGCGACCGATCCGCTTTCGAGCACACTCGAAGGCGGCGGCAGGTCGTTCGAGACAAAGAGGGAGTCGAGCCTGCGGTGCGCCCGCGTCGAATGCGGCGGCTTGATCCAGGGATACTGCAGGAGATCGCGCATGTTGACCCGCCGCCGACGGGTCAGGGGATGACCGCGACGGCAGCAGACGCCGAGCCGATCGGATGTTAGCGTCATCGTCTCGAAATCCTGCTGATCTTCCGGCGCCTATGTTGTCGCAACCAAGGGACGTTTCTTCGCCGACCTAATGGTCCGCCAAGAGTTCTACAACATCAAGATGGACAATGCGGGCTTCGCCTTCGCCAACCAGCCGGTCGGCGCACACGGCTATTCGATCTCGGCGTCGACTGGGTACAACTTCGATCTGGGCAATGACTGGTTCATCGAACCGTCGGCGGGATTCATCTACTCCAGGACGTCCGTCGATAACTTCACGGCCCCCGGCGTCTCTGGCCCGAATTTCACCGGCATTGCCGGCATCATCCAGACCAACGATGTCGAGAGCGAGATGGGTCGCCTCAGCTTGCGCGGTGGCAAGACAATCGCGACGCCCAACGTCATCTGGCAGCCGTTCGCATCCGCCAGCGTTTTCCATGAATTCGCCGGCAACGTCACCTCAAACTACACGTCGCTGAACGGCGTATTCCCTGTCGGCGGCGCTCCATTTACATATAACCAATCGACGACGACTTCGCGTGTCGGCACCTATGGCCAGTATTCTGTCGGCGTCGCGGGCCAGGTAGTCAACACGGGCTGGCTCGGTTTTGTCCGCCTCGACTATCGCAACGGCTCCAACATCGATGGCTGGACTGGCAATGCCGGCATCCGCTATCAGTTTACGCCTGAGACGATCGCTGCCGCGATTATGCCGACGAAAGCCGTACGCATGGTCAAGGCGCGGCCAATTGCGGTCACCGCGACCAATTGGACAGGTTTCTACGTCGGCGGTTTCTTCGGCGGGTCTGCCGGTCGCACCGACGTGAGGTTCGGCGATCCGACGACGGACAGCACCCGGCCCTGGAGCAGCGGCGTCTTCGGCGGCGGTCAGCTCGGCTACAACTACCAGTTCGGTAACAGCTGGGTCGTCGGTGTCGAAGGTGACATCGGCGCAGCCAACATCCACGGCGCACGGACCGTAGGCACGCAGGCCTTTGGGGCCGGGATGACCTCCGCATATTTCGTTGCCGAGGACAAGACAAACTGGGTGGCGAGCCTGACAGGCCGCGTTGGTTACACTTGGGGACGCACGCTTTGGTACGTAAAGGGCGGCGGCGCCTTCGAAGATGGCCGCACGAACGCGACCTGCTACAATCCGCAGGGCGTAGCAGTGGCGAGCGTCTGTAACAATGGCGCCGGCGCCTTCATCGCGAGCGGCACCGGCTTCAGTATCTCTAACACCCGCATGGGCTGGACGGTTGGCTACGGCACCGAGTTCGATCTGGGCAGGAATTGGTCGGCGAAGGCGGAGTACGACTACCTGTCGTTTGGCCGCGATCGTGCGCTCGCCTCCGACGGCACGACGAACATGTCAGTCAAGGCGGACAACATCAGCCAGGTCAAGGTAGGCCTCAACTATCGCTTCGCTCCCCAAACGGTTGTCGCCAAGTACTGAGGCGCTGGGCACGATCGACCCGTTTTTCCCTGAATCGAAACAGGCGGCCCAATCGGCCGCCTGTTTCCTATGAAGTCTGCCAGGTGGGGAGGGCTGCCGATGCCAAGGTGATAGAAATCGGCGTGGGCAATCTCCACGAATTCGATGCCGGCGCTGCGTCAGGTCGCATCGGATGAAACAAATCTTCGGCTATGCGTTGCCGCACCAGAGTGCGATGGACGAGGCCGTACCGCAAAAGATCACAATGGGCTTAGTGATCCGGCGTGTTAGCCGTGAGTGCTATGCAAGACATTCGGTTGCGACATAGTGTATCTCCATGACGGGCACCGCGAGACTCTATCGCCGCCATTACCCGTCACGGAGACTGGACGTCCCTCTGACTCTCTGATCGCGCAAGAAGGCCAGCTCCGTTATCACTTGTATAGCTGCGGGTATGGTCATGACGTTACAAAACTGAAGACTGCAAGCGGTTCCGCCCGCCAAGCCGCTGCTGAGAGCTCATCTTGAACGTTTTACGCTTGGTGACCTGCCCCTGAGTATTTCCTCCAGATGGAGTTAGAGTCCGGCCTGAAAA
>NZ_JAEMSD010000698.1 GCF_016462955.1 Bradyrhizobium sp. | reverse complement strand
GGCCGGTGACGAACATGTAGCTGGTGTTCTTCACCATGAAGATGAAGTCGGTCATGGCAGGCGAATAGACGTCACCGCCGGCGCAGGGGCCCATGATGACCGAGATCTGAGGGATCACGCCGGAGGCCAGCACGTTGCGGCGGAACACGTAGGAATAGCCGGCGAGCGCGGCGACGCCTTCCTGGATGCGGGCGCCCCCGGCGTCATAGAGGCCGATGATGGGCGCCCTCGCTTTCATCGCCATGTCCTGGAGCTTGGTGATCTTCAGCGCGTGGGTCTCGGACAGCGAGCCGCCGAACACGGTAAAGTCCTTGGCGAAGACGAAAGTCTTGCGGCCGTTGACGGTGCCCCAGCCGGTGACGACGCCGTCGCCCGGGATCTTGTTCTTCTCCATGCCGAACTCGGTGGAGCGGTGCTCGACGAACATGTCGAATTCCTCGAACGATCCCTTGTCGAGCAGGAGCTCGATGCGCTCGCGCGCGGTCAGCTTGCCGCGGGCGTGCTGCGCCTCGATGCGCTTCTCCCCGCCGCCGAGCTTGGCACCGGCACGACGATCTTCAAGGGCGTCCAGGATGTGTTTCATTTGCTCCCGCCAGTTCTTAACTAAGCCACGCTTGCGGGGGGTTCTAACACGGCATTTTGCAGGCCGGGAAGCTGCTTTCGGCACCGCAGGGCTGCCTTGCCACAGCGGGAAAGCGCAAGGAATTACAAAGTTTTGCCTGGAGGCGGAGATGGACGACCGAGCGATCGAAACAGGGGCTGCGACCGGCGGCGTCAATATCCTGCTGCGGCTGGAGGGGCTGACCCTCTTCGTGGGCATGGTGGCGCTCTACGCGGCCTGGGACGGCTCGTGGCTGGTGTTCGCCCTGCTCTTCTTCGTCCCGGATTTGAGCTTCCTGGCATACCTGTCCGATGCCCGGTTCGGCGCGATGGTCTACAACGCCGCCCACAGCTACATGGCCCCGGTGTCCCTGCTGACACTGGGCTTCGGCCTCGCCTCACCGCTGACCTTGTCCATCGCCTTGATCTGGCTCGCCCATATCGGCATCGACCGGGCGCTGGGCTATGGGCTGAAATATTCGGCCGGGTTTGGCTTCACCCATCTGGGGCGGATCGGCCGGAAGGACGCCTGACCTCAGAATTTGGCGGTTGGCCATCACGTCATCCGGATCAGATCGCGCCGATCTCAGCCAAGCAGGCCTGCGTCAGCGGCATGCGCTCGCCGACGTGGCGCGGCTCTTTGCAATCCATGTTGAGCGCGAACACGGTGTGTGCCTCGCCCTTCTCGGCCCAGCCGACCATCCAGCCGAGCGACGGCTCGCCGCGTTCGGCCCCGAGCAGGCCCGACTTGGCGCGAATGATGCTGTCGCCCACCTTGGTCACCGGCAGGATGTCGGCGACGAGATCCTGGCTGCGCTTGCCGATCGGCAGCGCGCGGCGGCGCAGACGGTCGACGAAATCGATTTGCTCGACCGGATCGATGCGCAAATTTCCGGTGAGCCAGAACCGGTCGATGCCGCCGCCGATGTCGCGATTGCCGTAGTCGAACTCGTCAACGTATTTTTGCATGCGCTCCTGGCCGATGCGGCGGGCGATCTCCTGATAGACCGGCACCGCGCTGACGGCGATCGCGCTGCGCAGCGTGTGATCCTTGTTCCAGGCTTCGATCGGCCGCTTGACGCCGTCCCAGGCAAAGACGTCCTTGTCGGGATCCGTGACGACGCCAGTCTCCAGCGCAATCAGCGAGTTAGGAATCTTGAAGGTCGAGGCCGGCAGCTTGCCGTCGCCCGAACGATCCTTGTCGCTGGCGATGATCAGATAGTCCTCGACCTTGTAGCCGACGAAGGTGCCGGACGTGCCGAGATCGGTGAAGCGCTTGGCCAGGCTGTCGCGGATTTCGTTGCGCGGCGGCGCGACATGGCCCAGCGCGCGCTGCGGCAGGATGGCCGATGCGGCAAGAAGGCCGAGAGTGGAACGACGGGTGAGCAAGGGCGATGTCCGTTGAACAGTTGAAAGCGCCGCGACCATGCCGTCGCGACGTGGTGAAAGGATGACAGCCCGCTAGCGCCCTCGTCCCGAGAGCCGCAGCACGAACACCAGGACTTCCGCAACGGCCTTGTAGAGATCCGGCGGGATCTCGTCGCCCAGCTCGACCTTGGACAGCGCCCCGGCCAGGATCTCGTTCTCCTCGATCGGGATGTCATGGGCCTTGGCGATCTCGACGATCTTCTCGCCGATCGTGCCCCTGCCCTTGGCGACGACGACCGGGGCGTTGGTGCCCTTCTCGTAGTGCAGGGCAATCGCTAGCTTGGGCGCCTCGCTCATGTCGCCCGATCCAGGAAGTGTCCGGCGCGGGCCGGTGCAGGCTGTGGCGGCGTGCCATCGCGCACCACGATGTCGCCGGGCTTGAGCTCGGCCCTGGTCAGAGCCTGGTTGAGCTCTCCGATTCCGGCGCGCAGCTGCTGCGCGGTCGCCGGCCGCTCCGCCCACATCCGCACGAACGTCGTGTCGCCGTTCAGCGTGATCAAGGCATGCACGGGACCGGCCGGCTCGACGTTGAGCGAGAAGCGCGCGCGCCAGGCCCGCGTGTTGGCAGCATCCGCGGCTTCGTTGCCGCCGTCGCGCGAGATCTCGAACTGCGCCATCGCGGTGCCCTGCGGCGTCGCGAACGGAATCTCGAAGTTCCATTGCGGCACGGCCGGATCGATGCGGTGCCCGCTGGCATCGGTGCGATCGGGCAGCGAGGCAATCTGCAACAGCGTCTGCCGCGCGATCGCAGCATCGGTATCATCGAGCAGGCGGTGGACCGTGGCCGCAAGTGGCGTGTTCGGTGCGAGCGATGGCGCGGCGATGGCCTGC
>NZ_JAEMSD010000015.1:32497-36978 GCF_016462955.1 Bradyrhizobium sp. | reverse complement strand
TCGCGGTCCTCCGCCGGCCACAGGTGCTGCTTGGCCTTGCCATGACGGTGTTCGGCTTTGCCGGCCTGTTCGTCGTCTTCACTTATATCCAGCCGATTTTGACCCGCTTCACGGGATTTTCGGAAGCTGCGGTGTCGCCGATCCTGCTGGTGTTCGGCGTCGGGCTCGCGATCGGCAACGTCGCCGGCGGCAAGCTCGCCGACCGCGGCCTTGCCGGTGCGCTGATCGGAACACTCGCCGCGCTCACGGTCGTGCTGCTTGGGCTTGCCGCCGTGCTGTCGGTCAAGATCGCGGCGATCGCGCTGATCCTGCTGCTGGGTATCGCGGCCTTTGCGACCGTCGCCCCGCTGCAGCTTCGTGTGTTGGAAGCCGCCGGCCCCAGCGGCCGCACGCTTGCCTCCAGCCTCAACATCGCCGCGTTCAATCTCGGCAACGCGTTCGGCGCCTGGGCCGGCGGCGTCACCATCGATCGGGGGCTCGGTCTCCCGGCGCTACCTGTAGTCGCGGCCGGTATCACCGCGGGCGGCCTCGTGCTGGCGCTGTGGAGCATCCGGCTCGATCGCGCGTCTGCGGCCGTCGCGGCCTGCCCCGCCGAGTAGCGCAGCGGCGCGACGCGGACAGTTCGCCGCGTCGCGCCATCGCCATGCAAAAACCCACCTGTACACGGGCTTTCGCCATCCGTAACGTCTGCGGCGCAGTTTCAGGAGATGCGACGTGGCGAAGAAGGCGACCAAGAAGACCAAAAAGACCAAGCAGAGTGCTTCGACGAAAGCGGCGAAGACCTCGAGCAAGACCAGCGCGAGCCGCAAGGCCGTCGTCGCCAGGAAGGTGAAGACGGCCACGCAGAGGCCCTCCGCACCGCGTCGCCCCAAGGGACAGGCCTGGCAATGGTCGGCGGTGGAGACCGCGGCCGCGATCCGCTCCGGCGCCATCTCCGCCGTCGAGACCGTCGAGGCGCATCTCGAACGGATGCGCGCCGTCAATCCGAAGCTGAATGCGGTCGTCGTCGACCTCGGTGAGGAGGCGCTGAAGGCGGCGCATGCGGCCGACAGGCAGCGCGCGAAAGGCGGCGAACTCGGCCTCCTGCACGGCGTGCCCATCACCATCAAGGAAAATGTCGACTACGAAGGCCGGCCGAATTTCAACGGCGTGCCTGCCAACAAGAACCTCGTCGCGCCGTCGGATTCCCCGGTGGTGCGCAATCTCAAGAAGGCCGGCGCAATCGTCATCGGCCTCACCAACACGCCGGAATTCTCCTTCCGTGGCTTCACCGACAATCCCCTGCACGGGCTGACGCTGAACCCCTGGGATCCCGACATCACCTGCGGCGGCTCCTCGGGCGGTGCCGGCTCGGCGGTGGCGGCCGGCATCGGCACCATCGCGCACGGCAACGACATCGGCGGCTCGCTGCGCTGGCCGGCACATTGCAACGGCGTTGCCACCATCAAGCCGACGCAGGGCCGCATTCCCGCGTTCAACGCCAGCGCAACGGCCGAACGGCCGATGCTGGCGCATCTGATGTCGGCGCAGGGGCCGCTGGCCCGCCATGTCGCCGACGTCCGTCTCGCCCTGGAGGCGATGAGTCAGCGCGATCCGCGCGACCCTTGGTGGGTGCCGGCACCGTTGATCGGCGACAGGCCGAAGCGACCGATCAAGGTCGCGCTGGCGAAGATCCCCGAGGACATGGACGTCGATCCCTCCGTCTCCGCGGCGCTGCGCCAGGCTGCCGACCATCTCGAGCGCTCCGGCTATCGCGTCAGCGAGGTCGAGGTGCCCGACATCAACGGTGTCTGGCAGACCTGGTGCGACATCATCACCAACGAGACCGTGGTGATGCAGGAGGCCGGCATGCTGAAGGTCACCTCGGAGGACTTCCACAAGGCCTGGGGCGGCATGAAGGCCGAGGCCAACGTGCTCGATCTCAAGGGCTGGATGCAGGCGACTGCCGCGCGCAGCGGCCATATCCGCGCCTGGCAATTGTTCTTCGAGGAGTATCCGGTGGTGCTGGCGCCGACCACGGTGAAGCCGACGCCGGGCCCGCGTGAGGACACCATCAGCGCCGAGCGCGTGCGCGAGATCTTCTGGGGCGAGATCCGCTTCATCTCCGCCATCAACGTGCTGGGCCTGCCCGGCGCGGTGGTGCCGGTGGCGCTGCATGACGGCAAGCCAATCGGCGTGCAGCTGATTGCCGGGCGCTATCGCGAGGATCTCGCACTCGACGCTGCGGCCGCGATCGAGAAGCGCGCCGGCGTACTCTCCCACCGGCTGTGGGAAAACATGGCTTAAGCCCAAGCAAGCGCGGCCACGTTGACGATGCTCCCCTTTTCCCGCGTGGGCGAGGGGAGTTCGCCGAGCAGTCGCGAGATGGATGACGCCGAGCAAGGCATGGCCGCGATGGGTTAATCGAATTTAACCGGAATCACGGCGAATTCGCCGGCAAGCGTTAGGGTTACTTCCTCGATCTCTAGGCGAATTATTGTCCGCTTTACCGCCCGCCTCTAACAGAAGAGGGCGGACAACGCACATGCCTCATACAGGCCAATAAGTGCGGCCCGCTCCACGCGGAGGTGGCATAATGCGCAACGAGACGATTGCTATTCACGCCGGCTACGAGCCCGAAGCCAGCACGCACGCCGTTGCCGTGCCGATCTACCAGACCGCCGCCTACGCCTTCGACAGCGCCGATCATGGCGCGGCCCTATTCAATCTCGAGGCCGAGGGGTTTCGCTACAGCCGTATCGCCAATCCGACCAGCGCAGTGCTGGAGAAGCGCATCGCCCAGCTCGAAGGCGGCGTCGGCGCGCTCGCGGTCGCGACCGGCCAGGCGGCGCTGCATTTCGCCTTCGTCAACGTGGCCGATCACGGCGGCAACATCGTTTCCGTGCCGCAGCTTTATGGCACCACGCACACGCTGCTCTCGCACATCCTGCCGCGGCAGGGCATCTCCGGCCGCTTCGCCGAGAGCGACCATCCCGAGGCGATCGCGAGGCTGATCGACGAGAACACCCGCGCCGTGTTCGCCGAGACCATCGGTAATCCCGCCGGCAATGTCTGCGACATCGAGGCGCTGGCGAAGGTCGCGCATGCGCATGGCGTGCCGCTGATCGTCGACAACACGGTGGCCACGCCAATCCTGCTGAAGCCGTTCGATTACGGCGCGGATATTGCCGTGCATTCGCTGACCAAGTTCCTGGGCGGTCACGGCACCACGCTCGGCGGCGCCATCGTCGATTCCGGGAATTTCCCGTGGGCCAAATACGCCGAGCGCTTCCCGGCCTACAACAAGCCGGATGCGTCCTATCACGGCCTCGTCTACGCCGAACGCTTCGGCCGCACCGCCTATATCGAGCGCGCGCGCAGCGTCTATCAGCGCACCATGGGCTCGGTGCTGTCGCCGTTCAACGCCTTCCTGCTGCTCCAGGGGATCGAGACCGTCGCGCTGCGGATGGAGCGCCATGTCGAGAACGCGCGCAAGGTCGCAGAATTCCTGCGCGGCGATCCCCGTGTAGCCTGGGTCAATTACAGCGGTTTCCCGGATAGTCCCTATCATCCGCTGGTGCAGAAGTACCTGAACGGCAACGCCTCCTCCCTGTTCACCTTCGGCATCAAGGGCGGCATGGAGGCCGGCAAGGCCTTCTACGATGCGTTGAAGCTGATCACGCGGCTCGTCAATATCGGCGACGCCAAGTCGCTCGCCTGCCATCCGGCATCGACCACGCACCGGCAGATGTCGGCGGAGCAACAGCGCGTTGCCGGCGTGCTGCCGGAGACGATCCGCCTGTCGATCGGCATCGAGCATGTCTCCGACATCATCGAGGATATCGACCAGGCGCTCGAGAAGGCCTGCTCGTCGGCGCGCCTCGAGGCCGCGGAGTAGGCGGCGGCGCCCATGACGATCCTGATCGACAAGGATCACGTCATCGCGGGCCCGGCGCTGGTGCCGGCCGCGCACGATCTCGCGCGCGATACCGGCGCTGAACTCACGATCGGGCTCGTCAACAACATGCCAGATCCGGCGCTGAAGGCGACCGAGCGGCAGTTCATGAAGCTGCTCCAGGCCGCGGCAGGTCCGCGCCGGATTCGCTTTCACTGCTTCTCGCTTCCGAGCGTGAAGCGGTCGCCTGAAGCGAAGTGGCATGTCGAGAGCGAATATTCCGATCTTTCCGTTCTCGAGCACGGCAAGTTCGATGGGCTGATCGTGACCGGCGCAGAGCCGATCGCGCCCAGGCTCGACCAGGAGCCGTATTGGCAGGAGCTCACCAGGCTGATCGACTGGGCCAAGACCCATACGCGCTCGACGATCTGGTCGTGCCTTGCCGCGCATGCCGCGGTGCTGCATCTCGACGGCATCGAGCGGCGACAGCTGGCGGCCAAATGTCACGGCATTTTCGATTGCGACATCGTCACGAGCGATGCGTTGACCCGCGCCGCGGCTGCGCCTTTCAAAGTCTCACATTCCCGCCTGAACGAGATCGCCGAGA
>NZ_JAEMSD010000015.1:24378-32487 GCF_016462955.1 Bradyrhizobium sp. | reverse complement strand
CCGGCTATCGGGTGCTGACACGCTCTGAGCAGGCCGGCGTCGACGTCTTCGTTCGCCAATATGCCAGCCGCTTCGTGTTCTTCCAGGGTCATCCGGAATATGACGCGCTGTCGCTCCAGCGGGAGTATCTGCGCGACATCGGCCGCTATCTCGCGCGCGAGCGCGACAGCTATCCGCGTCTGCCGGTGAGTTATTTTGACGCAGCGACCGAGGAGAAGCTGGCTCGCTTCGAGAGGAAGGCGGCGCACCAGCGCCATCCGGCGCTCACCAACGAGTTGCCCAGGTTGAACTTGCGCACCGATATCGGCGCTGGAAACGCGGCGGCGGTGCTATTTGGCAACTGGTTGCGCTATCTCGGTGCGGACGCCGACGCCCCGGTGGCGGCACGTTAAGTCGAAGCGGTGTTGGGTGCGCGTTAGGATTACCCTGGCGTTAGGGTTGCCCCAAGCTGCGCGTGAATGTTTCAGTGGCGGGATCGGGAATCACGGGAAACGTAGCGTGTGGTCGGCACTTCAGGGACGTGTGAGCAATCGGCTGGCCCGGCATTTCCGCGCCGCGCCGCACCGACTGCCCGCGCATGCGCCGATGGTGAGCTTTACCTTCGACGATGCTCCCGATAGCGCCGCAGGTGAGGGCGCCGCGCTGCTGGAGCAGCATGGCGGCCGCGGGACGTTCTATCTCGCCGGCAGCCTGATCGATCAGCCATCGGTCCATTGGCACGGTCTGTCGAATGATGCGATCGTGCGGCTTCACCACACCGGCCACGAGATTGCCTGCCATACCTATTCTCACCGGAACTCGGCCAGGCTCGACGAGGCGGCGATGGCTCGCGAGATCGAGCGGAACCGCTCGTTTTTTCACGGGATCGATTCCTCGATCACGCTGGAGAATTTCGCCTACCCCTACGGGATCGCCTCTGTCTGGCGCAAGCCGCAACTCGCTAAAGCCTTCCGCTCCGCGCGTGGCATTCTTCCCGGCGTCAACAGCGATGTCATCGATCTCCAATTCCTGCGCGCCTCGCCCCTGATCGATTGCGAGATCGACGGGGCGGGAGTCGATCGCTATTTCGACGAGGCGGTGTCAAGCGGCGGCTGGCTGATCTTCTACGGTCACGACGTCAGCGACGAGCCAAGCCCCTATGGCTGCACGCCGCACCTGATGCGCCATGCGCTGGAAGCCGCCTGCAAGCGCAACATGCCGATCGTGACGGTTGCGGAAGCGCTGCGACGGATCGGGGCGTAGGCCAACCTCTCTCCGCTCGCGGGGGAGAGGTCGAATCGCCTTGCGATCCGGGGTGGGGGGGTGCAGGCCTCACATGCATCTCATCTGCGGAGAAATGCTGCTCAACCCGACCCTCTCCTCGTAAGCTGCGGTCGCTCGCCTCCAAACAGTCTTGCCACACCGGCGCCAGCATGCGACTGGCCTTGTGATGAATCTCTCGGCCTGACCTGTTCCGCCCATGTCCGCTCCCTCCACGGCTCCACTGCCTGCGCCGGCCAACGGCCGCGATGCGCTCTCGGTGCTGAATTCCGTTTTCGGCCTGCCGGGTTTTCGCGGCGCCCAGGGGGAGATCATCGGGCATGTCACAGGTGGCGGCAATTGCCTCGTGCTGATGCCGACCGGCGGCGGCAAGTCGCTGTGCTATCAGCTTCCGTCCCTGCTGCGCGAGGGCTGCGGCATCGTGGTCTCGCCATTGATCGCCTTGATGCGCGACCAGGTCGCCGGGCTGATCGAGGCCGGCGTCAATGCCGCCGCGCTGAACTCGTCACTGACGTCGCAGCAGGCGTCCGACGTCGAACGGCGCCTGCTCGCGGGCGATCTCGACCTGCTGTATGTTGCGCCGGAACGGCTGGTTACGCCGCGCTTCCTGTCGCTGCTGGCGCAGGCCAAGGTGTCGCTGTTCGCCATCGACGAAGCGCATTGCGTCTCGCAATGGGGCCATGATTTCCGCCCTGAATATGTCGGCCTCTCCGTCATCGCCGAGCGTTTTCCCGACGTGCCGCGCATCGCGCTGACCGCAACCGCCGACGAGTTGACGCGCAAGGAGATCGTCGAGCGGCTTCAGCTGACGGGGGCGCCGCAATTCGTCTCCAGCTTCGACCGGCCCAACATCCGCTACGAGATCGTCGACAAGCGCAACGCGGTGTCGCAGCTGAAGGAGTTTATCCGCGAGCGCCACATGGGCGATGCCGGCGTGGTCTATTGCCTCTCGCGCAACCGCGTCGAGGAGGTCGCCGCCGCGCTTCAGGACGCCGGCATTGCCGCACTGCCCTATCACGCCGGCCTCGACGGAAGCGTACGCTCACGCAATCAGGACCGCTTCCTCAACGAGGACGGCATCGTCATCGTCGCGACCATCGCCTTCGGCATGGGCATCGACAAGCCCGACGTGCGCTTCGTCGCCCATCTCGACCTGCCCAAGAGCATCGAGGCGTATTACCAGGAGACCGGGCGCGCCGGCCGCGACGGAAAGCCGTCGGCGGCCTGGATGGCCTATGGGCTCTCGGACATCGTGCAGCAGCGCCGCATGATCGACGAGTCCAGCGCCTCCGACGAGTTCAAGCGGGTCTCAATCGGCAAGCTGGATGCGCTGGTCGGTCTCGCCGAGACGCCGCATTGCCGGCGCCGGCGGCTGCTCGCCTATTTCGGCGAGATCGTCATGGCCGAGAATTGCGGCAATTGCGACAATTGCCTGACTCCGCCCAAGATGCGCGAAGGCAAGGTGCTGGCGCAGAAGCTGCTCTCATGCGTCTACCGCACCGGGCAGCGCTTCGGCGCGATGCACCTGATCGACGTATTGGTCGGGCGCCTGACCGAGAAGGTGACGCAGTTCGGCCACGACAAGCTGTCGGTGTTCGGGATCGGCCGCGAGCTCAACGAAAAGCAGTGGCGCACGGTGCTGCGCCAACTCGTGGCGATGGGCCATTTGCAGAGCGACAGCGAAGCGTTCGGCGCGCTGAAGCTGACGGACTCTTCGCGCGGTGTCCTGCGCGGCGAGACCGAGGTGTGGCTGCGCGAGGAGGCGCCGGGCACCCGGGTCCGGTCCAGCCGCACCAAATCCCGCCGCGGCGATCTGGCGCCCGCGGCCAACGCGCCGCAGGGCGATGTCGATCCCGAGCTGCGCGCGCGCCTGCGATCCTGGCGTTCGGATGTCGCCCGCGGACGTGGCGTGCCCGCCTATGTGGTGCTGCACGACGCGACCATCGACGGCATCGTTCGGGCCTGGCCAACGACGCTGGACGAGCTTCGCAACGTGCCGGGGATCGGCGACAAGAAGCTCGAGCATTACGGCGACGAGCTGTTGCAGATCATCAGGACGCGGTAGGGCGCGAGCCAAAAACTCCGCCGTCATCCCGGACAAGCGAAGCGCAGATCCGGGATCCATAACCACAGGCCGATGTGGTGACGGCAGGCCGGCCATCACTAATCTTTGCAAAACGATTGCTGCGGCGTATGGGTCCCGGGCTCGCGACTTCGTCGCGCCCCGGGACGACAGTGGAGAAGAGGCGAGAGAGCTACGCCCTCACTCACCCGTTCCGGAACGCATACGCATATCCGTTCAGCGCCGGCGCGCCGCCGAGATGGGCGTAGAGGATCTTCGCGCCCTTCTCGAAATAGCCCTTCTTCGCAAGATCGATCAGGCCCTGCATCGACTTGCCCTCGTAGACGGGGTCGGTGATCATGCCCTCGAGGCGTGCGGTGAGGCGGATGGCCTCCTTGGTTTCTTCCGATGGCACGCCATAGGCGGGATAGGCGTAGTCCTCGATCAGCACGACGTCGTCGGCAACGAGCTCCTTGCCGAGCTCGACCAGCCTTGCCGTGTTCTGCGCAATCTCGAGCACCTGGGCCTTGGTCTGATCAGGCGTGAAAGAGGCGTCGATGCCGATCACCTTGCGGGCGCGTCCGTCGGCTGCGAACCCGACCAGCATGCCGGCATGGGTGGAGCCGGTCACGGTGCAGACCACGATGTAGTCGAACTTGAAGCCGAGCTCGGCTTCCTGCTTGCGCACCTCCTCGGCGAAGCCGACATAGCCGAGCCCGCCGAATTTGTGCACGGAGGCGCCGGCGGGAATCGGGTAGGGCTTGCCGCCCGCCGCCTTCACCTCCTCGATTGCCTGCTCCCAGCTCTTGCGGATGCCGATGTCGAAGCCGTCGTCGACCAGGCGCACGTCGGCGCCCATGATGCGCGAGAGCATGATGTTGCCGACGCGGTCATAGACCGCGTCCTCGTGCGGTACCCAGGCTTCCTGCACCAGGCGGCACTTCATGCCGAGCTTGGCCGCGACCGCGGCGATCATGCGGGTGTGGTTGGACTGCACGCCGCCGATCGAAACCAGCGTGTCGGCGTTCGAGGCGATCGCGTCCGGAATGATGTATTCGAGCTTGCGCAGCTTGTTGCCGCCATAGGCGAGACCGGAATTGCAGTCCTCGCGCTTGGCATAGACCTCGACGTTGCCGCCGAGATGTTTTGACAAGCGCTCGAGCTTTTCGATGGGCGTTGGGCCGAAGGTCAGCGGATAGCGTGCAAATTGGTCGAGCTTCATAGGTCATCCCGTTGCTGCGTGGTTCTGGGAGGTCGCTAGCATTGGCGTCGAAGAATGTGCTCTCAAATTTTGCGCCACTACTGCGCCACATCTTGCAGAACCGAAGCAATATGGCATTATTTCTTCCGTTCTATGCAGAATATCCGGAAGGTTCTTTCATGTCTGCCCGGCTCGATCGAATTGATCTCAAGATGTTGAGATTGCTGCAAAATAACGGCCGGCTCAGCAATGCCGAGCTGGCCGAGACCGTCGCCATCAGCCCCGCCACCTGCCATCGCCGCACCCAGCGACTGTTCCAGGACGGCTTTATTGCCACCGTGCGCGCCATGGTTGCGCCGAAGAAGGTGGCGAAGGGCACGCTCGTGATGGTCGGCGTCGTGCTCGACCGCTCGACGCCGGAGAGCTTCGCCACCTTCGAGCAGGCCATCGCCAAGTTGAAATTCGTGCTCGACTGCCATCTCGTCGCCGGCGACTTCGACTACTTCCTCAAGATCCGGGTCGGCGACATGGAGGATTTCAACCGCATCCACGGCGAGCAGCTGATCGCGCTGCCCGGTGTGCGCCAGACCCGGACCTTCTTCGTGATGAAGGAGGTCGTCGACAACGCGCCGCTGGAATTTTGAGCGACCGTCACGGCAACTTCACTTGCCACGCGCGGGCATGCAGGCGACCGTCAATCCTTCTCAACGAGGAGATATTCCCGTGCGCCTTCCCATTCTCGATCCCAAGGATCTGACCGACGAACAGAAGCCGCTCTACGACGACATGCGAGCGGGCATGCAGGATCATTTCAAGGGCTTTGTGAACATGCGCGACGACGGCGCGCTGCTCGGGCCCTGGAATCCCTGGATCCGAGAACCGCGTTTCGGCAAGCCGGTATGGGAGCTGGTCAAAGCGGTTGCATCGAACCCGTTGCTGCCCGCGCCGGTGCGCGAGGTTGCGATTCTCGTCACCGGCTCGCATTTCCGCTCCGGCTACGAACTCTATGCCCATGTGCTGGTGGCCGAGCAGCGTGGCCTCTCCGACGACAAGCTCGCGACCATCGTCGCCGGTCAGCGGCCCGTGGACCTCACCAGACAGGAGGCGGTTGCCTACGATGTGGCCTCGGCACTGGTCAGCGGCGGCGTGCTGCCGGAGCTGACATATCGGGCCGCGGTGAAGGAGTTCGGCGAGCACGGCGCGGCCGAGCTGTCCTATCTCGTCGGCATCTATTGCATGGTCTCGGTCACGCTCAACACGTTCGACGTGCCCGTGCCGGATTAATTGCGCACGGCGTAGAGCGGCGTTCGCAGCGTCAGCTGATAGGCGGGCTTTGGCGTCCAGGCGATCTGCGCGGTGATGCCGAACAGGCGGTTGTCGTTGTCGTCCATGCGATCGAGGTCGAGCCGCAGGATCGGCTGGGTGAAGGACTCCGCGAGCGTCCGTCCGGCGAGCTGCGCGCCGCCGAACGACTGCACGCCGAGGCGCCCGGTGAACTTCCAGTTGCTCGGCCATTGATAATAGCCGCCGGCATAGAGGATCGTGTTGGGCCGGATACTGGCGAACGGGGTGGCGATGGTGGTGTAGGTGTATTGCATGCCGGCCAGCCAGCCCCGCGTCTCGTCCTCGTCGAGCGCGTAGTCGAATTCCAGGATGTTGTTGAAGGAGTTCGTCATGCCCTGCTCGTTCGGGACGGACTGGGTCAGGGTCGATTGCAGGGTTATGGTCGGAATCCTGCCGCCGTTCTGCTGATACAGGTCGGCCTGCACGCCGATGTTCCAGCTGGTGATGTCGAACGTCGACCAGCCGCCGCCGATATCCGCGGTCGAGCCCGACACGCCGCCATAGAGCGAGACGCGGTCGTTGACGTCGACGGTCAGCGGCAGGTCAATCGCGATGGCCTTTGCCGCCGGCAAGCCGTTCGGCAGCGCCGTGCCGCGACGCAACGCCAGGGTTTGGAGCGCGGCCGAAAGCGAGGTGGTGCCGAAGCCGAGCCCGAGCGTGCCTGCCGGGATCTTCGCGTAGCTGGTGCGAAGGTCGAGATAGATGTTGGGCACCGCCGGCTTGGCGGGTTCGTCCTCCTCATCTTCGGCCGCGACGGCCGCGCCTGTTGGGATCGCCAGAGACAGCAGGCTCAGGCACAGCATTCCCATGGCGATGGCGCGCAAGACCGGGCGACGGGACGGGTTGCGATGGGTCACGGAACGATCCGACGCGTGGCGATTTGGAGGGAAACAGTTGCTAGATGGAACGTGATCGCTTCCGTGGTCAAGCGTTGATGGACGACACGGACGCCTGCGGTTACCCTGCTGTGATCGCGCTGACACAGTCGACGGCCCGACTGAAGCCGGACAATAGAAGGACGACAGCCATGAAGACGCCGGCCATGAAGACGTCACGCCGTATCCTGCTCACCGGTCTGGCGGGGCTCGCCGTTGCTCCGACCACTGTTGCCGCCACAACCATGCCGCCGGTCCCTGATGTAACGGTTGCCGAGGAACGCTATGCGCGCATGATTGCCGCGGCGCATGCGCCGGACGTGACTTGCGCACGGCAGGCGGAGCGTTACGCGGCCGCGCATTGGCCTGAATATGTTTTGGCGGCCAGGGCCGTGCTCGACGCGCGCGTGTGACTCGCGTTGTCACGCCTTCACCGCCCGCCGCACCTGCTCTCCGATCTGCGACAGCACGAGCTGGGCCTGCGGCAGGATGGCGCCCATGGCATGGAAATTGTGAACCATGCCGTCGTGGCAGACGTGCTCGACAGCGACGCCGGCGGCGAGCAGCTTGCGGGCATAGGCATTGCCTTCGTCGCGCATCGGGTCGTACTCCGCGGTGTGAATGATTGCGGTCGGCAGGCCGGTGAGCCGTGTCGCGCGCAACGGAGAGATGCGCGGATCTGCGGTGTCGATGCCATCGGGCAGATAGTCGGATAGATCGGCCTCGATCGTGATGCGATCGATCAGGTGGCCCTCGGCAAAGGCCTCGCGCGAGGGCGAGATTTCCTCGAAGTCCAGCACCGGGCAGATCAGGCATTGCGCGGCGATGGAGAGGCCCGCGGACTGCGCCGCCTCTTGGCACACGATCGCGGCAAGTGTGGCGCCGGCGGAATCGCCGCCGATCACCAGGCGATTTGCATCGATGCCGAGCGATGCCGCCTCGCGCGCCACCCATTCGGTGGCATCGATGGCGTCGTCGACGGCGGCGGGGAATCGGTGCTCCGGGGCGAGCCGGTAATCGACCGAGACGAGGCGGCAGCCAGTGGCATGCGCCAGCGCCGCCGCGATGCGATCGTGCGTGGCAATGCTGCCGGCGACGAGCCCGCCGCCGTGAAAGAACACGAAGCCTGGTGCGGGCTCCTCGGTGCCTGCCGGCGCGTAGAGGCGATAAGGCAGTTCGCCGGCGCGGCCGGGCAGCGTGCCGTCCGAGGTCGTCACCTCCGCCGCCTCGGCGCGTGCGAACTGCATCAGCTTTGCCAGTGATCGCCGCCGCGCTTCCACGCTCGGCCGGCTCTGCGCCTGCGGCCCGGCCGCCGCCATCATGGTCAACAAACGCTTTGCGAGCGGATCGAGCGGCATCGATCTTCC
>NZ_JAEMSD010000015.1:0-24368 GCF_016462955.1 Bradyrhizobium sp. | reverse complement strand
CATGGATTCTACCTTCTCCCCTTGTGGGATAGGCGGCCTTCGGCCGCCGTCCTAAGAACGCCGAGGCGAAGCCTCGGCTATGGCGCCGGATGAGGGGGTTTATCCGCAGATGAGCTCGCGGATGGATACCCCTCACCCGTCTCGCCGCTACGCGACGAGCCACCCTCTCCCACAAGGGGAGAGGGTAACTCACCAAGTCCCCGCAGCAAATCGTTTAGAAATTGGGACAATAGTGCTGCATGGTTCCAAGGGGAGGCCTGATATGGCCGAGATCAAGAAGCCCATCGCATATTCGCCGAGCTGGACCTTCTTCGAAGGCAAATGGCACGACGGCAACGTGCCGATCATGGGACCGCGAACGCATGCGGCCTGGCTCGGGTCCATCGTATTCGATGGCGCGCGCGCGTTCGAGGGTGTGGCGCCCGATCTCGACTGCCACGTCGCCCGCGTCAACCAGTCCGCGGTCAATTTCGGTTTGAAGCCGGTGGTCGACACCGGTACCTGGCTGGCGCTCGCGAACGAAGGCATTGCCCGCTTTGCGGCGAATGCCGAGCTCTATATCCGTCCGATGTATTGGGCGCAGAACGGTTCGGGCGGCGGCGTGCTGTTCGACCCCGAAACCACCAATTGGTGCCTGTGCATCTACGAGGCGCCGATGCCAAAACCCGTCGGCAATGCCATCACCCTGTCACCGTTTCGTAGGCCCACGGCCGAATGCGCGCCGGTGGAAGCGAAGGCCGCCTGCCTGTACCCGAACAATTCCCGCGCGCTCGCGGAGGCAGCTTCCCGCGGCTTCCAGAACGCGCTGATGCTCGACATGCTCGGCAACGTCGCCGAGTTCGGCAATTCCAACGTGTTCATGGCCAAGGACGGCGTCGTCTTCACGCCGGTGCCGAATGGCACCTTCCTCAACGGCATCACGCGCCAGCGCGTCATCAGCCTGCTTCGCGCCGACGGCGTCACCGTGGTCGAAAAGACGCTACGCTATCCCGATTTTCTCGCCGCCGACGAAATTTTTTCCTCCGGCAATTTCGCAAAGGTCGCGCCCGTGATCCGCATCGACGAGCGCGAGCTGAAGCCGGGGCCGTTCTACACGAGGGCGCGCAAACTCTATTGGGACTTTGCGCATGCGGTGAAGCTGGCGGCGTAGGCCCAGCTGCTTCCGCGTACTCCGTCATTGCGAATTTGTGGATCGTGCGGGCGCCGCTTACGAGCCGCGGCGCGTAAACCGGCTGAACTGAAACGCCTGCGTGGAATCCCACGGCGTGCGATGCGTCTCGCTGCGCGTCTCCACCAGCTTGAACTCCGGTCCCAGTTCCGCTGCGAGGCTCGTGCTGTCGTGTCGCTGAACCGGCAGGCTGCTGCATTTCTCCGGACCATCGGGCGCGAACGTGCCGATGATGACTTGTCCGCCGGGCGCTAGCGCCGACCGCAGGCGCTCGACGTAAGCCGCCCTGTCGCGCGGGTCGGTCAGGAAGTGAAACGCTGCGCGATCGTGCCAGACATCGTAGGTCTTGGTCGGGTGCCATGTCGTGGCATTGGCCACGATCCAGTCGACCGTCGAAGCGGCCGGACCGATGCGCTTCCTCGCCGCCTCGAGAGCGTTGGCAGAAAGATCCAGGACGGCGAGATCGCCATATCCGTTTTGCAACAACGCATCGACCAGCCGCGATGCGCCGCCGCCGATATCGACGATGGCCGTGTCACGATCGGAGCCGGCTGTGCGAATCATCGCCAGGGAGATCGCAGGGCTGTCCTGATACCAGCTGACCTCGGCCTCGCCCTTGGTGGCGTAGACCTGGTCCCAATGCGTGCTTCGGTCAGACAAGGCTCGTCCTCCGGCTCGCGCGGAGCCGGCGCGCATAAAAAGCTACTCTTCCTTCTTCGACATCCGCTCGAGGCGTTCCTGCATTTCCTTCATCTGCTGGCGCAGTTCGTCGATATTGGTGTCCTTGGGCGCCTCGGCACTCGCATCGGGCGCCGGTTCCGGAGTGGTGGCCGACCGGGGCGCAGCGAACGGCTTGAACATCGAGAAGGTCTGCTGGAACAGCTCCATGTTGCGGCGGACTTGTTCTTCCAAGGGAGCAAAGGGAGTGCCGGACAGGGTGTTGGCAATCTGCTTGCGGAACTTCTCCTGTTCCTGGGTCAAGGTCGCGATCGACTGCTCCAGATATTTCGGCACCACCATCTGCATGCTGTCGCCATAGAAGCGGATCAGCTGGCGCAGGAAGGTGGTCGGCAACAGGTTCTGGCCGGCCTTGTTCTCCTGCTCGAAAATGATCTGGGCGAGGACGGAGCGGGTGATGTCGTCGCCGGTCTTGGCGTCATAGACCAGGAAATCTTCTCCGTCCTTGACCATGGCGGCGAGGTCTTCCAGCGTCACATAGGTGCTCGTTCCGGTGTTGTAGAGCCGGCGGTTCGCGTATTTCTTGATGGTGGTGGGTTGGTCTGATTTCGCCATGGGCTCTCACTTGCAAACGCGGAGAACGGGAACCTGCCGGGCAATGCCGCAGGGCGGGAAGAGTACGCAACGCAACAAAATAAGCATTTTCAAAGGGCTCACGCTACCGTTTTGTGCGGCACGGTTAATCGCAGAGCAAAATCGTGCTTGCGAAAGCGCCAAGAACGCTATTTTGAATGCGGTGCGGTATGAATTCGGCGGCCCGCCGATTGACATGCCTCAACGACGTTAACAGGATGGCTGACAAGACTGGCGATCGCTTTTCCAGCCCCGCCTGCCCTTCACAAGAACCTCAAGCCCCAGGAGATGCCCCATGTCAGACGATGTCGTCATCGTCAGCGCCGCCCGCACCCCGGTCGGAAGCTTCAACGGAGCGTTCGCGACCCTTCCCGCCCATGACCTCGGCGCCATTGCCATCAAGGCCGCGCTGGAGCGTGGTGGCATCGAGCCCGGCCGGGTCTCCGAAGTCATCATGGGTCAGATCCTGACCGCCGCCCAAGGCCAGAACCCGGCCCGTCAGGCGTCGATCGCCGCCGGCATCCCAGTGGAGAGCCCGGCCTGGGGCGTGAACCAGCTGTGTGGCTCGGGCCTGCGCACGGTCGCGCTCGGCTATCAGGCGCTGCTCAACGGCGATTCCGAAATCGTGGTTGCCGGCGGCCAGGAATCCATGAGCATGGCACCGCACGCCCAGCATCTGCGCGGCGGCGTCAAGATGGGCGGCCTCGAGCTGGTCGACACCATGATCAAGGACGGCCTGTGGGACGCCTTCAACGGCTACCACATGGGCAACACCGCCGAGAACGTCGCACGGCAGTGGCAGATCACGCGCGCCCAGCAGGATGAGTTCGCGGTCGCCTCGCAGCAGAAGGCGGAGGCTGCGCAGAAGGCCGGCAAGTTCAACGACGAGATCGTCCCCGTCACCATCAAGACCCGCAAGGGCGACGTCGTCGTCAGTGCCGACGAATATCCGCGTCATGGCGCCACCCTCGACGCGATGGCGAAGCTCAAGCCCGCCTTCGAGAAGGACGGCACGGTGACCGCCGGGTCGGCCTCCGGCATCAATGACGGCGCGGCTGCCGTGGTGCTGATGACCGCCAAGCAGGCGGCCAAGGAAGGCAAGAAGCCGCTCGCGCGCATCGTGTCCTGGGCTCAGGCCGGCGTCGATCCGAAGATCATGGGCTCGGGCCCGATCCCGGCCTCGCGTGCGGCGCTGAAGAAGGCCGGCTGGAGCGTCGGCGACCTCGACTTGATCGAGGCGAACGAAGCCTTTGCGGCGCAGGCCTGCGCCGTCAACAAGGACCTCGGCTGGGACACCTCCAAGGTCAACGTCAACGGCGGTGCGATCGCGATCGGCCATCCGGTCGGCGCGTCCGGCGCACGCGTGTTGGTGACGCTGCTGCACGAAATGCAGAAGCGCGATTCGAAGAAGGGCCTCGCCACGCTTTGCATCGGCGGCGGCATGGGTATCGCGATGTGTCTGGCGCGCGACTGACGACGCCCTGACACGCAGCTGACGCGTGCGCCGCACACGTCAGCTGGTGCGTTGCACGCGACTAAAAAGGCAGCGGTTGCAAATCAAATATTCTTCGCAACCGCGCAAGCCTCGACTAAAGAAAAACGCCCGGCTCGATGCCGGGCGTTTTGTTCTTGATGTCCGTCAAACCAACCGCATAATCCGTAGCTAAAAACGAGTACGTCAGAAACGTCCGAAGAGTCCAAGGGAAGGGAATACGACATGGCACGGGTTGCATTGGTGACGGGTGGTACGCGGGGCATCGGTGCTGCGATCAGCAAGGCGCTGAAGGCCGCCGGCTACAAGGTTGCGGCGAGCTATGCCGGCAACGACGCGGCAGCCGAGAAGTTCAAGGCCGAGACCGGCATTACCGTCTACAAATGGGACGTCAGCAATTTCGAGGCCTGCGCCGAGGGCGTGAAGAAGGTCGAGGCCGATCTCGGTCCGATCGAGGTGCTCGTCAACAATGCCGGCATCACCCGCGATACCGCCTTTCACAAGATGACGCTGGAGCAGTGGAACGCCGTCATCAACACCAATCTGGGTTCGCTGTTCAACATGACGCGCCAAGTCATCGAAGGCATGCGCGCACGCAAGTTCGGCCGCATCATCTCGATCTCGTCGATCAACGGCCAGAAGGGGCAGTTCGGCCAGGTCAACTATTCCGCGGCGAAGGCCGGCGACATCGGCTTCACCAAGGCGCTCGCGCTGGAGAACGCCAAGGGCGGCATCACCGTGAACGCGATCTGCACCGGCTACATCAACACCGAGATGGTGCAGGCGGTGCCGAAGGACGTGCTGGAGAAGAACGTGATCCCGCAGATCCCGACCAACCGGCTCGGCGAGCCCGAGGAGATCGCGCGCGCCGTCGTCTTCCTCGCCGCCGACGAGTCCGGCTTCATCACTGGCTCGACCCTGACGGTCAATGGCGGCCAGTACATGGTGTGATGCGATCGCATCACGTGGGTTGATATTTTCCAGGCCGTCACGCCCGGGCTTGTCCCGGGCGTGATCCCCTGTCATTCCGGGGCGCCGCGCCAGCGGCGAGCCCGGAATCTCGAGGTTCCGGGTTCGGCTCTTCGAGCCGCCCCGGAATGACGAGGCTCCTGGAATGACTCCCCGCAACGCGACGCTGATCGGGTTGACCGCGATCCTGATGTGGTCGCTGCTGTCGGTGATGACGGTGGCGACCGGCAGGATCCCGGCGTTTCAGCTCGCCGCGATGACGTTTGCGATCGGCGGTCTCGTCGGCCTGCTCACCTGGATCGGGCGGAGCGAGGCGGCGAAAAGCCTGCGTCAGCCGCTCGTCGTCTGGGTCGTCGGCGTCGGCGGCCTGTTCGGCTACCACGCGCTCTATTTTCTCGCGCTACGCTTCGCACCGCCGGCCGAAGCCGGCCTTCTGAATTACCTGTGGCCGCTCCTGATCGTGCTGTTCTCGTCGTTCCTGCCCGGCGAGCGGCTGGCCGCGCATCACATCATCGGCGCCGTGCTCGGCCTCGTCGGCACCGTGCTGCTGTTCGCCGGCAACACCTCCGGCTTCGCGCCGGGCGCGGTGCCGGGATTGATCGCGGCTTTCATCGCCGCGTTCGTCTGGGCCATCTATTCGGTGCTGTCGCGCTGGTTGAAAGCGGTGCCGACCGACGCGGTCGCGGGGTTCTGCCTCGCCACGGCCGTGCTGGCCGCGCTGATGCATGGTTTGCTTGAAACCACGGTGTGGCCAGAGACCACGCTGCAATGGCTCTCGGTGATCGCGCTCGGCATCGGCCCTGTCGGTGCCGCCTTCTACGCCTGGGACATCGGCATGAAGCGCGGCGATATCCGCGTGCTCGGCGCCGCCTCCTACGCGACGCCGCTGCTCTCGACCGGCTTCCTCATCGCGGCAGGTTTTGCCAAGGCCAGCGCCAGCATCGCGCTTGCTGCGATCCTTATTGCCGGCGGCGGCCTGATCGCGGCCAAGGACATGGTGCTCAGGAAAAGGTAATCGTCATTCCGGGGCGCGCGAAGCGCGAGCCCGGAATCCATCTGTCCGCGTCAATGGTGGTGAAATGGATTCTCAGATGCGCAATTGCGCATCATAGCTCGCCGCTGCGCTGCGCCCCGGAATGACAGTGGAGTTCCGGCTCCCAGCCCTTTGGCGCGAGCTCGAAGCCTGCGAACTCGAATGCGGGCGCCACGGTGCAGCCGACCAGCGTCCACTCGCCCGTCGTCTCCGCCATCTGCCAAGCCTGCGCCGGTACGATGGCCTGGGGCCGTTCGCCGCCGATCAGGTCGCTGCCGAGCCGCACCTCGTGCTGCGTGCAGCCCTCATGCGCGATACGAAGCGTCAGCGGGCTGCCGGCATAATAATGCCAAGTCTCGACCGCATCGACGCGGTGCCAGTGCGAGCGCTCGCCGCGTGCGAGCAGGAAGTAGATCAGGGTCGAGCGCGATCTCCCGTTGGCGTCCGTGGCCTGATCGCGGAACGTCTCGCGATAATGCCCGCCTTCGGGATGCGGGCGGAGTTCGAGGCGCGCGATGATCTCGGCTGCGGTCGGCATCGATCCCATCAGAATCGTTCTTCAGGACTTGTGCTTCAGGATTTATTCTTGCGCTCGCGCAGTTCGCCGAACACCGCGGCGGCTTCTGCGCCCTTCATGTGTAGCCTGGCTGCGACCTCGGGTGCATCAGCCCGCAGGAACACATTTGCTCGCTTCTCGTCACCAAGCAGTGAGGGAATCGTGGGCTTGTTCTCGGCTCGCAGCTTCGCCACCTCGGCGGCGCGCGCCTGCAGCGCGGCATTGTCCGGCTCGATGGTGAGCGCGAACTTGACGTTGGACGCCGTGTATTCGTGGCCGCAATAGAGCTTGAAGTCGTCGGGGAGCGCCCGCAGCTTCAGCAGCGAATCCCACATCATCGGATAGGTGCCCTCGAACACGCGGCCGCAGCCGATCGAGAACAGCGTGTCGGCCGCGAACACCGTCTTCTCGTTGTCGAACACGTAGGAGACGTGGTCGAGCGTATGGCCGGGCGTCTCCACCACGCGCGCCAGCAGATTGCCGATCTTGACCACGTCGGCATTGGCGACGCGCAGATCGACATTCGCGATCTCGGTCGTCTTGTCGTGCGGCGCGACGACGCGGCAATTGTATTTCTGCTTGAGTTCGGCGACCCCGCCGACATGATCGCCGTGATGATGGGTGATCAGGATGTCGGTCAGCTGCCAGCCCTCGCGCTCCAGTGCCTTCAGGATCGGGCCGGCCTCCGGCGCGTCGATCGACGCGGTCGCCTTGGTTTCCACGTCGTGGATCAGATAACCGAAATTGTCGTTTAAACAGCTGAAAGTACGAATTTCGGCGGCCATGTCATCTCCATCGCGCTCAGCCCCGCCCGACAAATATGGCGTTAACGTTGCGCAGGCAATGCAATATTCCGCGCGCGGGCGCGGTCCGGCGCATGTTACATTGCGGTCATGACCATCGACGTCGTCGACCTTCGCGAGTTTTATTCGCGCCGCCTCGGGATCGTGGCGCGGCAAATGATCAATCGCGGCATCCGGGAGCGCTGGCCGGGCGCCAAGGGCCAGCGCGTGCTCGGGATCGGCTACCCCACGCCTTACCTCGGATTGTTCCGCGAGGATGCCGAGCGCTGCATCGCCTTCATGCCGGCGGCCCAGGGCGTCCTGAAATGGCCGACAGGACGGCCGGCGCTGGCCTCGCTGGTGGACGAATTCTCGCTGCCGCTTCCCGACGCCGCGGTCGACCGCATCCTCTTGGTGCACGCGCTCGAGATGTCGGACGATCCGGCCGCGTTGCTGCGCGAGGTGTGGCGCGTGCTGTCGCCGTCGGGGCGCGTCATCGCCGTGATCCCGAATCGGCGGGGCGTGTGGACCCGTACCGACAGCACGCCGTTCGGCCACGGCCGGCCCTATTCGCGCTCGCAGATCACCGAGCTGCTGCGCCAGACCTGGTTCACGCCCACCGCCTGGGGCGAGGCGCTGTTCATGCCGCCTTATGCCGGTGGCTGGGTCTTGAGATCGGCCCAGATGTGGGAGCGTGCCGGCGTCGCGTTGTCGCTGCCCTTTGCCGGCGTCCATATCGTGGAGGCGACCAAGCAGGTCTACCGCGCGATCCCCGCCAAGCGCGAGCGCGCACGGCTGATTCCCTCGCTGGCCAAGCCAGTGCTGGTGCCGTCGTCAAACACGGTGACACGCAGCTGAAACAATCGTCCCGGCGCGAGGCCGGGACGATTGCAGATCGGGAGATCAGACGTGGCTACTCGCCCGGGGCGACTTCGTCGCTGGAGGCGACTGGCGCGGCTTCGCGCTCGGGGCGCGGACCATGCGGCCGCCGGCGCCGGCGCGGATAGCGCTCGCCGCCACCGCCCTCGAAACCGCCCTGACCGCCATTTGCAGCTCCGTTCACGCCGCCACTCGCACCGCCGCTCACCTGAGGCTGCGCGCCGGTGATGAACGAGGGAAGGCGGTCGACGCCGCCGGCATCGGCGATGACGGGCTGCGGTTGATTCGCAGGTTGCGGCTGATATTGCGGCTGCGGACGATGCTCGCGTTCGCGATGCTCGCGCGGCTGCTGATTGTCGCGTTGATAGGGCTGCTGCTGATTGTCGCGCGGCTGGTGATCACGTTGGTGGTGATCGCGCTGGCCGTCGCGGTCGCGCATGAAGGGCTGCTGCTGGGGCTGCGGGACGAAGCCCGGCTCCTGGCCGAAAGCCGAGAAATTCTCGCCGTCGTCCTCGCTGTCGTCGCTTGTGCTGACGGGCTCGTCGCCGCGCGGCTGCTGGTTCTGGCGGAACTGCTCCTGGGCCGCCGCGATCAGGCGGAAATAATGCTCGGCGTGCTGATAGTAGTTCTCGGCGGCAACGGGGTCTCCGGAGGAGCGCGCGTCACGGGCAAGCTGGAGGTACTTTTCGGCGATGTGCGAAGCGGTGCCGCGAATCTTGATGTCAGGTCCGTTGGACTCGTAAACCCGGGTCATCGGGTTCTGGCCGCGCCGGTTGTTGTTGTTATTGTTGTTGCGGTTGCGCATCCGCTGCTTGTTTTGACCGTTTCTCATGTCCTGCCTTTAATTCCAGCCCTAAAGGTTGCACGCATTACTGATTGCTAGGAGTGACTTGGTGACAGCGGCGCACATCTAGCGCGCGCACTGCGCACAGGAGGGATCGAACCCTGCAAATGTTCGTCGACCGTCGCGTTCAACAAAGACGCGTTCCCCACCCGCCAGCATCCATTGCCAGCGAACCCATTCATTTCGCTTGCCGAAACAAGCCCTGCAGTCTTGCGTAAGTGTTTCGGCGCAATATCAGGCTTTCGTTCACTTTGCGGTCGGAGAGCAGCGCAGCTCCAATGGCTATCGCGCTCAACAGGACCTGCGGCTTGGAACCTTTAATCAGTAAAGCTCTCGCCCGAGAGCCCGGCTTTCGCCCGTAGGTCTACGGGGCCGGCACCGATGTGTTGAGCGGAACGTAGTCGTTCCCAGGCGATATTCCAAGAGGTTTTTTGCAGCCCAATCCGGCTTTTATGGAGGCATTTTTCGGGCCGACACGGCCCGCGGAATGCCCGCCAGGTCGGCTTTGGGGGACCTGTCTACCGATAACGCGGCACCCCTCATCAAGGTTTCAATATTCTCGGCCTGGCCCTGTCCGGCCTCGACGATCAGGGCTCCGCCGGGGGCGAGACGCTCGCTCGCCTGCGGGATCAGAGCGCGATAGGCGTCATATCCGTCATTGCCGCCGTCGAGCGCCAGATGCGGATCGTGCTCGCGCACCTCGACACTCAATTTCGGAATTTCAGCCGAGGGAATATAGGGCGGATTCGAGACGATGAGGTCGAACGGGCCACCGAGCGCCGCGGCGTAGGAGCAGGCGATGAAGCCGGCACGGTCGGCGAGGCCGAGCGCGACAGCATTGTCCCTGGCGGTCCTGAGCGCGGTCTGGCTGAGATCGGTGCCGACACCGGACGCATCCGGAATTTCGTGCAGCAGCGCGAGCAGGATCGCGCCCGATCCGGTGCCGATGTCGGCAATGCGTGGCGGGTGAGATGCCTGCCGCTCGCGAAGGACTTCGAGCGCAAGCTCGACCACGGTCTCGGTGTCGGGGCGGGGGACCAGGGTTGCTTCCGACAAGCGTAGCGGCAACCCCCAGAATTCGCGCGTCCCGAGGATGCGCGCCACCGGCTCTCCGGCGATGCGGCGTTGGGCGTGCTGCGCGAGCCGCGATGCTTCGGCCGCGGTGAGAGGGCGGGCCGCCTGCGCGATCAGGCCGGTGAGGTCGAGGCCGAGCGCGGCCCCGATCAGGATGCGCGCGTCGAGTTCGGCGTCGTCGAGCCCTGCCGATCTCAGTTGCACGGACAGCGCGCGCCGCGCGCCCTCTATCGATTGTCCGGTGAAGGGGTCGCTCACGCTTCAGGCCGCCGCGCCCTGGGCGGCGAGCTGTGCGGCCTGATGCTCGGTCGTCAGTGCGTCGATCAATTCGCCCAGCGCTTCGCCCGCGATCACCTGAGGCAGCTTGTAGAGCGTGAGGTTGATGCGGTGGTCGGTGACGCGGCCTTGCGGGAAATTATAAGTGCGGATGCGTTCGGAGCGGTCGCCGGAGCCGACCTTCTCCTTGCGCTCCGCCGAACGGGCGGCGTCGACGCGCTGGCGCTCGGCGTCGTAGATGCGCGAGCGCAGGATGTTCATGGCCGAGGCGCGGTTCTTGTGCTGCGAGCGGCTGTCCTGCATCATCACGACGATGCCGGTCGGGATGTGGGTGATGCGGATCGCCGATTCGGTCTTGTTGACGTGCTGGCCGCCCGCTCCTTGCGCGCGCATGGTCTCGATTCGCAGGTCGTCGTTCTTGATGTCGACGTCGACGTCCTCGACCTCCGGCAGCACGGCCACCGTCGCGGCCGAGGTGTGGATGCGCCCTTGCGTCTCGGTATCGGGCACGCGCTGCACCCGGTGCACGCCGGATTCGAACTTCAGCTTGGAGAACGCGCCGCGTCCCTGCACTTCCGCGATGATTTCCTTGTAGCCGCCGACGGTGCCTTCGCTCACCGAGATCACCTCGACCTTCCAGCCCTGAAGGCTGGCGAAGCGCTCGTACATCCGGAACAGGTCCCCGGCGAACAGCGAGGCCTCGTCACCCCCGGTGCCGGCGCGGATTTCCAGCATGACGTTGCGGTCGTCCATGGCGTCCTTGGGCAGCAGCGCGACGCGGATCTTCTGGACCAGCTCCTCGATTTTCGGCGCCAGCGCGTCGCGCTCGGCTTCCGCCATGCCGCGCATCTCGGCATCGGTCGCGGGATCGGCGATCAGCGCCTCGGTGTCCGCGAGCTCCTTGACCGCGGAGCGATAGGTCTTCACCGCCTCGATCAGCGGGGTGATCTCGGCGAGCTCGCGCGTGATCTGCACGTAACGCTCTGAGGCGAGCTGTCCGAGCGATTCGGCCTCGAGCGAGGCGTGGTGCGCGAGCAGGACGTCCAGTTTGGCTTCGGGGAGTGACGACATCGGTTCAGTCTCAACGAGTGGAAGGAGGCGCGGCGGCGGAAAGCGGCGGCAGGTTCGCTACAAGGCCAGGCCTTCGGCCTCGGCAAATTCCGTCAGCTTCTGGCGGATCGAGACGCTGCCCGCCGGCGCGTCCAGCAGCGGGCCAAGCATCGCTTCGGCCTTCTTGGCGTCGAGATCGAGCACCATGGCCTTGACCGGGCCGAGCGCGGTTGCCGAGAGCGACAGCGACCGGTAGCCGAGTGCGATCAGCGCCAGCGCGCCGATCGGCTTCGACGCCATCTCGCCGCAGAGCGAGAGCGACTTCTTTGCCGCATGGGACTTGCGCGCGATGTCGCGGAGCGCGCGCAGGATCGGCGCCGACATGGTGTCGAAACGCTCGGAAACCTTGGCGTTGCCGCGGTCGACCGCGAACAGGAACTGGAACAGATCGTTGGAGCCAACCGAGATGAAGTCTACCTTCTTCAGGAGCTCGTCGAGCTGGTACAGCAACGCCGGCACCTCGACCATGGTGCCGATGTCGATTCGTTCAGGCAGCGTGTGGCCGTGCTGGCGCAGATATGTCAACTCGCGCTCGACAAGTGCCTTGGCCGAATCGAACTCGGCAACCTCCGAGATCATCGGGAACATGATGCGTAGGGCGCGACCGCCGCCGGCACGCAGCAGCGCGCGGATCTGGCCGCGCAACAGGCCGGGACGATCCAGCCCGAGCCGGATCGCGCGCCAGCCGAGCGCGGGATTTTCCTCGATCACCGCTTCCATATAGGGCAGCGCCTTGTCGCCGCCGATATCGAGCGTGCGGAAGGTCACAGGCTTGGGGCCTGCGGCATCCAGCACGGTGCGATAGAGCGCAAGCTGGTCGCTGGTGCGCGGCAGGCTCTGGCCCACCATGAATTGCAGCTCAGTGCGGAACAGGCCGATGCCGGCGCTGCCGGTGTCCTCGATATGCGGCAGGTCGATGGCGAGTCCCGCGTTGATCATCAGCTCGACCTTCTGGCCGTCCTTGGTGACGCAGGGCCGGTCGCGCAGCGCAAGATATTGCGCCTGACGGCGGGCACGGAAGCGCACGCGCTCCGCGAAGGCGGCCTCGACTTCCTGCGACGGCCGCACATAGATCGAACCCGAGGTGCCGTCGACGATGATGGCGTCGCCGGGATCGGCGATGCCGGGCGCGTTCGGCACTTCGCCGACCGCGGGGATGCCGAGCGCGCGCGCCACGATGGAGACGTGGGAATTGGCAGTGCCTTCCTCCAGCACGATGCCGCGCAGACGCTTGCGGTCGTAGTCGAGCAGCGCCGCCGGGCCCATCGCGCGGGCGATGACGATGGCGTTGTCGGGCAATTGCTCGCGTGAGGGCGCGTGATCCTGGCCGACCAATTGCCGCATCAGGCGGTAGCCGAGATCCTCGAGGTCATGCAGCCGGTCGCGCAGATAGGGATCGGTCGAGCGCAGCATGCGCGCGCGGGTGTCCGACTGCACGCGCTCGACCGCGGCTTCCGCGGTGAGGCCGGTGGCGACCGCCTCGTGCAGCTTGTGCGACCAGCCCTGGTCGTTGGCGAACATGCGGTAGGCTTCCAGCACCTCCCGGTGCTCGCCGCCTTCGGCTACGTCGCCGCGCTCCAGCATACGGTCGAGATCGGCCCGCAGCTTGGTGAGCGCTGTGTCGAGCCTCTTGATCTCCTTCGGCAGGTCCTCGGCGATATAGTCCTTGATGACGACGCGCGGCTCGTGCAGCACGACGTGGCCGAGCGCGATGCCTTCCGACAGGATCGCGCCGACCTTCTGCGCCGAATGGCGCGCGGCCGGCTCCTGGCCGGGCTGCGCCAAGGCGGACAATTCACCGGAGGCGATCAGCTCGGCCAGCACCATGGCGGTGGTCTGGAGCGCCTCGAGCTCCTCCTCGACATAATTGCGCTTGGCGCGGTTCTGCACCACCAGCACGCCGAGCGTGTTGCCGGCCCGCAGGATCGGCACGCCGAGGAACGAGTGGTAGATTTCTTCGCCGGTCTCGGGCCGGAACGAGAAGGCAGGGTGGCTCTGCGCATCGCTTAAGTTGAGTGGCGTCGCCTCGCTGGCAACGAGGCCGACCAGGCCCTCATGGGCGCTGAGCACGGTGTGGTGCACCGCCTCGCGGTTGAGACCTTCGGTGGCGTAGAGCTCGAGCGTGTTGTCGATGCGCAGCACGTAGACCGAGCAAACCTCGGCCACCATGTTGGCGGCGATCAGCACCACGATCTTGTCCAGCCGCTCCTGGGCCGAGACCTGCTCCGCCATGGTTTCGCGGAGCCGTCTCAACAAGACGCGGGGACCTCCCGACGCGCTCCGCATGAACCGTCAATCTCCTCCGTCTGCCGGGCCCGGCGGTTTCGGCCGGCGGCTGGCCCAAAATTCCAGAAAAACAACCGAATTGCTTGTCCGGCGCAGGCACAAGTCCAAATCTACTTGAGATTTAGCGATTGTACCGAATCAGCGCCGCCTGAACTGGGACACAGTCTGCGGCAGCCCACCCTGTCCGCCGTATAGCGAATTGAGGCTTGTTTTGCCAAGCAAAACGCCTGCCAAACGCGAAGGTGTGTACACCCAAGCGTTTGCTGCGACCGCTAAGAGAAAATTAGCCCAGGCATGGTCCGGAAAGCGCAAAGCGGTTTTCCGGCCGGGCTCGCTTCAAGCCTGATCGAGGCCGTAGAGCGTGTGCAGGGTGCGCACCGCAAGCTCGGTATAGGCGGTGTCGATCAAGACCGAGAATTTGATCTCGGAGGTTGTAATGGCCCGGATGTTGATATTGCGCCCGGCGAGGGCCGAGAACGCCTGGGCGGCGACGCCGGCATGGCTGCGCATGCCGCTGCCGATCACCGAGATCTTGGCGACATCGGTGGCGGTGTCGAGGCGGGCATAACCGATCTTGGCCTTGGCGGCGGTAATCGTATCCTTCGCGCGGGTGTAGTCCGCGGCCGGCACGGTGAAGGTGAGGTCGGTGGTCTTGCCGTCCTCGGAAACATTTTGCACGATCATGTCGACATTGATGTTGGCATCCGCCAGCGGTCCGAAGATCGAGGCGGCCACGCCCGGCTTGTCCTCGATCTGGCGCACCGAGATCTGGGCCTCGTCCTTTGAAAAGGCGATGCCGGTGACGACGTGGCTTTCCATGATCTCCTCCTCGCTGCAGATCAGCGTGCCGGGCGGCTGGTTGGCATGCGGGTCGATATCCTCGGGCTTGTCGAAGCTCGAGCGGACGAAGATCGGCATGTTGTGGACCATGCCGAGTTCCACCGAGCGGACCTGGAGCACCTTGGCGCCCTGCGAGGCCAGTTCCAGCATGTCTTCGAACGCGATCTTGTCGAGCCTCTTGGCCTTCGGCACGATTCGCGGGTCCGTGGTGTAGACGCCGTCGACGTCGGTGTAGATGTCGCAGCGGTCCGCCTTGACGGCGGCGGCGATCGCCACGGCCGAGGTATCGGAGCCGCCACGGCCGAGAGTGGTGATGCGATTGGTCTCGGGATTGATGCCCTGGAAGCCGGCAACGACCGCGACCTCCTTGCGCTCCCTGAAGCGCTTGATGATCTCGCTGCCGTCGATGTCCTCGATCCGGGCCGAGGCATGGGCGTCGCTGGTCTTGATCGGGATCTGCCAGCCCTGCCAGGAGCGGGCCTGGATGCCCATGCCCTGGAGCACGATGGCAAGAAGACCCGAGGTCACCTGTTCGCCGGAGGCGACGACGGCGTCGTATTCGCGCGCGTCGTGCATCGGCGAGGCCTCGGTGCACCAGGCGACCAGCTCGTTGGTCTTGCCGGCCATCGCCGAGACGACCACGGCTACTTCATGGCCGGCATCGACCTCACGCTTCACATGGCGTGCGACGTTGCGGATCCGTTCGATATTGGCGACGGACGTGCCGCCGAATTTCATCACGAGGCGGCTCATGACGACGCGTGCATTCCTTCATAAGGATCAGTATGGTGACCCGCACTGGACGGCTGCCTCGCGGACACCGACCGCGCGTATACATAGCGCCGGGGCCGGGGGCAAGCGGGTTCCTGCGGGGGCAGGTGGGTAGTGGGTTAACCGAGGTCATGGCGCGTTACATCGACGAGATCCTGCAGCCCGGCGAGCGGGTGCTGTATTCGACCAATGCGCACTGGATCTTCTACTTTCCGGCCATCCTGGCCTGGATTGTGGCTCTCGCCCTGTTCATCCTGTCGCGGCAGGCGATGGTCGACTGGCTCGTCCTGCTTTGCCTCGGGGCCGCAGGTCTCGTGGCTCTGGCAGCCCTGTATTGGACCATCAAAGGCTGGTTCCATCGCTTCACCACCGAGACCGACGTCACCAACCTCAGGGTCGTGCACAAGACCGGCTTCATCAAGCGCCGGACCTTCGAGATGGCGCTGGACAAGGTCGAGAGCGTCGACGTCGACCAGACCATTCTTGGACGTATTCTCAACTACGGCGACGTGACGATTCGTGGCGTCGGGGAGGGGATGGAGACGATCAGGACCATCGCCTCGCCGCTCGCCTTCCGTAGTTCGATCACAACGCGGTAGGACCGCGCGCAATCATGAGCATGCAGCAAAACATTTCCGCCACCGCCCAGCCGGGCTCGACCGTCGACGCCGCCGAGATCGCGAAATTTTCAAAGCTCTCGGCGGAGTGGTGGGACCCCAAGGGCAAGATGGCGCCGCTGCACCGGATCAATCCGCTGCGGCTCGGCTATATCCGCGACGCCGCCTGCCGCAAGTTCGAGCGCAACGTGCGCAGCCTCAACTGCCTCGGGTCCCTGCGCGTGCTCGACATCGGCTGCGGCGCCGGCCTGTTGTGCGAGCCGCTGTCGCGCCTGGGGGCGCAGGTCATCGGCATCGATCCTTCCCAAAGCAACATCGCCGCGGCGAAGCTGCATGCCGACAAGAGCCATTTGCCGATCGACTATCGCTGCACCACGGTCGAGGAGATCGATCCGCGCGAGCGCTTCGACATCGTGCTGGCGATGGAGGTGGTCGAGCACGTCACCGACGTCGGCGTCTTCCTGAAGCGCTGCGCCTCGATGCTGAAGCCGAACGGGTTGATGGTGGTCTCGACCCTGAACCGCAACTGGAAGAGCTTCGCCCTCGCCATTGTCGGTGCCGAATATGTGCTGCGCTGGTTGCCGCGCGGCACCCACGAATGGAACAAATTCGTCACCCCCGACGAGCTCGCAAAGCACCTGCTCGACAACCGCCTCGTCGTCACCGAGCAGACCGGCGTCGTCTACTCACCCTTCGCCGACAAATGGTCCCTTTCGTCCGACATGGACGTGAACTACATGGTGGTCGCCGAAGGGATGGTGTGAGACGGAGGTGCGCCGGGCGGCGTCACTTCTGCTCACAGCGCCACCCTGCACCCCGTTCCAAATCCGCCGCAAAACTGGCATAGCGTTACCCTGTCACATGCGTTGGACAGGGTGGAGCGGGCATGACGCAGGCGGTATTGGGCATCATTGGCGGCTCGGGCATCTATGACCTGCCGGGCCTCGAGGATGCGCGCGAAGACGTGATCAAAAGTCCCTGGGGCGAGCCGTCGGCTCCGGTAAGGCGCGGCTCCATCGCCGGCCTGCCGATCGTGTTTCTGCCCCGGCACGACAAGGGCCACCGGCTGTCGCCCTCCGACATCAACTACCGCGCCAATATCGACGTGCTGAAGCGCGCCGGCGTCACCGACCTGATTTCGCTCTCGGCCTGCGGCTCCTTCAAAGAGGAACTGCCGCCCGGGACCTTCGTTCTGGTCGACCAGTTCGTCGACCGCACCCACAAGCGCGAGAGCTCGTTCTTCGGCCGCGGCTGCGTCGCCCATGTGTCGATGGCCCATCCGGTCTCGCCGCGGCTGCGCATCCATCTGGCCGCGGCCGCGGAAGCCGAGGGCATCGCGGTCGCGCGCGGCGGCACCTATGTCTGCATGGAAGGGCCGCAATTCTCAACTTACGCGGAAAGCATGACCTACAAGACATCAGGCTATTCCGTGATCGGCATGACCAACATGCCCGAGGCCAAGCTCGCGCGTGAGGCGGAGATCTGTTACGCCACCGTCGCGATGGTGACGGATTTCGATTGCTGGCATCCCGATCACGACGCCGTCACCGTCCAGGACATCATCCGCGTGCTGACGTCCAACGCCGACAAGGCCAAAGCGTTGGTGGCGCGGCTGGCAAAGGATTTTCCGCGCGAGCACGAGCCATGCCCGATCGGCTCCGACCGTGCGCTCGACACCGCGCTGATCACCGCGCCCGAGGCGCGCGATCCGGAGCTTCTGAAGAAGCTCGATGCGGTCGCGGGGCGTATCCTGCGTAGTTGAGACGAAAGGCCGAATGCCATGAAGGTCGACGGCAAGCATTTCCGCAGCATCTGGCGCGAGCGTGATGGTTGGTCGGTCGGCGCGATCGATCAGCGCCGGCTGCCGCACGAGTTCATCGTCGCGCGCCTGACCTCTTGCGAGGATGCGGCCGTTGCCATCCGCGACATGCTGGTGCGCGGCGCGCCGCTGATCGGCGCGACGGCGGCTTACGGCATGGCTCTCGCCATGCGCGAGGATGCCTCGGACGCCGGGCTGAAACGGGCCTATGACACGCTTGTCGTGGCGCGGCCGACCGCGATCAATCTGAAATGGGCGCTGGACGAGATGCGCACGACGCTGGCGCCGATCGACCCAATCGAACGAGCGGAAGCCGCCTATGCGCGGGCCGACGAGATCGTCGAGCAGGACGTCGAGATCAACCGCGGCATCGCCGGCAACGGCCTGAAGCTGATCGAGGCGATTGCGGCGAAGAAGCCGGGCGACCCGGTCAACGTGCTGACGCATTGCAACGCCGGCTGGCTCGCCACCGTCGACTGGGGCACGGCGACCGCGCCGATCTATCTCGCGCATGAGCGAGGCATCAAGGTCCATGTCTGGGTCGATGAGACACGCCCGCGCAACCAGGGCGCTTCGCTGACAGCCTGGGAGCTCGGCCATCATGGCGTGCCGCACACGGTGATCGCCGACAATACCGGCGGCCATCTGATGCAGCACGGCATGGTCGATCTCGCCATCGTCGGCACCGACCGTGTCGCCGCCAACGGCGATGTCTGCAACAAGATCGGCACTTATTTGAAGGCACTCGCCGCGCACGACAACGGGGTGCCGTTCTACGTCGCGCTGCCGTCGCCGACGATCGATTTCGCCGTTCATGACGGCATCCGTGACATCCCGATCGAGCAGCGCAGCGCGGTGGAGGTGACCGATATGACCGGGCGCACCGCGGACGGAAGACTGGAGACGGTACGTATCGTGCCTGAGGGCTCGCCGGTCGCGAACTATGCTTTCGATGTGACGCCGGCACGGCTCGTCACCGGTCTCATCACCGAGCGCGGCGTGTTGAAGCCGGATCGCGCGTCGCTGGCGGCGGCGTTTCCGGAGCGGATTGCGACCGCGGCAGAGTAGCCCCACGTAGGGTGAGCAAAGGCGCTGAAGCGCCGTGCCCACCATCTGCTTGTGGTGGGCACGCCTTCGCTTTGCCTACCCTACGGCATCGTGCCTCGCAACGACGAGGTGCCTATCCCAGCTTCAGCCCCGTCGCCTTCTCGAGCTCGGCGATCGCCTGCGCGCCGCTCGTCACCTTGATCGTGGTCATGCCCATCTCGCGCGCGGGCTTCAGGTTGACGCCGAGATCGTCGAGATAGACGCACTTGTTCGGATCGACCTTCAGCGTCTCCACCATCAGCTGGTAGATGCGCGGGTCGGGCTTGCGCAGGCCGATCTTGGCGGATTCGATGACGTGGTCGAACAGCACCATGACTTCGGCGATGTAGAGCGAGCGCCCTGTCAGGCTGCCGATCGCATTGGCAGGGAGGTTGTTGGTGATGCACCCGGTCTTGAATTGCGCCTTGATGCGCTTCAAGGCCTCGACCATCTCCGGACGCAGATCGCCCTGCAGCAGCGGCAGCACGTCGCGGCCGCGCACTTCCGCGCCGAGCGCCAGCGACTCCTCGGCAAACAGGCGATCGAACGTTTCGATATCCACCTCAGCCCGCTCGAACCTGGCCCAGGCGTTCTCCAAATGATTGGCGGCGTTGGTGCGCCGGATGATGTCGGCGGGCAGGCCGCGTTCGGTCTCGAACCGCGTGAACGCTTCGAAGGGCGAGCTCGTCAGCACGCCGCCAAAATCAAAGATCACAGCCTCAATCGTCAATATTCCGCCCTCGTCAATTCCTTTCCAAGAGGGCTAGCATGCGCTATCGGCAAGGGCCAGTCCGAAGCGTTCCGCCGCCGCCGATCCGACACGTGTTCCCATGAAGAAGCTTGCCACGTTCATCACGACTGCGCTGCTGCTCGCCACACCCGCTCATGCCATCGTCGGCGGCGGTACGCCGCAGGCCGATGGTGTCGCGCGCGCCGTCGTCACCATCGTCGGCTCGCGCGGCAATTCTTGCACGGGCACCCTGATCGCGCCGAAGATCGTACTGACCGGCGCGCACTGCGTGCCTGCGGGCGCGGACTACAAGATCGTCGATCGCAGCGGAGGCGAGCCTCAACTACTGAACGTTCGCGCCATCGCGATCCATCCGGGCTACAAAGCGCAGGTACATCGCGCCGGTGCGGACGTGGCGCTGTTGCAGCTGGAAATTCCACTTAAGGGAAAATCGACGGTGCCGGTCGGCACGCCGCAAATTCCGATCCGGGTCGGTAGCCGCTTCGTCATCGCCGGTACTGGGGTCACCATACGCGGTGATGGCAGGAGCGGCGGGGCCACACGCGTCGCGGGCCTCGTCGTCACGGGCCAGCCCGGCACGCTTCAGATCCGCCTGGTCGATCCCGTAACCAACGGTGTTCGCGACGGAATTGGAGCTTGTACCGGCGATTCCGGTGGCCCCGTGTTCGAGGACAAGCCGAACGGAGCCGTGCTTGTCGGGGTCATCAGCTGGGCGACGGGACCGAACGCCGGCGACGGCTGCGGCGGGTTGACCGGTGTGACGCCCCTGACGCTCTATCGCGACTGGATCTTGCAGACCGCGCGGAGCTGGGGTGCGGCGCTGTGATTTGGACCGCGGCTTGATCTATGTCATTTTGAAGCGGAAGCGCGGCGGGTGATCATGCCAGTCGCGGAGGAAACGCGCCGTCCGGTCAAGGGCGGCCACAAAAACAAGCAAGGCATAGAAGCAACAATGAATGTCGCTGTTCGCAGTCACGCTACGGCCAAACAGGCTTCTGAACATTTCGACGTGCTGATCGTCGGCGCCGGCATCTCCGGCATCGGCAGCGCCTATCACATCCAGAAGCAGCTTCCGGGCACGAGCTACGTCATCCTGGAGACGCAGGAAACGTTCGGCGGCACCTGGAGCACACATCGCTATCCCGGCATTCGCTCCGACAGCGACCTCCACACCTTCGGCTACAGCTTCAAGCCGTGGGTCGGCCCGCCGATTGCGACCGCTGAGGAAATCCTCTCCTATATGAAAGAGGTGATCGACGATAACGATATCGCGCGCCACATCCGCTACAAGCACAAGATCAATTCCGCCAGCTGGTCGAGCGAGCAGAATCTCTGGACCATCGAGGCGGTGACGACTGACACCGGCGAGCCCAGGACCTTCACCGCCAATTTCCTCTGGATGTGCCAGGGCTATTATCGCCACTCGGAAGGCTATATGCCGGAGTGGAAGGGCATGGACCGCTTCAAGGGCCGCATCGTTCATCCCCAGACCTGGCCCGATGATATCGACCTTACGAACAAGAAGGTCGTCGTGATCGGCTCGGGCGCGACGGCGGCGACGCTGGTGCCGAACATCGCGGACCGATGCGCGCATGTCACCATGCTGCAGCGCTCGCCGACCTACTTTCGGCTCGGCCGTAACGCCATCGAGATCGCCGAAGAATTGCGCCGGCTTCAGGTCGACGAAACATGGATCCATGAGATCGTGCGGCGAAAGATACTATTTGAGCAGGATGCGTTCACGAAGCTCTGCATGTCCAAGCCCGAGCAGGTCAAGAAGGAGCTGATCGGCCAGATCAGCGCCATCCTCGGCCCGGACTACGACGTCGAGACCCATTTCACGCCAAAATACCGGCCATGGCGGCAGCGCATCGCCTTCGTGCCGGATGCCGACCTGTTCAAGGGCATCGCCAGCGGCAAGGCCTCGGTCGTGACCGACGAGATCGAATGCTTCGTCGAGAACGGAGTTCAGCTCAAATCGGGCAAGGTGCTCGAGGCCGACATCATCGTGACTGCGACCGGCTTCAACCTCGCCGCGCTCGGCGACATCGCGTTCGAGATCGACGGCAAGCCGCTCGCTTTTGGCGACACCGTCACCTATCGCGGCATGATGTTCACGGGCGTCCCCAACATGGTCTGGGTGTTCGGCTATTTCCGCGCCAGCTGGACGCTGCGGGTCGATCTCGTCGCCGATTTCGTCTGCCGGCTGCTCGGGCACATGAAGGCGAAAGGTGCCAGGAAGGTCGAGGTCAAGCTGCGCCCCGAAGACCACAACATGCCGATCCTGCCCTGGATCGATCCGGAGAACTTCAACCCCGGCTACATGATGCGCAACATGGATCTGCTGCCCAAGCGCGGCGACAAGCCGGAGTGGCAGCACAGCCAGGACTACTGGACCGAAAAGGACGAGATCCCGAAGACGGATCTCGACGACAGGGCGTTTGTGTATAGTTGAACGGGTGGCGACGTTCACTCCACACCCCGCTGTCGTCCCGGGGCGCGAAGCGAGCCCGGGACCCATAGCCACAGGGAGTGGTTATGGAGCCGGCTGGCCGCTCCGAGCCTTCGCCCAACATCTCCCTGTGGGTATGGGTCCCGGATCGGCGCGCGCCTGAGGGGGCGCGCTTGTCCGGGACGACACTGTTTACTGAGGTTGCGGCATTCTTACTCGTTCACCCGCCGCTTACGAATGCTTTCTCGTCGCATTCGCCGCGATCGCCGCGGCGGCCGTCCGGTTCTCCACGCCGAGCTTGGCGTAGATCTGCTCCAGATGCTTGTCGACCGTGCGCGGGCTGAGGCCCAGAATTTGCGCGATGTCGCGGTTGGTCTTGCCCTTGCTCAGCCAGGCCAGCACCTCGCCTTCGCGCGTGGTGAGGCCGAGCTCGCTGCTGAATTCAGGCGGCAGCGCAGTGCCGGATTCCCGGGAGAGCCGCAGCAGGAACTCGTTCGGCGCGGTCTCGCCCATGTAGTAGAGTCGCAGTTGCGGATTGTCAGGCAGGGAGACTGCTTGAGACTTCGCGCTGCCCTTGGCCTTGGCCTGCTCCAGCCATTGCAGCAGCGCTGGCGGCAGGACGAAGTCCTCGGCCTGTGCACCGTGATGGTCGGATAGCAGCTTCTGCGCTTGCGGCGTCGCCCAAAGCACGTTGCCGTGGCGATTGACCGCGAACAGGAAGCGGCCGGAGACATCGAGCGCGGTGCGCGCGCTCTGGGTCAGCCGGGCATTGCCGAGATGGACGCGGATGCGCGCCAGCATCTCCTCGATCACGATCGGCTTGGTCACGTAGTCGACGCCGCCGGCCTCCAATCCGCGCACGATGTGCTCGGTTTCGGCAAGGCCCGTCATGAAGATCACGGGGACATTGGCGAGACCGGCGTCGCGCTTGAGCCGGCGGCAGGTCTCGAAGCCGTCGATGCCCGGCATCACGGCATCGAGCAGCACGATGTCGGGCGTGATCTGGTCGACGATGCGCATCGCGGCGGCGCCGTCGAGCGCCACCATCACCGTCATGCCGGCGCCGTCGAGCGCGTCGGTGAGCAGCCGCAATGTCTCCGGGGAATCGTCGACGACGAGCGCGACGTCGCGCTTCTTCGCTTCAATGCTCATAAGCATGCAACGTCTTCAATGTGGCCATGTACTGGTCGAGATCGAAGCGATCGACCAGCGACCGCATCTGCGCGACGAAGTCGGCGTGTTCAGGGTGCTCGCTACCGATCTCGTCCAGCTTCAGCTGGATGCCCTTGAAGTAGCCGATCTGGCCCAGTCCGATCAGCGCCTCGATGTGCCGCTGCGGCGGCTTCGACCCGGTCTCGGGACGCCAGAGTGGCACGGCCACTTCGCCTGAGCCGTATTGCCACTCGAGCTTGAGCAACTGGCGGATCGTCTCCAGCAGCCGCGGGATGTCGATCGGCTTCATCAGGTATCCATCGTGGAAGGGTTGCGCCAGCGGCGCGCCGTGGGCCTCGAGTGCGCTTGCCGACACCATCAGGATGCGCGCCTGGTGGTGGCCGTTCGCGCGCAAGGCCTCCGCGACGGCCCAGCCGTCCATGGCCGGCATCGAGATGTCGAGCAGGAAAAGGTCGGGCCGGCAATGCTGCGCCAGCGCAAGGCAGCCCGCGCCGTCTGGCGCGCTGAGCAGGATGAAGCCGAGTGGCGTCAGCACCTCGCGCAGGAGATCGCGATGCACGGGATCATCGTCGGTGACGAGGATGGTCTTGCGCGCACCGTGATAGCCGGAGACCGGCGCCTCCACCGGCGCGATGCGCTGGGGATTGATGACTTCCGAGAGCAGGATCTTGACCTTGAAGGTCGAGCCGGTGCCGACCGTGCTCGTGACCTTGATGTCGCCGCCCATGACGCCCGCGAGCAGGCGGCTGATGGTGAGCCCGAGGCCGGTGCCGGTCTGCGGCTGCGAGACGCCGAGCGCCCCCCGCTCGAACGGCGCGAAGATGCGCTCGAGATCATCGGCCCGGATACCCGGGCCGGTGTCGATCACCTCGAACTCCGCGACCGGGCTGCGGTAGTGCACCACGAACTGCACGCTGCCGGACTGGGTGAACTTGATCGCGTTGGAGAGCAAATTGATCAGCACCTGGCGCAGCCGCTTCTCGTCGGCATAGACCACGCGCGGCAGGTGTGACGGCCGCCGGAACACGAAGTCGATACCCTTCGCAGCGGCCTGCAGGCGGAACATCCCGACGAGCTGG
>NZ_JAEMSD010000697.1:1148-2866 GCF_016462955.1 Bradyrhizobium sp. | reverse complement strand
GGCTCAAACATGACGTTGACGGCACGCATGGGCTCCGCGCGCCCAGCGCTTCTTTCTGCTGGCCGAGACGCTGAATGCCGATGCCGTCTTGTCGGCAGGGTTCGTCGATGTCGTGGTCGATGACGACAAGGTGCTTGCGGAAGTAGAGGCATCGGGTCCGGCCGAGGTCTATGGCGATATAAAGCGACTGTTCCTGGCGGCGCCAAGCGGGACTTTCGAAAGCAGTTGGAGGACGAGGCGCAGACCCTTGCGTCAATCGCGAAAACCGCGGATGCGAAGGAGGCATCAAGGCGTTTCGCGAAAAGCGCAGTCCGCGCTTTCAGGGACGATAACGATACCAACAAGAACGAAAACGGGAGGATCATATGCGTGGACTTGATGGACGAAGGGTCATTCTGACCGGCGGCGCCAGCGGCATCGGCCGGGCGACGACGCTGCGGCTCGCCGACGAGGGATGCGTCGTCGGAATATTCGACCAGAATTTGACCGGTGCCGAAGACACGGCGCGGCTCGCCGCCGGCAAGCCCGGCCGCGTGCTGGCCTATCAGGTCGACATCACCGATCGCGACGCGGTCGCAGCCGCCACCGACAAGTTTGAGGCAGCGGCAGGCCCGACCGAGCTGCTGGCCAACGTCGCCGGCTGGGATATCCCGGTGCCGTTCCTCGATACCGACCGCGCGTTCTGGGACAAGGTGATCGGCATCAACCTCTACGGCCCGCTCAACCTGCATCACGTCGTGGTCAAGCGGATGGTCGAGCGCGGCTTCGGGCGCGTGGTCAACGTTGCCTCCGACGCGGGCCGGGTCGGCTCCTCCGGCGAAGCCGTTTATTCGGCCTGCAAGGGCGGCTTGATCTCGTTCACCAAGACGGTGGCGCGCGAACTGGCGCGCAAGAACATCATCCTCAACGTGGTGTGCCCGGGTCCGACCGATACGCCGCTGTTCGACGCCTTCACCAAGAGCTCGCCGACCGGCGGCAAGATCGCCGAAGGACTCGCGCGCGCGATTCCGCTGCGGCGGCTCGGCCAGCCGGACGATTATCCCGGCATGATCGCCTTCCTGCTGAGCGACGATGCCGGTTTCATCACCGGACAAACCATCAGCGTGTCCGGCGGCTTGACGATGCATGGTTGATCCTCGTTCGGGAATGGTGCGATGAGCCTGAGAAGCGTGACGTTTGGCGATGTCTATCGCCGCAATGCCGAATGTTATCCCGGTCGAACCGCCTTCATCGTCGATGGCAGGCGGGTGACGCATGCGGAATATCTCCGCAGTATCGAGCGGTTGGCGGGGCGGTCTCGCCAGCCTTGGCGTGAAGCCGGGCGATCGCATCGGCATCCTCTCGCAGAACTGCATGGAGATGGTCGAACTGATTGGGGCGGTGGCGCTGCTCGGAGCCATCCTGCTGCCGGTCAACTTTCGCTTGCAACCGGATGAGATCGCCTATGTCCTCGCCGACGGTGCGCCTGTGGTCGTCATTGCGGGCGCCGACTATCACGAGGCGATCGTGGCCCAGCAGGGGTCGTTGCCCTCAGCACGATATTATTTCGGTATCGGTGCCGCACATCCCGCGCTGACGCCGTTCTCGCAACTCTCGGCGAGCGATACGCCGCTGCCGTCCACGTCGGTAGTCGGCGATGCGGGCTTCATGATCATTCATACGGCAGCCGTCGGTGGCCGTCCCCGCGGCGCGCTGCTGTCGCTCGGCGACATCCACTT
>NZ_JAEMSD010000697.1:0-1138 GCF_016462955.1 Bradyrhizobium sp. | reverse complement strand
TGACGACGCAACAGGCGGGTGGCGCCAGCGTGATCTCGGCGAAGTTCGATGCCGCGCAGGCGGCGCGCGACATCGAAGCCGAAAAGATCACCGTAATGTCCGAGTTCGCGCCGATGTTGGGCAGCATCCTGGATCAGGCAAAGCCGGGCCAACTGTCGTCGCTGCGCGCGGTGACCGGACTCGACTCACCCGAAACCATCGAACGGTTCGAACGCGAGTGTCCCCAAGCAGCGTTCTGGGTCACCTTCGGCCAGTCGGAGACCTCGGGTCTGGCGACGCTGTCGCGCTACCGCGACCGACCGAAGTCCGCGGGGCGTCCGCTGTTCTGGCGCAGCATCGCTGTCGTGGATGGCGACGATCGTCCGAAGCCGACCGGCGAAACCGGTGAGATCGTTGTGCGCGGGCCGACGGTCTTCAAGGGATACTGGAATCTCGAAGCCGATACCGCACACACGTTTCGCAACAGCTTGCACCACACCGGCGACATAGGCTATTTCGACGCCGACGGCTATCTCTGGTATGCGGGCCGCGCGCCGGAAAAGGAACTGATTAAGACCGGTGGTGAGAATGTCTATCCGGCCGAGGTCGAGAACGCGATCCGTCAGCATGCTTCCATTGCCGAAGTCGTCGTCATCGGCGTCCCCGATCCGCAATGGGGCGAAGCGGTGAAGGCGGTGTGCGTGTTGCAACCTTCGAAGACAACGACCGCGGACGAGATCGTGGATTTCGCGGGCAGTCTCATCGCGCGCTACAAGCGGCCGAAGATCGTAGTGTTCGTCGATAATCTTCTGAAGAACGACGCGGGTGAAATCGATAGAGCTGCCATCAAGACCGCGCACGCGCAGTCATAGGTCCAACTTCCGTGCGCCTGACGCGCGCTTCTTTCGGAGCCCACATTTGCTCCCCTGAAAGCGGTTGACTGATCTGTCTCGACGGCCACTATGGACTGATCGTTGTACCACGTTCCAAAGCGCTGATAGTGCCCTGCGACGTTGACTCGACAAAGGTTGAAATGAGATCTCGCGGAACCTTGTCCGGCCATGGATCGCTAAATACAAAGCAGCCGAGCTCGCCGAGGAACGCCAGCGTGTCGTCATTCCACCACTGCGTGCTCTGGCCCTGCCGTCTGCTTGCGCAG
>NZ_JAEMSD010000696.1 GCF_016462955.1 Bradyrhizobium sp. | reverse complement strand
GTTCCCGCGGGCTCAAATCGCCGAGCGTCGCACGGTGCGCCCGTCGTGCCGCACCCTCGATTTTAACCAGGAGCGCGGCTCCGGCCGGCGTCAACCGGCATAGCCGCGCGCGCCGATCATCCTTGTTCACCGCACGCTCGACCAGATTTCGGGCGGCGAGACGCTTCAACGCACCCGTCGTCGTGGTGCGATCGAGCGCGATATCGGCCGCCAAAGTGGTCTGATCGGCAGTTTCACGCACCGCCAACGCCGACAGCAGGCTGTATTGCAGCGGCGTGACCTCGAATTCGCCGCAGGCCTCCTGGAACAGCGCGACGTGGATCTGGTGCAGCCGGCGGATCAGATAGCCGGGCCGTTCGGACAACGGCCAGGGGCGGTGCCTCGTCCCGCCGCGACGTGTCTTCGCCTGCCGCAATGCACGCTCTCCCAACCCAGGACACTCCGTCGCGCTTAGCTCGATTCGAGCGCACCCGCCACAGGAGGATGATGGCACGATGCTTGCTTTTGCCAAAATGCGAAGCATGCTTCGTAATGTCAAGATGCGAAGCATGCTTCGTAATTCGAGGGAGCGAGACCGTCACCCTCGCAAGAAGAGGAGAGCGCCATGTCCGTCACTGCCAGCTTCGACCTTCTGCTCCGAGGCGGTCGCGTGATCTGTCCAGCCTCCGGCGTCGATGGCCTCAAGGACGTCGCTATCCGCAATGGCAAGATCGCCGCGGTCGCGTCCGACATTCTGCCCACCAGCGCGAAGGAGGTCGTCGATGTCAGCGGCAAGCTGGTGCTGCCGGGCCTGATCGACACCCATGCCCACGTCTATCAATATGTCTCCGGCCGTTTCGGCATGAATCCCGACATGGTTGGCGTGCAGTCGGGCGTGACGACGCTGGTGGATCAGGGCGGTCCGTCCTGCATGACGCTGCCCGGCTTCCGCCATTTCATCGCGGAGCCCGCGGCCTCGCGCGTTTATGCGTTCCTCTCGGCCTATCTCGTCGGTGGGCTCGAGGGACACTTCTATCCGCAGCTCTACAGCCCCGACGGCGTCGACATCGACGCGACCGTCAAGGCGGCGACGGCCAATCCCGACATCGTGCGCGGCATCAAGGCCCATGCCGAGATCGGCGGCTTCGCGCGCTGGGGCATCCGCGTCATCGAGATGGCGGCGGAGATCGGCAAGCGCGCCGATCTGCCGGTCTATGTGCATTTCGGCCAGCTCTGGGGCCTGCCCGAGAGCGGCGCCAATGGCGAGGATGCCGACACCATCCTCACCCGCGTCATCCCTCTGCTGCGCGAGGGCGACATCCTGGCCCATCCGTTCACGCGCCATCCCGGCGGCTTCGTCAACCGCGAGGGCGAGGTGCATCCGGTGATCCAGGCAGCGCTCGACCGCGGCCTGAAGGTCGATGTCGGCCACGGCAGCCATTTCTCCTACCGGCTCGCGAAGAAGGCGATCGCCGCCGGAATCGTTCCGACCACGCTCGGCGCCGACATTCACGGCTACAACACCCATGTGCCCGCGCCGGCGGGAACGCCGGACCAGCACGAGGACGAGGAGAACCATCCGTTCGCAGGCCAGGCCAAGTTCAGCCTGGTCCAGGCGATGAGCTCGATGATGGCCCTCGGCCTGACGCTGGAGCAGGTGGTGCCGATGGTCACCTCCAATCCCGCCAAAATGCTGGGTCGCAGCGCCGAGATCGGTGCGCTCAGGGTCGGCATGGATGCCGACGTCTCCGTGCTGTCGGAGCAGAACGGCCGTTTCGTCCTCATGGACAATGAGAAGAACGAGGTTATCGCCGAGCGCCTGCTGCAGCCGGCGTTCTGCCTGCGCGCCGGCACGCGCTTCGAGGCGGTGGCGCCGATCCTGCCGCAAGCCGTCGCGGCATAGGGCCGGGCGTTGAAGGAGAACGCGGGCGTGCGCAACGAGCGGGAATTTCCGCACGGAAAGTCGGGGCAGGGCGTCGGCGCGCGTCTGCCGCGCAAGGAGGACGATCGCCTGATGCGCGGCCGCGGCCAGTATGTCGGCGACGTCAGGCTCGCCGGCCTTCAGGACGTCGCCTTCGTGCGCAGCCCGCTGGCGCATGCGCGCATCCGCGGCATCCACGTGCCCGAACGCTATCGCGGCAGCGTGTTTACGGCGGCCGATCTCGACGGCATCAAGCCCATCCGCGCGGTATCGGGACTGCCGGGCTTCAAGATCTCGGAGCAGCCGGTACTCGCCACCGGCAAGGTGCGCCAGGTCGGCGAGCTCGTCGCGATGTGCCTTGCACCGACGCGGGCCGAAGCGGAGGACATCGCGGCGTCCGTGACGTTGGATCTGGAAGAGCTGCCCGCGGTCACCGACATGCTCAAAGCGCGCGAGCCCGGCTCCGCGCTGGTGCACGAGCATTGGGGCGACAACGTCTTCCTCGAAACCAATTACGAGGTCGATATCTCCGCCGCGCTCGACGCCCCGATCAAGGTGACGCGCGAGATCTCGACGGCGCGGCAGTGCATGTCGCCGCTCGAAGGCCGCGGCGTGGTCGCGACGTTCGATCCGCGGCTCGACCAGCTCACCCTGCATTCGGCGGCGCAAATGCCGCACATCACGCGCAGCGGCCTTGCCGAATGCCTTGGCATGGAGGAGGGCCAGATCCGCGTTATCTCGCCCGACGTCGGCGGCGGCTTCGGCCACAAGGGCATCCTGCTGCCCGAAGAGGTCTGCCTGTCCTGGCTGACGATGCGCTGCGGCCACCCGGTGCGCTGGCTCGAAGACCGCCGCGAGCATCTCGTCGCCAGCTCCAACTGCCGCGAGCACCATTACAGGATCACGGTCTATGCCGACCGCGACGGCACCTTGCGCGCCGGCAATGATCGGGTTGATATCAAGCTCCG
>NZ_JAEMSD010000223.1 GCF_016462955.1 Bradyrhizobium sp. | reverse complement strand
TCTCCCGCTTGCGGGAGAGGTCGCCGCGAAGCGGCGGGTGAGGGTTCTCTCCTCTTGGGGGTTCTCGCCCAGCGGATAAAGCCCTCTCCCCAGCCCTCTCCCGCAAGCGGGAGAGGGAGCGCACCTTCCTCGTGGCGGCAAAAGAACCTCGCGGCTCTTGCCTACTGCTTCGACCGCTGCATCGCAGGCTTTTCGCTGTTTTGCCTAGCCGCCGAAAGGTTCTGTGCGGTGTTGATCAGCGCGATGTGGGTCAGCGCCTGCGGGAAATTGCCGGTCTGTCGGCGGGCCACGGAATCGTATTCTTCGGCCAGCAGCCCGACGTCGTTGGCGATGCCGACCACGCGGTCGAGCAGAACTTGCGCCTTGTCGAGATCGCCCGAGAGCACATAGGCATCCGCGAGCCACAGGGTGCAGGCCAGGAACGCGCCTTCGAGCGGCGGCTGGTCAGGGGGAAGCTCGCACGGGTCGTGCCGCAGCACGAAGCCGTCCTGCATCAGCCGCGTCTCGACGGCGGCGATGGTGCCGCGGATGCGCGGATCGTCCGGCGGCAGGAAGCCGACGGCCGGCAGCAGCAGCACGCTGGCGTCGAGCATCTTCGAACCATAGGACTCGACGAAAGCATTTTCCTCCGCATCGAAGCCATTATTGCAGACGTCGCGATGGATCGCGTCGCGCAAGACACGCCAGTGCACGAGTGGCGCCTTGAAGCCGAAGGTCTCGGCGCTCTTGATGCCGCGATCGAAGGCGACCCAGGTCATCACCTTGGAGAAGACGTAGTGCTTGGGCTGGCCGCGCCGCTCCCAAATGCCGTGATCGGGCCGGTCCCAAACTTCGGCCAGATGCTTGAGCACGGCACGTTCCAGCGTCCAAGTCTCTTCGTCCAGCTCGAGCTTCGCCATGCGCGATTGGTGGAAAGCGTCGATCAATTCGCCATAGACGTCGAGCTGCAGCTGCGCATGTGCGGCATTACCGACGCGCACCGGCTTCGCGCCCTCATAACCGTCGAGCCAGCCCGCTTCCCATTCCAGCAGGCGCCGCTGGCCCCAGATGCCGTACATGATCTGCATGTTCGCCGGTGAACCCGCGGCGGCGCGCAGCAGCCAATTGTGCCACGCCAGGGCTTCCTCAGTGTAGCCCGAGTTCATCAGCGCCAGCAGCGTGAAAGTGGCATCGCGCAGCCAGCAGAAGCGGTAGTCCCAGTTCCTGCCGCCCCCGAGCTTTTCGGGCAAGGAGGTGGTCGGTGCCGCGACGATGCCGCCTGTCGGCGCGAAGGTCAGGGCCTTCAGCGTGATCAGCGAACGGAGGACGAGCTCCTGATAGTCGCCGTCGCGGGTGCAATGGCCGGACCAATCCTCCCAGAATCTTTCGGTCTCCCGAAGCGCCAGTTCGGGATCGATCGGCGCGGGCGGGTCGAGATGCGAGGGACCGTAAGCCAGCACGAAAGGCACCGTCTCGCCTGCCTTGACCTCGAAGTCCGAGACGGTGGTCAGATCCTCGCCGCGGGTCTCGACCGGCGTGCGCAGCACCGTCATGTCCTGGCCGGCTACGGCCAACAAGGAATGGTCGATTTGCCGCACCCAAGGAATGTCGGCACCGAAGCCGAAGCGGATGACGAGCTCCATGCGCATCTTCACGGTGCCACTGATGCCGCGCACCAGCCGCACGATGTCGGACGCTTGGCCGCGCAATGGCATGAAGTCGATCAGCGCGACGGTGCCGCTCTTCGTCTCGAACCGCGTTTCGAGGATGAGGGTATTGCCGAGATAGCGCCGCGAGATGGTGGCTGCACCCTCGCTGGGCGCGATCAGCCAGCGGCCGTTCCTGTGCGTGCCGAGGATGGCGGCAAAGCAGGCGTCGGAATCGAAGGCGGGCCAGCACAGCCAGTCGATCGAGCCGTCGCGCCCGACCAGCGCCGCGGTCTCGCAATCGCCGATCAGCGCATAGTCCTCGATCTTCTGAGACAATGTCGTTCGAACCTTGCAAGCCCCGCCGATCAACTCCCGCCGTTCAACGACCGTTCCCGCGTCGCCGCTCGCAAGGCCGTGAGGTCGACCTTCGAGGCGATCTTGTCGAGTGCGACAGGAAGACGCTGGCGCCAGTTCGGATGCTCGTCGATGGTGCCGGGAATGTTGGGCTGGTCGACCACGCCGAGCAGATCCTCCAGCGACACCGCAAGCAGCCGCGACGGCGTCCGCGACAGGAAGGCGAGCACCGAATAGAGATCGTTCGCCCTGATGCCGTTCTGCCGCAGGATCTCGTCGAGCCTGCCGAGCGCATCCCAGCGCGCCTGGTCGGTCTCGCCGGGATCGAGCCCGAGCGAGCGCTTCATCCTGAGATCGCCGAACGAGCGCCAGCCGGCATAGGTCGACAGGTCGTGCGTGTTCAGCGTGACCAGGGCGTTGGGCCGGTAGTGGTCGACATTGCGAAAATGGCCGGCATCGTCGCGCTCGAACATCATGACCAGATAGGACCAGATGCCGAAATCCTGCATCGTCTCGCGGAAACCTTGCGGCACGGTGCCGAGATCCTCGCCGATCACGATGCATTTGTGGGCCGCGCTCTCGCAAGCCACCGCCGCCAGCAGCGCCTCGAACGGCATCTGCACATAGGCGCCGTTGTCGGGCTTGAAGCCGCGCGGCACGAGATAGAGCCGTTTCAGGCCAAGAACGTGATCGAGCCTGATGGCGCCGGCATGACGCATCGAGGCCGCCAGCATGTCTGCGAACGGCACGAAGGACTTCGCCTCTAAGCCACCGGCGTTGAAGCCGGCAAGACCCCAGTCCTGGCCGATGGTGTTGAGCACGTCGGGCGGCGCGCCGACCGCGAGATGGCGGGAAATCGCGGTCTGCTCGTTCCAGGCATCGAAGCCGTTGGATTGCACGCCGACGGCCACGTCGAGATAGAGCCCGACGCGCATGCCGAGCTGGCTGGCGAGCGCCTTGGCGGCATGGAGCTGGCTGTCCGCCGTCCATTGCACGAACTCGACGAACTCGATCTCGCGTCTATCAGGACCCTTGCGCAGCCCGGCGCACTTCGCCTCGTCCGGCTGCTGCCATTCCGCCGGCCATTCCCACCACGGCCCGGCGAAGCGATGGCGCAGCACCTCAAAACAGGCAAAGCGCGACAACAGCGGCGCGCGGGCGGCACGGAAGTCCTCGAACGCCTTGCGGCGCGCCTCGCTCGCGCTCGTCACGAAACTGTCGAAGGCGGCGCGCAGACCGCGCCATTTCAGCGCCGCCATGTCGGTATAGGGGACGCGATCACCCTCACGCAGGCGGGCCGCGATCGCGGCCGCGTCGGGCACGAGCTCCGCCGAGAATTCCGGGATGGCCTCGACGTCGATATAGAGCGGATTGAGGAAGAGCCGGCTGTTCGGCGAATAGGGGCTGCAGTCGGCCGGATGGTCGTCGAACAGCACGTGCAGCGGATTGAGCCCGACACCGTCGGCCCCGAGCTGCTTGGCGAGACGGACGAGGCCGGCGAGATCGGTGAAATCGCCCATGCCCCAATTGCGGTCCGAACGGACGCTGTAGAGCTGCACGGCGAGCAGCCAGCCGCGGTCGAAATCGCCGCCGAAGCAGCGTTCCGGCGCCACGATCATCGGCACCTCTTCGCTCACCCCGCCGGCATCGGTCAGCGTCAGGCGGTAGTATCCCAGCGCCAGGCCGTCGGGCCAGGCGATGACGGGTTCGCGCGTCTCGCCTCGCGCGATCACAGTGCCATTGTCGGTGATCTTCCACTGCAGCGGTGGGACGCCCAGGGCGGCCAATTCGGTGCGCGGATGTCCCAGCGCACGCACAACGACGGGCGCGCTGACGAAGCGGTAGACCCGCTTCTCCGGCAGGGCGTCGAGGATGGATTTGAGCGCCTCGGGCGCGGTCACCCGCAGCTTGCCGAGGGCGTCGACGAATTCGGATTGAACGCCCTTGGTCCGGGCTTGAGCTAAAAGATCCATTCGGCACGCAGCTTGCAGGCCATTGTCCGGCCAGGGTTATTGATTTTAACAAAGTCGCGGAAGAGGTTAGCCAGATTTAACTCGCAGACTGCGCTTGCCGTTCCCCAGGGAACCAATGACACACAAGCGGCTTTCTATCATGGTACCAGCGTGGGTTCCCCGACAAGGGAAACGGGCTCCTGCTTTCTTGTCAATGGCATCACCGTGAACAAGACAATTCAAACTGTCGAGAGTGCTGCGGCCGGCGGCGCTTTCCTGATCGAGGACGTCTATCCCTCGATCGACGGCGGCCGCTTCGCCGTGAAGCGGATCGTGGGCGAACCGGTCGAGGTCTGGGCCGACATCTACCGCGACGGCGAGGCCGTGATATCGGCCGCGCTGATCTGGCGGAAGGAGCAGGAGCGCGAATGGCGGAGCGAGCCGATGACCCATCACGGCAATGACCGTTGGTCCGGCGCATTCGCGCCCCCTGAGCCCGGCCAATATGTCTACGCGATCGAAGCCTGGACCGACGAGTTCGCAACCTGGTCGCACGCGGTCGCGCGCAAGCGGCGCACCGGCGTCGATGTCAGCCTCGATGCGCTCGAAGGCGCTGGCCTTTTGACCAAGGCGCATGGCGCGGGGCAGGACGCCGCCGCGATCATCATCAGGCAATGCGAGGATTACTTGCGGAACGGCGACGTCGCCGCGCTGCTCGCAACCGAGCTCGGCGAAGCCATGGCCGGGAGCCAGTCCCGGCCCGACCTGACGCGCTCGCAGCACTTCCCGCTGACGATCGACCGCGACAGGGCGCGCTTCAGCGCCTGGTATCAGATGATGCCGCGCAGCCAGAGTGCCTTGCCGGGCCGGCATGGCACGCTGCGCGACTGCATCGCGCGCGTGCCCGACATCGCCGCCATGGGCTTTGACGTGCTCTACTTCACGCCGATCCACCCGATCGGCCACACGAGCCGCAAGGGCCGCAACAACGCCCCGGTCGCGGGCGCCGGCGATCCCGGCTCGCCCTATGCGATCGGCTCGGCCGCGGGCGGCCACGATGCGCTGCATCCCGAGCTCGGCACCATCGAGGATTTCCGCGCACTGGTCGCCACCTGCCTCGAATACGGCCTCGAGCTGGCGCTCGACTTCGCCGTGCAATGCTCGCCCGACCATCCCTGGCTGACGCAGCACCCGGAATGGTTCAAATGGCGGCCAGACCGCTCGGTGCGGACGGCGGACGGCCCCTATTCCGACATCGTCATCCCCGATTTCGACTCCGTCGACAGGGCCGGGCTGTGGAACGCATTCCGCGACGCCATGCTGTTCTGGATCGACCATGGCGTGACCATCTTCGCCATCGACAATCACGACACCGCGCCGCTTGCGTTCTGGGAGTGGCTGATCCGCGACATCCGCCGCCGTCATCCCGAGGTGATCCTGTTCTCCAAGACCTATGCACGGCCGAAGCTGATGAAAGGCCTCGCCAAGCTCGGCTTTGCGCAATCCTTCACCTATTTCCCCTGGCGCACCTCGCGGTGGGAGCTGGAGCAATATCTCGGCGAGCTGACACGTCACCCGGAGCGCGATTTCTACCGTCCGCACATGTTCGTGAACACGCCCGACCTGTTGCCCTATCACCTCCAAAGCGGCGAGGCTTGGGCGTTCAAGTCGCGCATCGCGCTGGCGGCGACGCTGTCGGGCAATTACGGCATCCATAGCGGCTTCGAGCTGCTGGAGCACGAGGCGATTCCGGGCCGCGAGGAATATCTGGATTCCGAGAAGTACCAGATCAGGCAGCGCGACTGGAACAAGCCCGGCAACATCAAATACTACATCGCCGCGCTCAACCGCATCCGCAACGAGAATCCGGCGCTGCAGCAGACGACAAACCTGCGCTTCCTCGGCATCGAGGACGGCGAGACGATCGCCTTCGTGAAGGAGGCGACCGATCCGTCCGACATTGTCGTCACCGTGATCGCGCTGTCGCGCCATCCGCGCGAATGCTGGCTGCCGCTCGGCGACGTCACCGTCGACGCGGGTGGGCGGCGCCACCATGTGACGACACTCGAAAACCTCCTCACCGGCGAGCAGTCCGGCATCGAATGGGGCGGGATCAAGTTGCGTATCGATCCCGACCGCGATCCGGCACTCTTGTTCCGCTGCCTGGCGTAAGGGTTCACGCCATGAATGTTCTGTCTTCCGTCGACACCAAGAAGATCGAGGCTGCCGAGATCGTGGATGAGCTCTGGTACAAGGACGCCATCATCTACCAGCTCCACGTCAAGGCCTTTGCCGACAGCAACAATGACGGCATCGGCGACTTCGCCGGGTTGACCGAGAAGCTGCCCTATCTCCAGGAGCTCGGCGTCACCGCGCTGTGGCTGCTGCCGTTCTACCCCTCTCCGGGCCGCGACGACGGTTACGACATCGCCGACTACGGCGCGGTCAATCCCGATTTCGGGACGATGAAGGATTTCAAGCGCTTTATCCAGGAAGCGCAGAAGCGCGGCTTGCGCGTCATCACCGAGCTCGTCGTCAACCACACCTCGGACCAGCACAGATGGTTCAAGCGCGCGCGGCGCAGCCATCCGGGCTCCAGCGCCCGCAACTGGTATGTCTGGAGCGACACCGACCAGAAGTACCAGGGCACGCGCATCATCTTTACCGACACCGAGAAGTCGAACTGGACCTGGGATCCCGAGGCCGGCGCGTTTTACTGGCACCGCTTCTTCTCGCACCAGCCGGATCTCAATTTCGACAATCCGCGCGTGGTCAGCGCCATCATCCAGGTGATGAAGCGCTGGCTCGATGCCGGCGTCGACGGCTTCCGGCTGGACGCCATTCCCTATCTGTGCGAGCGCGAGGGCACCTCGAACGAGAACCTGCCGGAGACGCATGCGATCATCAAGCGGCTGCGCCAGGAACTCGACGCGTATTCAAAGGGCAAGCTGCTGCTGGCCGAGGCCAACCAATGGCCCGAGGACGTGCAGGAATATTTCGGCCGCGGCGACGAATGCCACATGGCCTACCATTTCCCGCTGATGCCTCGCATCTACATGGCGATCGCGCAGGAGGACCGCTTCCCGATCACCGACATCCTGCGCCAGACGCCCGACATTCCGGCAAGCTGCCAATGGGCGCTGTTCCTGCGCAACCACGACGAGCTGACTCTGGAGATGGTCACCGACGTCGAGCGCGACTATCTCTGGACCACCTACGCCAACGATCCGCGCGCCCGCATCAATGTCGGCATCCGCCGGCGCCTCGCGCCGCTGATGGACAACGACCGCCGCAAGATCGAGCTGATGAACTCTCTGCTGCTGTCGTTCCCGGGCACGCCGATCATCTATTACGGCGACGAGATCGGGATGGGCGACAACATCTATCTCGGCGACCGCAACGGCGTGCGCACGCCGATGCAATGGAGCCCTGACCGTAACGGCGGCTTCTCGCGCTGCGACCCGGCCCGGCTCTACGCCCCTCCGATCATGGATCCCGTCTATGGGTACCAATCCGTGAACGTGGAGGCGCAATCGCGCAGCCTGTCATCCCTGCTCAGTGCCACCAAGCGACTGATCTCCGTGCGGAAGTCGACGCTCGCCTTCGGCCGCGGCACCATGACCTTCATCCGCCCGGCCAACCGCGCCGTGCTTGCCTATGTCCGGCAGTACCGCGACGAGGTGATCCTCTGCGTCGCCAATCTCTCGCGCGCCGCACAGGCCACCGAGCTCGACCTGTCGCCGTGGAAGGACCGCATCCCCCAGGAGATGCTCGGCCGCACGCGCTTCCCCGCGATCGGCGAGCTGCCCTACATGATCACGCTGGGACCTTACGGCTTCTACTGGTTCCAGCTGCAGGAGCGCGACAAGTCCGAGCCGGTGACGCCGCGCGCCGTGCCGGAGTTCGAGACGCTGGTCGTGCCGGTGAACTCCAACTGGGTCTCGCTCGCCCGCGAGCGCGGCGTGTTCGAGCGCGACGTGCTGCCGGGATTCCTGGCGCGGACGCGCTGGTATCCCGAGAACAATCCCAAGCACATCCGGACCACGCTGACCTCCGCGGTACCGTTCAGCGACATCGGCGACAACCGGCCCTGGATCGCGTTCTTCGAGACGACGCGGGACGAGGTGACGACGCGGTACGTGATGCCCATGCAGATCGAATGGGTGCGCTTCGACCGCGAGCGCTTCAACCCGAAGGCGCTCGCCGCCGTCCGCCAGGGCGCACGCGAAGGCACGCTGCTCGACGTCGCGACCGACCAGATCTTCATCGGTCTGTTGCTGCGAGGTCTGTCGCAAAACCTGGTCGTGGACGAGAACAATCTGCGGCTGGAGTTCAAGGCGACCAGCCGTTTTGCCGACTACACCATCAAGGAGCCCGAACGCATCCGCGCGATCGAACAGTCGAACAGCACCGCGCTGGTCGACAACAAGTACGTCGCCAAGATCTATCGCCGGCTCGAATGCGGCATCAGCCCCGAGATCGAGATCGGCTACTACCTGACGGAGGTCGCCAACTTCCCAAATACGCCGGCACTGCTCGGCAGCGTCGAGCTGGTCGAGGGCAACCAGCGCAGCGCGCTCGGCGTGCTGCATGCCTGTGTCGAGAACCAGGGCGACGGCTGGACCGTCACCACCGGATATCTCGACCGGTATATCGACGAGCAGCGCGTGGCGCCGGCCGACGAGATGCCGCGAGAGACCCAGGAGCAGGCGCCCTATCTGCATTTCATTGCACAGATCGGCCGGCGGCTCGCCGAGCTGCATGTCGCTCTCGCCGCGGCAAAGCCCGATGATCTCGCCCCCACGCCGATCGACCCCGCCCAGATCAAGGCCGCGCTGTCCGACCTCAAGGCGCGGGCCGGGCGGGTTCTGGAGCGGTTGGCCGACAGCCGCGACGGGCTGCGGGAGACGGACCGGCCCCAGGTCGACCGGCTCATCGGCGCGCGCGCGGAGCTGTTCGACCGGCTGAATGCGCTCTTGCCATCCGACATCGACGGGTTGAACATCCGTCATCATGGCGACTTCCGGCTCGGGCAAACTCTGATCGTGAAGGACGATATCTTCATCATCGACTTCGACGGCGATCCGCGTGAACCGCTGGCCAACAAGCGCCGCAAGGCGCCGGCCGCCCGCGACGTCGCCGGCCTGATCCGTTCGATCGACCTTTCAGTCCATGCGGCGCTGGGCCGCGCGCGTACGGGCGGTTCCGACGAGCAAGACCGGCTCGTGGCCGCGCTCGACGAATGGCGAGAGCGCGCCACCGCGACCTTCCTGTCCGCCTACCGCGAAGCCATGACCGACCGCAGGCTATGGCCGAAGGATCGGCCGTGTGAGGACGGCCTGTTGAAACTTTACCTGCTTGATCAAGTGTTCGACGAACTAGAGTACGAGCTGTCCCACCGGCCTGAGGGGCTCCATGCGCCGCTAACCGGACTGCTTCGCATTCTGTCCAGTACCGAGAGCGGAGCCCATGCCTAAATTGCCTGCCGAAGCCTATGCCATCATCGAAGGCCGCCACTCCGACCCCTTCCACTATCTCGGGCTGCATCCCGAAGGCGGCAAGAGCGTCGTGCGCGCGTTTCTGCCCGAGGCCGTCAATGTCGAGGCCGTCGGCGAGCACGGCGAGGTCGCCCCGCTCGACCGCGTCCACGACGCAGGCCTGTTCATCGGCTCCCTGCCCAACGGCTCGAAGCACTACCAGCTGCGGGCAAAATTCGGCAACGACGTCGTCGAGTTCGAGGATGCCTACCGCTTTCCGCCGATCCTGACGGATTTCGACCTTTACCTGCTCGGTGAAGGCACCCATCAGCGCATCTACGACAAGCTCGGCGCGCATCCGATGCGGCTCGAGGGTGTCGACGGCGTCGGCTTCGTGGTGCTGGCGCCCAATGCCAGGCGCGTCTCCGTGGTCGGCGATTTCAACTTCTGGGACGGGCGGCGTCACCCCATGCGGGTGCGCGGCAACGGCTATTGGGAATTGTTCATCCCGCATGCGAAGTCCGGCGATCACTACAAGTTCGAGATCATCGGACCGCATGGCCATCTGCTGCCGCTGAAATCCGACCCGCTGGCCTTTGCCAGCGAGCTGCGCCCGAAGACGGCCTCCATCGTGTTCGACGAAGCGCATCTGCCGCGGCCGCGCCCGGCCCCCGACGGCATCAATTCACTGTCGGCCCCGATGTCGATCTACGAGGTCCATCTCGGGTCGTGGCGGCGCAAGGACAACAATGAATGGCTGACCTATCGCGAGCTGGCCGAGCAGCTGCCGGCCTACGCCCGCGACATGGGCTTCACCCATCTCGAATTCCTCCCGGTCAGCGAGCATCCCTTCGACGGCTCCTGGGGCTATCAGCCCACCGGCCTTTATGCGCCGACCAGCCGCTTCGGCACGCCCGATGATTTTGCTGCTCTGGTCGATGCCTGCCACCGCGAGGGCGTCGGCGTGCTGCTCGACTGGGTGCCGGGCCATTTCCCGGACGATCCGCACGGGCTCGGCCATTTCGACGGCACCTCGCTCTATGAGCACGCCAATCCGCTCCAGGGCCGCCATCTGGACTGGGGCACGCTGATCTACAATTACGGCCGCACCGAAGTGACGAACTTCCTGG
>NZ_JAEMSD010000695.1 GCF_016462955.1 Bradyrhizobium sp. | reverse complement strand
CTCGACCCGGTCAAGGCAAGAGGCGGCTCGCTGAGGCAGGCACCCTAGCCATCCGGGCAATCCAGCCCTGCGCTCCAAAGGCGTGCACCTTGCGCGGCAGGAAACAGGCCACCATCTGTGTGAGCCTTCGAGGACTCTTGCCATGTTGGATTTCACTTCAGATATCGCCGATGACGCACCGTCATCGCGAACGGCGGCTGCTGACCCGGTCGATGACCGGGCGCTGCTGGACGCCTATTCCAATGCCGTGATCGACGTGACCGATCGCGTCGGCCCCGCGGTCGTGCGGGTCGAGACCGGGCCGAAAGCGCCCGATAGACGCGAGCGCGGCGGGCTCGGCTCGGGCATCGTGATCTCTCCGGACGGGCTCGTGCTCACCAACAGCCATGTGGTCGGCACGTCCAGGGAGATCCGGCTGCGCGACGTCGAGGGCCATGTCGGCGACGCCCAGGTGCTCGGCGTCGATCCCGATACGGACCTTGCGCTGCTGCGCGCGAACGGCGCTCGCCACTTGCCCTATGCTGCGCTCGGCGATTCCAAAACGTTGCGTCGCGGCCAGCTCGTGATCGCGATCGGCAATCCGCTCGGCTTCGAATCGACCGTAACCGCCGGCGTGGTCTCCGCGCTCGGACGCTCGATCCGCTCGGTCAGCGGGCGCACCATCGAGGACGTGATCCAGACCGATGCCGCGCTCAATCCCGGCAATTCCGGCGGGCCGCTGGTGTCGTCGCATGCCGAGGTAATCGGCATCAACACCGCCATCATCAACGGCGCGCAGGGAATCTGCTTTGCGGTCGCCAGCAACACCGCGCAATTCGTGCTGTCGGAGATCATCCGCCACGGCTATGTCCGCCGCGCCTATATCGGTGTGGCCGGGCAGACCGCGCCGGTCCCGCGGCGGCATGCGGTGCTGGCCGGTGTCGAGAACAAGATGGGCGCGCTCTTGATGCAGATCGAGCCGGACGGACCGGCGGCGAAGGCGGGCCTACTGCCCGGCGACGTCGTGATCGGGCTCGACGGCGTCGAGATCAACGGCGTCGATGATCTGATCGGCGTGCTCGACCGCGACCGCATCGGCCGGCGCTTGGCCATGGACGTGCTGCGGCTCGGCCGCCTGCGCGCGATCGACATCGACCCGATCGAGCGCAAGCCTGGGCGGTAGGGCAGAGCAGTGGCGAGCACGTCTCCACAACTCGTCATTGCGAGCGCAGCGAAGCAATCCAGACTTTCTGTCAAAGACTCTGGATTGCTTCGTCGCAAGAGCTCCTCGCAATGACGCGGAGAGAGGCTGGCGCCTGGTAGCTATTCCGCCGCCGCGGCAAAACGGCTGTTCTCCAGCTCCGCTTCCAGCCGCGCCGTCTCGGCCGCCGCCAGCTTGATGTTGGCTTCCTTGACATGGCCGAAGCCGCGGATGGTCTCGGGCACGCGCGCGAGGCGTGTCAGCAGCGGGATCTGCTCCGCCTTCAAGCCCGCGATCCGCTGCTCGATCATCGATAGATAATCCGCGACCAGCTTGCGCTCGGTCCGGCGCTCCCCGGTACGGCCGAACGGATCGAATGCGGTGCCCCGCAGGAACTTGAGCTTGGCCAGCACGCGGAAGGCGTGGATCATCCAGCCGCCGAACTCCTGCTTCTGGAGCCGGCCGGTCGCCTTGTCACGCCTTGCGAAGATCGGCGGTGCCAGATGGTACTTCAGCGTGAAGTCCCCGTCGAACTTCTCCGACACTTTCCTGGCGAAGCTGCCGTCGGTATAGAGCCGCGCGACCTCGTATTCGTCCTTGTAGGACATCAGCTTGAACAGGTTCTTCGCGACCGCCTCGGTCAGCTCCGTGGAGGCGGGCGAAACCGCGTTCTCTGCCTTGCGCACCTTGGCAACAGCTGCGAGGTAGCGGTCAGCGTAGGCCCTGTCTTGATAGGAGGTCAGGAACTCGGCGCGCGTCGCGATGATGTCGTCGAGCGATTTCGCCGGCGCCGATGCACGGGCCTTGAACTGCAGCACGCTACGCACCCGCGACATGTCATGGGCGGCGAGGCGGCCCCAGGTGAAGGCGAGCTTGTTCATCTCGATCGCCGCGCCGTTGATCTCGATGGCGCGGAGCAGGGCCTCCAGCGATAGCGGGATCGCACCCTTCTGGAAGGCGAAGCCGAGCATGAAGGGATTGGTTGCGATGCTGTCGCCCATCAGTGCCGAAGCAATGCCCGTGGCGTCGATGATGTCGAGGTTGTTGTCGCCGATGGCGTCGCGCAGCACGGTCTGCATCGTGCCCATCTCGAAATCGAGATCGGGGTTCTGCACGAAACTCGCGGTCGGCTGCAGATCGGCGTTGATATAGGCCTTGGTCACGCCGCGCTCGGCGCGGCTCAGCGCAGACGGGCCGGCCGAGACGATCATGTCGCAGCCGAGGATGACGTCGGCGCCGCCCGTGGTGATGCGGGCTGCCGAGATGTCCTCCGGCTTCGGCGCGATACGGACATGGCTCATCACCGCGCCGTTCTTCTGCGACAGGCCGGTGAAGTCCAGCGCCGAGCAGCCGCGGCCGTCGACATGGGCGGCCATGCCGAGCAGCGCGCCGATGGTGATCACGCCGGTGCCGCCGATGCCGGTGACGAGGATGTTGTAGGGGCCGTCGAGCTCACGCACGGGCGGCAGCGGCAGATCGGCGAACAATTGGCCGGAGTCCACCGCCGAGGTCTTCATGCGCTTGAGGCTGCCGCCATGCACGGTGACGAAGCTGGGACAAAAGCCCTCGACGCAGGAAAAATCCTTGTTGCAGTTCGACTGGTCGATCTGGCGCTTGCGGCCGAATTCGGTCTCCAGCGGCTGCACCGAGACGCAGTTCGAGGCCTGCGAGCAGTCGCCGCAGCCTTCGCAGACCA
>NZ_JAEMSD010000222.1:5064-10561 GCF_016462955.1 Bradyrhizobium sp. | reverse complement strand
CAACTGGTGCACGGGGTAGGGATAGGCAAAGCCTTCGAGCGCGATGCCATAGGGCTCACGGGGTACGGTGTCGGCAGCGTTGGCGGAAGAGGCCGGGGCGGTGAGGAGGATTGCGGCGAGCGCGGCGGGGAGGATGCGGTTCATGAAGGTCTCCGTCATGCCCGGGCTTGTCCCGGGCATCCACGTGCCAGCCGCAATAGAGACGTGGATGGCCGGGTCAAGCCCGGCCATGACGGAGGTGAGAGCTCACACGCAATTGTGTGATCTCATGCGCACGGCGTGATCAGTCCTTTCCGTCGCCGAACAGCGCGGCGAACTGCTTCTGCCGGAGCGGGTGAAGTCGACGACGCGGCTGCCCGGCGTGGCGTCGCGCGCCGCCCATTTCAGCTCCGCGAAGCGCTGCATCATGGCGGCCCCCAGCGTACCGGCGAGACGATGGCATCGCTCGCTCCAGTCGAGGCAGGCCCTGCTCACGGGCCGCCGCGGATGGTGAGCATGCCGGGCGAGATCTGCAGATGCTTTGCAAGGAAGCGAAGGCTTTAGTGGCGAGCCTTTAGTGGCGAGCCTTTGGTGGCAAGGCTCTGGAGCAACTCTTTAGCGGTTCGGCGCTTGTGGCGCACAATGAATCAAAAGACACGATTCGACATGTTACAATTTTGCAAACATGGACACGGCGCGATCCAAACCTGTCAATCATGACCTGAACGCGGCATGAATGCAGCCCGGGCATTGTTGTGCCTGTGGCAGCTGGAGGAAGGCGTCTGGATGCATCATTCGATCTTCGGCGAGTTCTCGAAATTGCCGTCGGTATCCATCGTGTACAGATGCTTCAGGCGGCCACCTTCGCCGAGCAGGTAGTAGTGATTGCCGACGACGCCGGTCTCGTTGCGCGCGCCGCGAAAGACGATGAGTCGGCTGCTGGCGCGGCTGACCACGGCGTCGAAATCGTCGCCGACCTCACGCCAGCCGGACACCGTGAACAGTTCGGTGATGCGGCCGGTACGGGCATCCAGCAGTACGGGGGCGACGCAGGTCGAGCCGCAGGGCAGCTTGACGACGTAATAGTGGCCGGCCGCGCTGACCTTGTCGTCGCCGATGGCGTGATCAAACTGCTCGCGAACGTCGCGCAAGTACTGGTTGTGGAGGCGCGGCCTTGCCGGTTTTCCGGTGAAGACCTTGGCCGGATAGTCGGCGAATTTCGGGGCGATATCCGCATGGGCCGGCAGGATGTCCCCCGCAATAAGCAGGGCAGGAAGCAGACGTAGCAGGCGGTGCATGGGGGTCTCGAAAGCGTCCTCGCCCCGGTTGGTCGCCCGGCGGGACGAATGGTTCAAGAGTTGCGAGGGCTAGCCAGCATTATTCCCGAACAGCGCGGCGAACTGCTTCTCGCCGGTACGGGTGAAATGCACCACGCGGCTGCCGGGCGTGGCATCGCGCGCGGCCCATTTCAGCTCGGCGAAGCGCTGCATCAACGCCGCGCCCAGCGTGCCGGCGAGATGATGCCGCCGCTCGCTCCAGTCCAGGCAGGCCTTGCACACCGGCCGGCGCGGATGCGTGAGCATTGCGGGCGAGATCTGCAGATGCTTGGCGAGGAAGCGCTCGCCCTCGGTCGTCAGCGCGATGTCCTGCTTCTTCTGCCTGATCAAATTTCGTTCGCGCAAGGAGTCCAGCATCTGCACGCCGAGATCGCCGGCGAGGTGGTCGTAGCAGATGCGCGCACGCCGTAGCGCCGGATCCTTCGGTCCGGTGCGAACGCGCATGTGGCCGGTGCGCGCGGCAAGGCCCGCTAGGCCCTCGAGCACGCCGGCGACGTCGTCGTCGGTGAGGCGGTAATAGCGGTGGCGGCCCTGCTTCTCCGGCTCGATCAGGCCGCCGGACTCCAGCTTCGACAGATGCGAGCTCGCGGTCTGCGGCGTGATGCCGGCCTCCTGCGCCAGCTCGCTCGCCGTGAGCGCGCGGCCGTTCATCAGCGCCGTGAGCATGTTGGCGCGCGCGGGGTCGCCGACGAGGGAGGCGACCATGGCGATGTCGGGACCTGCTTTCATGCTTCGATGTTAGCCGAAGCATTGTCGCCGGGCAAGCGCGTAGCGTGTTCTCACACCGTCGTCGCGAACGAACGGCGCAGCGAGGCTGTAAAGCCGATCCTCACCCTGAGGAGCGCGCTCTTGCGCGCGTCTCGAAGGGCGAGGATCGGCCGGGCCTGCATCCTTCGAGACGTTTGCTTCGCAAGCTCCTCAGGATGAGGAGCTCACGGTTGTTCGCGCAATCTCGAGAACAGGAAAAGTCCAGATGTCCGTCACCGTCTTCATCCGCTACCAGCTCGATCCCTTCAAGCGCCCGCAATTCGAGGAATATGCTAAGCGCTGGCTCACCATCATTCCGAGATGTGGCGGCGATCTGATCGGCTACTTCATGCCGCATGAGGGCACCAACAACATCGCTTCCGCTCTGATTTCGTTCGAGAGCCTGGCGGCGTACGAGTCCTACCGCAAGCGGCTGCGCGCCGATCTCGACGGCACCGCAAACTTCAACTACGCGGAGGCGGAGAAATTCATTCTCGCGGAAGAGCGCACCTTCCTGCGCAAGGTGGTATTGTAGGCCATCAACGCAAGGAGACGCCCATGATCGCCGTAATCTTCGAGGTCTGGCCGAAGCCGGAACACCGCCAGGACTATTTCGAGCTCGCCGCCGATCTGAAGCCGCTTCTGCAGACCATCGACGGCTTCATTTCGGTCGAGCGCTTCGAGAGCCTGACCGAGAAGGGCAAGATCCTGTCGGTGTCGTTCTGGCGGGATGAGGCAGCAGTCGCGGCCTGGCGCAACACGATGGAGCATCGCCGCACCCAGGCCAAAGGCCGCGCAAAGATCTTCGCCGATTATCATCTGCGCATCGCCAGCGTGATCCGGGACTACAGCATGACCGACCGCGAGCAGGCTCCGAAGGACAGCCGCGCGATGCATGATGCGCACTAGCGCACCCGAAAGCAGGCGCCTATGTCTGCGTGGCCAACAGGGGAGAGAAACAATGCACGTGACGACCGCCGACAAGCGCGCGACGTTCAGGAAAATGCACGAGAGCGGCTGCTTTATCCTGCCCAATCCGGTCGATGTCGGCAGCGCAAAAGCCCTGCAGCATCTCGGTTTCAAGGCGATCGCATCCTCGAGCGCGGGCTTCGCCTGGACCATCGGCAAGGCCGACAATCACGTCACCGTCGAGGATGTCTGTCAGCATCTGGCAGCATTGAGCTCATCCGTCGACATCCCCGTGAATGCGGATTTCGAGGGCGGCTTTGCGGTCGAGCCGGAGAGGGTCGCGGACAACGTCGAGCGCTGTGTGCGCACCGGTGTCGCAGGCCTCTCGATCGAGGACTCCACCGGCGACAAGGACAAGCCGCTCTACGACCGTGCGCTCGCGGTCGAGCGCATCACGGCCTCGCGCAAGGCGATCGGGGACAGCGGCACGCTGCTGGTCGGCCGCTGCGAGGCGTATTTGTGGGGCGTGACCGACCTCAAGCTCGTCATCGATCGCCTGACCGCTTACGCCGATGCCGGCGCCGACTGTCTCTATGCGCCGGGACTGAAGAGCCGCGAGGACATCAGCGCGGTGGTGAAGGCGGTTCATCCAAAGCCCTTCAACCTCTTGATCGGCGCGACCGGCCTGTCGCTGCAGGAAGCCGAGGATCTCGGCGTGCGCCGGATCAGCGTCGGCGGCTCGCTGGCCCGCGCCGCCTGGGGCGGCTTCATGCGCGCCGCGAAGGAGATGGTGGAGAAAGGAACGTTCACGGAGCTCGGCAACGGCTATCCCGGCGGCGAGCTCAACAAGATGTTCAGTTAGCAGGACAAGGAAAAGCGGCGGGACCTTGTGGATCCCGCCGCTCTCTTAGTCCTACGTGGTTCGCTCTTACTTCGCGCCCTCTGACGGTGCCGGCGTAACCGGAGCAGGCCTGCTCGGCGCCGCGCCGGTGGTCATGCCCGGCTCGGTGTTGCTGCGCGGGGTCACGTCACGCATGCCGGAAGGTGCGGCCGGGTTGGCCGGAGCCGTCTGCGCCGTCTGCGAGGCCGACGGGTTGCTGGCCTCGTTCGTCGTGCTGCTATTGTTCAAGCCATAGAACACGGCGCCTAGCACCAGGGCGATTGCCACCGCAAACATCGCGACCTTGCCGCTTGAGGCAGGGCCTTCGCTGAGCTGGGGATCGGCCTGAAGGTCAGCATCCCGGCGCGCCGTGCGAGAATACTCATCGTCGGCGAGGTTCGGGCGGTACGGATCGTTGGGAAAACGGTCGTCAGCCATCGATTGGATCTCCTCGGTTATGACGCCAAGACAACCCTCAGATGTGAGATTCCGTTCCGCGCCTGTTATGCTTTCGTCGCATGTTGCTCTGGTGTCGGGAATCGGGAACCTGTTGGCTCGGGAGCTGAACCGCGGGTTCCATGCCGCCACAGGGGAATGAAGCCGATGTGGAGTCTGCCGCCGACCGATAGCGTGCTGCACTTTCTGGCTCTGGTCGCCTTGACCGCGGAGGGCATGACGGCGGCACTGGCCGCAGGGCGGCGCAGCATGGATTATGTCGGCGTTTGTCTTCTCGCTTGCATTACAGCGCTCGGCGGCGGCACGCTGCGCGATCTGTTTCTCGGTCACTATCCGCTGATATGGGTGGCCAACCCGATCTACCTCGCACTGCCGGGCGGGGCGGCGTTGCTGACGATCCTGATCGCGCGCCTCGTGCATCGGCTGCACCTCGCCTTCATCGTGCTCGATGCGATCGGCCTCGTCGTCTTCACCATGATCGGCTGCAATGTCGGCTGGCAGATGGATGCCTCGCTGCCGATCGTGATCGTCTCGGGCATGGTGACCGGCTGCGCCGGCGGCGTGTTGCGCGACGTGCTCTGCAACGACGTACCGCTGCTGTTCCGATCCGAGCTCTACGCCAGCGTCTCGGTGGTGACGGGCCTGTTCTATGCGACCGCGTTCGGCTTCAATCTCAATGCCGAGCTCTGGACGATCTTGACCTTCGTGCTCGGCCTCAGCTTCCGCCTGCTCGCGGTGTACTACAAATGGGAGATGCCGAAATTCGTGTTCGCGGGGGATGAGGAGAAGGAGCGGTGAACGCCGTCGCTATTCCCCATTCGCCTCTCGCTTCCTTGCCTTCGCCACCTGGGCCGGCGTCACCAGCAGGCCCGCATTGCCCCAGGAATTGCGGATGTAGTTCGTCACCGCCGCGATCTCCTGGTCGGACAGTTGTTTGGCGTATCCCGGCATCTCGCCTGTGTTGGGCGCGCGCGGCGTTGTCACGGTGTGGGCGCCGTCGAGGATGATGCGCAAGGTGGAGGAGGGGTTGTTGGATTGCAGCAGCGCATTGCCCGGCAGCGGCGGATAGATGCGCGGGGCTCCCGTGCCGTCGGCCTCATGGCAGGCGATGCAGAGTTTTGCGTAGACCGCCTGGCCGGCCTTCATCTCGGCATCGTCGGGCGGCGTCACGATCGTCTCGCGTCGCATC
>NZ_JAEMSD010000222.1:0-5054 GCF_016462955.1 Bradyrhizobium sp. | reverse complement strand
GGCTCTTCAAGTAAATGGCGATCGCGCGCACATCGGCATCGCTCATTTTCGAGGTCGAGTTGACGACGACCTCCGCCATCGGCCCGCCGGCATGGCTCTTGGCGTTGCGCCCGCTTTGCAGATACTCCGTGATGTCCGCCTCGCTCCACGATTTCAGCCCGGTGCGCACGGCGCCATCGAGGCGCGGGGCAAACCAGCCTCCGACCTCGTTGCCGGAGAGCGCCTGCGCATCCTTGTCGGCGCCGAAATAGTTTTTCGGGGTATGGCAGGCGCCGCAATGGCCAAGGCCGGTGACGAGATAGCCGCCTCGGTTCCAGGCCGTGCTCTTGCTCTGGTCCGGCTCGAACAGGCCGGGCTTGAAATACAGCGCGTTCCAGACCCGCATCAGGCCGCGATAGCCGAACGGCCAGCGCAGCTCCGGCGGCTTGTTGCGGTTCATCACAGGCGTGACCGTGCCGAGATAGGCGCGGATCGCCAGCGTGTCGTCCTTCGTCATGCGCGTGAAGTAGGGATAGGGGAACGCCGGGTAATAGTTCGAGCCGTCCGGCGCGATGCCATAGCGCAAGGCGCGGGTGAAATCGGCGTCGGTCCAGGCGCCGATGCCGGTGTCGCGGTCCGGCGTCAGGTTCGGCGCATAGATCGCACCGAAGGGCGTGTCGATGCGCTTGCCGCCCGCGAACGGTTTGGCCGGATCGGCGGTGTGGCAGCCCGCGCAGTCGCCGGTCTCGACCAGCGCCTTGCCAGTGGCGATCAGCTCGGGCGATGGTTCGGCCGCCGTTGCAGCCGCACTGCACAACGCGAGGCCGGCAAGCGCCAGGCCAGCCAGAATCGTCCGCATCAAAGCCACTCCTGCGACCAATCGCCCGCATCCCGCACGAGGCAGCATGGATTCATTTCGCGATGCCGGGGGTATGGTGACACAAATTGAAAACGCCCAGCGTATTTCAGGCCACTAAATTGCGATTTTGTCCCGGCGGGCTCCCTGGTCCAGATTTGTGATGCGGAGCATGAAATATCCGACATAGAGTGGCGGCGGTGGTCGGCGCGCCCTAGCTAAAAACAACGGGACGGCAACGGCTTAAGTCAGCACGTCCGGAACAGGGCGGCAAAAGAGGACAGCATGGGCATCAACCAGGGTCCGATCAGTCTCGATCAAAAATACACCCAGGAAACCGGACACGTCTTCACCACGGGCATCCAGGCCCTGGTCCGCCTGCCGATGGCCCAGATCCGGCGCGACCGCGCCAACGGCCTCAATACCGCGGGCTTCATCTCCGGTTATCGCGGCTCGCCGCTCGGCGGCTACGACCAGCAGCTGTTCGCGGCCCGCAAGCACCTCGAGCAGTACAACATCAAGTTCCAGCCCGGCGTGAACGAGGACCTCGCGGCCACCGCCGTCTGGGGCTCGCAGCAGCTCAACCTCTCGCCCGGTGCCAAATACGACGGCGTGGTCGGCATCTGGTACGGCAAGGGCCCCGGCGTCGACCGCTGCGGCGACGTGTTCCGCCACGGCAATGCCGCGGGCTCCGCCAAGAACGGCGGCGTGCTCTGCCTTGCCGGCGACGACCACGGCGCAAAGTCCTCGACCGTCCCGCATCAGTCCGACCATGCGTTCATGTCGGCCTTGATGCCGTATCTCTACCCCTCGAGCATCCACGAGATGATCGAGATGGGCCTGCTCGGCATCGCGATGTCGCGCTATTCCGGCTGCTGGGTCGGCATGAAGGTGATCACGGAGACGGTGGAGACCACCGCCGAGATCGATCTCACCGACGAGATGAAGCCCTTCATCATCCCCACCGATTTCGAGCTGCCGCCCGGAGGCCTCAATCTGCGCTGGCCCGACGACCGCTTCGAGCAGGACCGACGCCTGCAGGACTACAAGGGCTTTGCCGCGATCGCCTTTGCCCGCGCCAACAAGGTCAACCGCGTCACCATGGATTCGCCGAACGCTCGCTTCGGCATCATGGCGTCCGGCAAGAGCTATGAGGACGTGCGGCAGGCGCTGCGCGAGCTCGGCATCACCGAGCAGGTCGCCGCGAAAATCGGCCTTCGTCTCTACAAGATCGGCATGCCCTGGCCGCTGGAGCCGGAAGGCGTGCATGAATTCGCCGTCGGCCTCGAGGAGATCTTCATCGTCGAGGAGCGGCGCGAGATCGTCGAGAACCAGGTCAAGCAGGTGCTGTTCAACTGGCGCGACGACGTACGCCCGCGCATCGTCGGCAAGATGGACGAGCACGACAAGCGCTTTTTGACCTTCGCCGCCGAGCTCAGCGTCGCCTCGCTCGCGACCTCGCTGACCGAGCGCCTGCTTCGACTCAACCTCAACCCCGAGATCGCGGAGATGCTCCGCGCCAAGGCCGACTGGTTCAACGGCCGCCAGGCGTCGCAGATGATCCCGACGGCGCCGGTCTCCCGAACCCCGTATTTCTGCTCCGGTTGCCCCCACAACACCTCCACTAAGGTCCCCGAAGGCAGCCGCGCGCTGGCCGGCATCGGCTGCCACTTCATGGCGCTGTGGATGGACCGCTCGACCGAGACCTTCACCCATATGGGCGGCGAGGGCGTGCCCTGGGTCGGCATCGCGCCGTTCACCAACGAGAACCACATCTTCGCCAACCTCGGCGACGGCACTTACTTCCACTCCGGCATTCTCGCCATCCGCCAGGCGGTCGCCTCCAAGGCCAACATCACCTACAAGATCCTCTACAACGACGCGGTGGCCATGACCGGCGGCCAGCGCCATGACGGCGACCTGTCGCCGCAGCAGATCACGCATCAGCTCCACGCCGAAGGCATCCGCGAGATCTACCTGGTCTCGGAGGCGCCCGACACCTATCCGGCGGACACCATCGCGCCCGGCGTCAAGCTGTACCATCGCGACGAGCTGCAAAACGTCATGAAGATGTGCCGGGAGTTCAAGGGCACCTCGGCGATCGTGTTCGTGCAGACCTGCGCCGCCGAGAAGCGCCGCCGCCGCAAGCGCGGCCTGATGGAGGATCCGGCACGCCGCGTCATGATCAACCCGGCGGTCTGCGAAGGCTGCGGCGACTGCTCGGTGCAGTCGAACTGCATCTCGGTCGAGCCGTTGGAGACCGAGTTCAGCCGCAAGCGCGCCATCAACCAGTCGTCCTGCAACAAGGACTATTCCTGCCTGAAGGGCTTCTGCCCGTCCTTCGTCACCGTGGACGGCGGCAAGCCGCGCCACCGCGCGCCTAGCGAGCTCAGCGACATCGGCGAATTGCCCGAGCCGGCCTCGCGGCCGACGCTCGACAAGCCCTACAACATCGCCGTCGGCGGCGTTGGCGGCACCGGCGTACTGACCATCGGCGCACTGCTCGGCATGGCCGCCCATATCGAGGGCAAGGCCTCCATGATCCTCGACATGTCGGGCCTCGCACAGAAGGGCGGGGCGGTGCTCAGCCATGTCCGCCTCTCGGATCATCCGGCGGAGGTGACCTGCTCGCGCATCGTCACCGGCACGGCCGATCTCGTGCTCGCCGCCGACGAGGTGGTCGCGGTCGCCAAGGACACGATCTCGCTCTGCGACACCAGCCGCACCCGCGGCATCATCAACAGCCACGTCATTCCCACCGCCGACTTCGTCCTCAACCGCGACTTCAACTTCCAGACCCGCAAGCTCAACGCGGTGCTGGAGACGGCGCTGCACAAGGACTCGGTGTTCTTCGACTTCACCAGGCCGGCCGAGCAGCTGCTCGGTGATGCCATCGCCACCAATATGATGATGATGGGCTATGCCTATCAGAAGGGCCTGTTTCCGCTGTCGGCGGCAGCGATCGAACAGGCGATCGAGATCAACGGCGTCTCGATCAAGATGAACAAGGAAGCCTTCCGCCTCGGCCGCCTCGCGGTCGCGGACCCTGCGCGCCTTGCCGGCATGCTGAAGGGTACGGATGAGGTCGTCCCGCCCAAGGCCTTGGACGCAATGACGCTCGACGAGGTGATCGAGCATCGCGTCAAGCACCTGACCGCCTACCAGAATGGCCGGCTGGCAAGACGTTATCGCAAGCTGGTCGATCAGGTCCGCGAAGCCGCGGCGAAGGGCGGCTATGGCGATGCGCTGCCGCGCGCGGTCGCGGTGAACTATGCCAAGCTGCTCGCCTACAAGGACGAGTACGAAGTCGCGCGCCTCTACACTGACGGCGCCTTCGAGCAGCAGCTCCGCGACCAGTTCGAGGGCGACTTCAAGTTCAGCTTCAACCTGGCTCCGCCCATCCTGGCGTCCGGCGTCGATGCGCTGGGACGTCCGAAGAAGCGCGCGTTCGGCCCGTGGATGCTGAACGTCTTCCGCGTGCTGGCAAAGTTCAAGTTCCTGCGCGGCACCCCGTTCGACATCTTCGGCCGCAGCGCCGACCGCAAGCTTGAGCGCGACCTGATCGCCGGCTACGAGAAGGACGTCGCCACCATGCTCGGCCTGTTGTCGCCGGTCACGATCGACACCGCGGTCGAGCTGCTCTCGCTGCCCGACCGCATCCGCGGCTACGGCCCGGTGAAGGAGAAGGCAGTCGCCGACGCCAAGGCCCGCTACGCCCAGCTCGCCGCGGACTTGGCCAATCCGCCGCCCGCGCCGAGGCAGATCGCAGCGGAGTAGGCGCTCCCGTAGGGTGGGCAAAGGCGCAAAGCGCCGTGCCCACCCCCTGCCATTGACTACGAAGAAGACGTGGGCACGCTTTCGCTTTGCCCACCCTACAGCACTATCCCTTGCGCCGCCCGTCGGGCAAAACACCCATTGTATCGGTCAATCAGCGCGGGTAAAAACATTCCGCTTTACCGAAATTCGGGATTGTCGTATCCATCCGCCACCTCATCCCTCTCAAAGGGGCGTATCGCGATCGTCACGAAACGCGGGGTGAGCGGCGGTGGGCGCGGGCTGCGTCACACGGGCGATTGTCTCGTGTACGACGGGCGCGGTCTCGCGTACGGCAAAATCGTGTGGTCCTGACGCCCGGGGTCTGTGCGTCAAGTCTTGCGGGTCACTCGCAAGGCGACGGGGGCAATAGTGCATCGCTCCCCGGGGAGAGCACGACATAAGC
>NZ_JAEMSD010000221.1:7014-10577 GCF_016462955.1 Bradyrhizobium sp. | reverse complement strand
CGAAACCGTCGTCGCCCTTGCGCTGGATGAACTCGAAGAAGATCGGGCCGATCGCATTGGCCGAGAAGATCTGCAGCAGCACCTTGGTCTGGCCGCCCTCGACCACGCCCTCGCCGTCGATCAGAATGCCGTTCTTCTTCAGCCGCGCCAGATCCTCGCCATGCTTGGGCAGGCGCGAGTCGACCTTCTCGAAATAGGTGTCGGGCGGCGACGGCATGAACGGCAGGCCGGCCTCGCGCAGGTCTTCGATGGTGCGGTAGATGTCGCGGCAGCCGCAGGCGATGTGCTGGATGCCTTCGCCGCGATAGGTCTTGAGATATTCCTCGATTTGGCCGGACTCGCCGGCATCCTCGTTGATGGGAATGCGGATCTTGCCGTCGGGGCTGGTCAGCGCGCGCGAGAACAGGCCGGAGGCGCGCCCCTCGATGTCGAAGAAGCGGATCTGGCGGAAGTTGAACAGCTTCTCGTAGAAGCCGGCCCAGACATTCATGCGGCCGCGATGGACGTTATGGGTGAGATGATCGAGATAGAACAGGCCGGCGCCAACCGGCTTGGGATCGCGCGCGCCCAGCCATTCGAACTCGGCATCATAGGCCGAGCCCTTGGCGCCGTAGCGGTCGACCAGATAAAGCAGGCTGCCGCCGATGCCCTTGATGGCGGGCACGTCCAGCGTCTTCTGCGCGGATGAGGCATCGGCCGGCTCGGCGCCGAGCGCAATCGCGCGGTCATAGGCCGCCTTGGCATCGACGACGCGGAAGGCCATCGACGGCGCGCAGGGGCCGTGGGCGGCGACGAACTCGTAGCCGTGAGTGCCGGGCTCCTCGTTGACGAGATAGTTGACGTCGCCCTGGCGATAGACCGTGATCTTCTTGGTCCTGTGGCGCGCCACCGGCGCATAGCCCATCAGCTTGAACAGCGCGTGCAGTTGTTCGGGATCGGGGTGCGCATATTCGACGAACTCGAACCCGTCGGTGCCCATCGGATTGTCGGCGGTGATCGTGGCCGGCGGTGCATCGTGCGGAAACGGTCCCATGGTGTTCTCCCGAATGGCTGCTGACAGGAACTATCCTTCATGGGCTATGCAATGAGCGTGCAAACGAGACGGCGTTTGGCTATCGTATGCACGATCCGTGCATGAAATGGATGAATGACGCATGATTTCTGTTGATGCCTTCGACCTCAGGATCCTCAGCGCGCTCCAGGACGACGGCCGCCTCACCAACCAGGAGCTGGCCGAGCTCGCCGGCCTCTCGGCCTCGCAATGCTCACGGCGCCGGATGCGGCTGGAAGAGGATAAGGTGATATCAGGCTATCATGCCGACCTCTCCAGCGAGGCGCTGGGCTTCGGCGTGATCGCCTTCATCCAGGTCGGGCTCGCCACGCACTCCCCTGACAATTCCAAGCGCTTCCGCGCGCTGGTGAACCGGATCGACGAGATCCAGGAGGCGTATTCGCTGACGGGCGACGCCGACTATGTGCTGAAAGCCGTTCTGCGCGATCTCAAGGGCCTCTCCAACCTCGTCAACGACGTCCTGATGCCGCATCAAAGCGTGGCGCATGTGCGCTCGTCGATCGTGCTGGACCGGCTGAAAGAGAGCTCGAAGCTGCCGCTCAAGGAATTAAAGCCCGGCTGAAATCGAGGGAACTACGGCATTCGCGCTGGCTGCGCGATCTGCGATGATCCCAGTCCCATGTCCGGAGATTCAACATGGCGCTCCAGCTGCGACCGAACTGCGAATATTGCGACCGCGACCTGCCGCCCGCCGCAACCGATGCGCGGATCTGCTCCTATGAATGCACGTTCTGTGCGGACTGCGTCGAGACCAGGCTGTTCAATGTCTGCCCGAACTGCGGCGGCGGCTTCGCCCCGCGCCCGATCAGGCCGGCGCAGGAATGGCGGCCGGGCGTGTGCACGACGAAGCAGGCGCCGTCCGACAAGCGGGTGCATCTGAAGTACAGCGTGGAAGACGTTGCGGCGCATTGCGCGCGGATCAAGGACGTACCCCCGGAGAGGCGGTAGGTTCGAGGCCGTCGTTCCGGGGCGCGCAAAGCGCGAACCCGGAACCTCGAGATTCTCAGGTGCGCAATTGCGCACCGTAGTTCGATGCTTCGCATCGCCCCGGAATGACAGTGGCCTTACTTCGCCGGCAGAACCGTCCCCTCGACCTCGCCAAAGCCGACGCGGTAGCCGTTCCCCTGGCACCAGCCGCGCATGACGAGGCTGTCGCCGTCCTCCAGGAACGAGCGCCTGGCGCCGCCGGGCAGCTCGACCGGCTCGGTGCCGTTCCAGCTGATCTCGAGCAGACTGCCGCGCTGGTTCTTCTCCGGGCCGGAGATGGTGCCGGACCCTAAGAGATCGCCGACATTCATGGCGCAGCCGCTGGAAGCGTGGTGCATCAATTGCTGCACCGAGGACCAGTACATGTACTTGAAATTGGTGCGGCTGATGCTGGCGGGCGCATTGGCGCCGGCGGCGCGCAACGAGACGTCGAGTTCGACATCGTAGTTCTGCGGCCTGGTCTGCTTGAGATAGTCGAGCGGTACCGGTTGCTGCTCCGGCCCGTTCAGGCGGAACGGCTCCAGCGCCTCACGCGTCACCACCCAGGGGCTGATCGAGGTCGCGAAGACTTTTGCGAGAAACGGGCCGAGCGGCACATATTCCCATTGCTGGATGTCGCGCGCGCTCCAGTCGTTGAGCAAGACGAAACCGAAGATCATCTCCTCGGCCTGGTTCTCGGTGAGCATGCCGCCCATCGGCGAGGGCTGGCCGATCACGACGCCCATCTCCAGCTCGAAATCGAGCCGCTTGCACGGCGCGAAGCTCGGCAGGTCCACGTTCGGCGGCTTCAGCTGACCGCGCGGCCGCTTCACTTGGGTGCCGGAGACCACGACCGTAGAGGCGCGGCCGTTATAGGCGATCGGCATATGCAGCCAGTTCGGCTGCAGCGCGTTGTCCTTGCCGCGGAACATGACGCCGACATTGGTGGCGTGCTCCTTCGACGAATAGAAGTCGGTGTAGCCGGAGACGGTGAACGGCAGATGCAGCTTGGCGTCGCGCATGGGAACGAGCGCGCGCTTGCGCAGCTCCTCGTTGTCGCGCAGCTCCGGATGATCCGCGCGCAGGAGTTCGCTGATGCGCGCGCGGGTCTTGCTCCAGACTTTAGGCCCGAGCGCCATGAACGGATTGAGCGAGGGGCCCGAGAACACGCCGAGCGGGCCGACGTCGAGTCGGCAATCCTGCTCGAGCTCCCAGAGATCGAGCACGTAATCGCCGATCGCGACACCGACGCGCGGGGTTGGATTGGCCGCCGTCGAGAACACGCCATAAGGCAGGTTCTGGATCGGAAAGTCGGAGGAAGTTTCGACCTCGATGAAGGAGCGGAGACTGGGGTCGTTGGGGTGGGGCATTGGTTTCCCGTGAGCGCAGCGGTGACGGTGTCACCCTCCCCTGGAGGGGGAGGGTCGGTTCGCATGAAGCGAAGCGTAATGCGAAGCGGGGTGGGGTGATCTCTCCACTCGGCACCGCCTCAATGGAGGGACTGTCACCCCCCCCCCCGCGCTGT
>NZ_JAEMSD010000221.1:247-7004 GCF_016462955.1 Bradyrhizobium sp. | reverse complement strand
CCTCCCCGTCCAGGGGAGGGTAAGAGACCTCACGGCCTATTCGGATCGAAGCGCTTCTCTAGGCCGTTCCAGCAATCCGCGTAGTCGGCCTGGAGCGTGGCGGCGTTTGCCGCGTGGGCGGTGACGCATTGGGGGTAGCGGGTCTCGAACATGAAGGCCATCGTGCCGGTGAGCTTCACCGGCTTCAATTCGCCGTTGCTGGCGTGCTCGAAGGCGTCGCGGTCGGGACCGTGCGGCAGCATGCAATTGTGCAGGCTCATGCCGCCGGGGACGAAGCCCTGCGGCTTGGCGTCGTAGACGCCGTAGATCAGGCCCATGAACTCGCTCATGATGTTCATGTGATACCAGGGCGGCCTGAAGGTATTGTCGGCGACCATCCAGCGCTCGGGGAAGATGACGAAATCGATATTCGCCGTGCCAGCCGTCTCCGACGGCGAGGTCAGCACCGTGAAGATCGACGGATCGGGATGGTCGAAGCCGATCGCGCCGACGGGCGAGAAGGTGCGCAGATCGTATTTGTACGGCGCGTAATTGCCATGCCAGGCGACGACGTCGATCGGCGAATGCGGTAAGGTCGTCTTGAACAGCGAGCCGCCCCATTTCACGTAGAGCTCCGTCGGCGTGTCCCTGTCCTCGTAATGTGCAACGGGGGTGAGGAAGTCGCGCGCATTGGCGAGGCAATTAGCACCGATCGGCCCACGCTCCGGCAGCGTGAAGGCGCCGCCATAGTTCTCGCAGAGATAACCGCGCGCCGGACCGTTCGGAATCTCGACGCGGAACTTAACGCCGCGCGGGATCACCACGATCTCGCCGGGCTCGGCATCGATGCGGCCGAATTCGGTGACGAGGCGCAGATTGCCCTGTTGCAGCACGAACATCAGCTCGCCGTCGGCATCGTAGAAATGCTGGTCCACCATGGACTTGGTGATCACGTAGACATGCGCGGCCATGCCCGCTTGCGTGTTCACGTCACCGGCGGTGGTCATGGTCTGCACGCCCTGGACGAAGGTGACCTCCTCCTTCGGCAGCGGCGTCGGATCCCAGCGCAGCTGCGCGATCGGGAGGTCGTATTCGTGGCACGGCGCGGAGCGCCACAGCCCGGCCTCGGCCTTCTCGAAACGGCCCGAATGCTTCACCGACGGGCGGATGCGATACAGCCAGGAACGCTCATTGCTGCCGCGCGGCGCCGTGAAAGGGGAGCCTGACAATTGCTCGGCATAGAGCCCGTAGGCACAGCGCTGCGGCGAGTTGCGTCCGATCGGCAGCGCGCCCGGCAGCGCCTCGGTCTCGAAAGAGTTGCCGAAGCCGGACATGTAGCCCGGCGTCACCTGGGCCGAGCTGCGGATGATCTGGTCCGGCGAGGTATTGATGTTCATGACTATCCTCCTCCTTGCAGGGCGGCCCACATTTCCTGGTCGCGCTTGTCGGTCCAGATCACGGGGTCGTCGATCCCAGACGCCTCGTCGTAGGCGCGCGACACGTTGAACGGCAGGCAGTGCTCGTAGATGGCGAAGCTGGAGAACTTCGGATCCATCACCTCGCGCGTCGCCGCCATGGATTCCTTTAAGCTGCGGCCCTTGGCGACCGAGATTTCGGCGGCGCCATAGAGCGAGGTGACGAAGTCGCGCGTCATCGCGATGGCTTCGCGCACCGTCGCCGTTCCCTTCAGCGCGTCGCCGCGGCCCGGCGCGATTGCCTTGGGATTGAAGTTGCGGATCTCGTTCAGCGTCATCGGCCATTCCCGCAAATGGGCATCACCGCAATAGCAGGCGGAGTGATATTCGATCAGGTCGCCGGAGAACATCGCCTCCGCATCCGGCACCCAGGCGACGATGTCGCCGGAGGTATGGCCGGCGCCCAGCTGCATCAGGCGCACCTCGCGCTTGCCGAGATAGATCGTCATCTCACCTTCGAAGGTCAGCGTCGGCCAGGTCAGGCCGGGGATGCTGGCGGCGTCCTGGAACAGCCGCGGGAAGCGGCCGTATTCGGAATCCCAATCCTGCTGGCCGCGCTCGGCGATCAGCCGATGCGTCTCCTGCGAAGCGACGATGCCCTGCGCCTTGTAGGCGGAGGCTCCGAGCACGCGCACGGCGTGATAGTGCGACAGCACGACATATTTGATCGGCTTGTCGGTGACGGCGCGGACGCGCTCGATCACCTTGTTCGCCATCGCCGGCGTTGCCTGCGCGTCGAACACGAGGCAGCCATCGTCACCGACGATGACCGCCGTGTTGGGATCGCCCTCGGCGGTGAAGGCATAGAGATCGGTCCCGATCTCGGAGAAGGTGATCTTTTTCTCGGAGAGATCGCCGGTGGATGCGAAGTTCTTCGCCATCAATTCGTCCTTCAGGTGACAGGGTTATTGCTGTTGTTGTTGCTGCTGCTGGCCGTCGATCATGCGGCGCTTGGCCAGGGCGATCGCCTCGCGCAGCACGTCGATGTCGCCGATATGGTTGGCGAGAATCAGCACCAGCGCCGCGTCGAAATCGGCGCTCTGCTCCTCGGTCAGATCACGATGCGCCTCGACGACGGCGCGGAAGGCATCGTCGGGACGTAAAAAGTTTGAGGTGGTGGAGAGCGGCATGCGAGACCTCAATACAGACCTTCGGCCCGCGCCAGTGCCGCCGAGATCGCCGAACGGGTCGGATGGCGGAAGCGAGCCGCAACATAACCGTCGGGCCTCAGCAGATAGGCGGCACCCTGCTCGGCGCCATAGCGCTTCGCGACCAGACCCAAGGGATCCGCAAATCCACCCTCGGCCCCAATGCGGATACCCTTGATACTGTCGGGCGCATCAATCGGCCCGCCATTGCTGAACGACAGCAAGGTGAAGTCCGTGCCACCCCTGCGGAAGGCATCCGTCAGATAGAACTGTTCACCGCCACGCGTTGCGACAGGCGCGTCGAGCATCGAACAGCCGGGCGAGGGCCCGCCGCGCCACGTCTCCGCATCGAGCGAGGACAGCGGCGAATCGTAGCTGCACGGCACCGACAGCCGGCCACCATTGACCATGCGCTTGCCGAACTCTGTCTCCTTGGCGAGCGACAGCACCGCCTTACGCAGCCGCGCCTCCTGATGCGAGTTCGGCGCCATGAAATCGGTCGAGCGCGTGGATTCGCGGATGTTCTCGTCCGCCGCCATGCTGCGCTCGAGGTGGTAGCTCTCGAGCAGGCTCGCGGGCGATTTGCCGCGCAGCACGCGGTCGAGCTTCCAGGACAAATTCTCCGCATCTTCGAGCCCGGAATTGGCGCCGCGCGCGCCGAAGGGCGAGACCTGGTGCGCGGAATCGCCGGCGAAGATCACCCGGCCGTGGATGAAGCGCTCCATCCGCCGGCACTGGAACTTGTAGAGCGATATCCACTCGAACTCGAACTTGTCGTGGCCGAGCATGCGCGCGATGCGCGGCCGCACGTTCTCCGGTCTCTTCTCGACGACAGGATCGGCATAGCGGTTGAGCTGGAGGTCGATGCGCCAGACGTCGTCGGGCTGCCGATGCAAGAGCGCCGAACGCCCGGCATGGAACGGCGGATCGAACCAGAACCAGCGCTCGGTCGGAAATTCCGCGGTCATCTTGACGTCCGCGATCAGGAACTGATCCTCGAACACCTGGCCGGCGAATTCCGCACCGACCATCTGCCGCAGCGAGGAGCGCGCGCCGTCGCAGGCGATGACGTACTGCGCATTGAGGCGATAGGCACCCTCCGGCGTCTCGATCGTCAGCACGGCGGAATCGTTGCGTTGCTCGAGTGCCGTCACCTTGTTGCGCCAGCGCAGGTCGATCTCAGGCAGTTCGTTGATGCGATCGACCAGATAGGCCTCGGCGTAATATTGCTGGAGGTTGATGAAGGCCGGCCGCTTGTGACCGTCCTCCGGCAGCAGGTTGAATTGGTAGAGCTGTGATTCGCCGTGGAAGATGCGGCCGACGCTCCACACCACGCCCTTCTCGACCATGCGGTCGCCGACGCCGAGCCGGTCCCAATATTCCAGCGAGCGTTTCGAGAAGCAGATCGCGCGCGAGCCTTCGCCGATGCGGTCGGCATCATCCAGCAGCACGACGCGCTGGCCGCGCTGGGCGAGATCGATCGCCAGCGACAGGCCGACAGGGCCGGCGCCGACGATCACGACCGGATGCTCCGCGGGGCTCGGGCGGCCCTGATCCGGGTGACGGCGATAGCCGAACTGGGTCTTGGCTTGAGCGGTCTTGGCGTGAGGGGTATTGGCCGGCGCCATACACGAACCTCGGCTCTGGTCAGAAGAGGACTGATCTGCTAGATAGTCTCACGTGCAACTATTTTGGACCGGAGCCGGCCGGCCGTCAACCGGGAATTCGGAGCGCTCTCCTTGGCGAGGACATCCAGCGACATCGCGTTGAAGACCCGTGAGGCCGACGAGGCTTCAGTTCGGCCAAAGCCGCGACTCGACCTGTTCAAGTTCGTGCCGTTCCGCCTCAACCGGCTTGCAGCGGAGGTCAGTTCCGCGCTTGCGGTCGAATATCAGGAACGGCACGGCCTCGACATTCCGGCCTGGCGGGTGATCGCCACGCTCGGCTTCCGCGTTGATGCCTGTAGCGCGCAGTACATTGCGCAATGCACGCGGACGCACAAATCCACCATCAGCCGCGCGGTGACAATGCTGCTCGACGAGCGCCTGATCGAGCGGGTCGAGAACCGGGCCGACCGCCGCGAATTCCGCCTGCAACTGACCAGGAAGGGCCGCGCGCTGTACGAGGAGCTGTTTCCGCAATTGCTGCGGCGCGAGGACGAAATCCTCGCCTGCCTCTCCGCGCAGGAGCGCAAGCAGCTCTCGACTCTCCTCGACAAGATCGAGCAAAGCCTCGACCTGATCCAGACCAGCGAAGAAGCGGATGCCAAGCAGGCGTATTAGCTCCTCCGTCATTCCGGGGCGCCGCGAAGCGGCGAGCTATGGTGCGCAATTGCGCACCTGAGAATCCATTGCGCCGCAGGTTACGAGGATAGATGGATTCCGGGTTCGCGCTACGCGCGCCCCGGAATGATGGCTGCTATTTCGCAAACGACCGCGACGGCGGCAGATGCAGTGCGAAGGCATCGACCTTGTCGCTGGCGCGCGGATAGATCTCCGTCACGATCGGATCATGACCGGGAATGAACCTGTCGGGATGACCGGCGAGGCGCTCGATCGTCTCCCAGCCCATCGCCATGTCGCCGACATTGTAGACGATCGGAAATGGGCTCCTGCGCTGCAGATTGGCGTAATAATGCGCGGCATCGGAGGCCAGCACCACCGGGCCGCGCGCGGTCTCGACCTTGACCACCTGCAAGCCGTCGGAATGGCCGCCGACGCGGTGCACGGTCACGCCCGGGGCGACCTCGCCGTCGCCGGAATGGAAGGTAACACGCTCGCCATAGACGTGGCGCACCATCTGGGTGACATGCTCCACCGAGAATGGGTGACGCAACAGGCCATTGCACATGCAGCGCCCGGTCGCGTAAGCCATCTCGCGCTCCTGGAGATGGAAGCGCGCATTGGGGAAGCGGTCGAGATTGCCGGCGTGGTCGTAATGCAGATGCGTCACGATGACGTCGCGAATTGCTGTTGCTGCGACGCCGAAACGCTCCAGCGCGTCGACGGGATTGAGCGTGAGCTTGCGCGCCCGCGCGCTCGCCTCCTCGGCATTGAAGCCGGTATCGACCAGGATGTCGCGGCCCTGCCCTCGGATCAGCCAGACGAAATAGTCGAGATCCTGCGCCGCACTGTCATGCGGGTCGGGCAGGAGGAAGTTCATATGGGGGGTGCGCGGAGACATTGTCGCATAGCGCAGGGCGTAGATTTCGTAGGCGTTTCCCATGGAGTTGCTTTTCTGAGTTGGATCTTGCGGGACGATCGTCCACACCAAGCCATCGCCGGCAGCAAAGGTCAAACGCCGGGCGTTGCGGCGAAGGCAGGTTGCAATGTGAGACCAATCACATCCTCATTGCCAGGGTTGCCCTAACGTCGCGCCGATCAATCGAGATCACGAGGACTGTCATGACGACCCCTCCGTTCCGCTCACAGCACGCCCCTGGGTGGCGGTCCGTCGACACGATAATGCCGAATCTCCAAGCGGTTGACGCCCCCCGTCTCCGGTTTGATAATGAGATAAGCGTAAGTTAAGGTCGCCGCGGCGCAAGCTGGAACGGCGCCTTTTTGGCTGGACCGCGCTGATTATGAAAATTCGCTTCTTTTTCCTTCTGTCCTTGCTCGTCTCGCTTGTCCCGACTGCCCCGTCGCTTGCAGCCGGCGACCGCTTCGCGCTCGTCATCGGCAACGCCAAATATCCGGATGCGGATGCTCCGCTCAAGGAACCGATCAATGATGCGCGCGCTGTCGCGGACGAACTGAAGCGCGACGGCTTTTCTGTCGAGATCGGCGAGAACCTGACCGGCGACGGCATGCGCCGCGCCTTCGACAAGCTCTACAGCAAGATCAAGCCGGGATCGGTGGCGCTGGTGTTCTTCAGCGGTTTCGGCATCCAGTCGGCGCGCCAGAGTTACCTGCTGCCGGTCGATGCGCAGATCTGGACCGAATCCGACGTGCGCCGCGATGGTTTCAGCCTCGAGACCGTGCTTGGCGAGCTCAACACCCGCGGCGCCGGCGTCAAGATCGCGCTGATCGACGCCTCCCGGCGCAATCCGTTCGAGCGCCGGTTCCGCAGCTTCTCGGCCGGCCTGACCCCGGTCATCGCACCGAACGGCACGCTGGTGATGTACTCGGCGGCGCTGGCCTCGGTGGTCTCGGA
>NZ_JAEMSD010000221.1:0-237 GCF_016462955.1 Bradyrhizobium sp. | reverse complement strand
ACCTGATGGCCGAGGAGACGCTGAACCGCACCAAGATGGGCGTAACCCGCGCCTCACGCGGCGAGCAGGTTCCGTGGATTTCCTCGTCCTTGGCCGAGGATTTCTCGTTCATTCCGGGCCCGGGCGGATCGCGCCCCTCGACGCCGCCGCCTGCACCTCCCGCCGCGCCGCCTGTCGCCGTCAACAATCCGCCGCCTGCGCCTCCGGCAACGCCGCCGGCGCCGAAGCCGGCCGACA
>NZ_JAEMSD010000694.1 GCF_016462955.1 Bradyrhizobium sp. | reverse complement strand
GTCCGTCACCCCCGATGCGGAGTGGCCGGCGCTCCAGATGTCGCGCCAGCGCTTCGGCCGATTCTCGCGTGCGGCGACGTCGATGTCCTTGGCGATGTCGATTGCGCCACGCGCCGGCAGATCGTCCGGATCAAGCCCGGCCGCGACGATCGACGGTCTCAGCATGTTGGTCTGCAAGCCCGTGAACGCGGTGGTGAGCAGGACATCGTCGGCACTGCTGTCGACCAGCATCCGCTTGTAGCGGTCATCCGCCATGCTCTCCCGCGTTGCGATGAACTTGGTCCCCATATAGGCGAGATCGCAGCCCAGCACTTCGGCGGCATGCAGCGCCTGGCCGTCGCTGATACCGCCCGCCAGCACGATGATGCCGTCGTAGAATGCGCGGACCGCGCGGACGAAGGCGAATGGATTGAGCCAGCCGGTCTGGCCGCCGGCGCCGGCGGTCAGCAGCACCAGCCCGTCGGCGCCCGCTTCGGCCGCACGTTCGGCGTGACGGATCGAGGCGACATCCGCCAGCACCAAAGCGCCGACATCATGCAGCGGCTTCAGCACCGGCGCGGGTGAGCCGACCGAGGTGATGACGATCTCCGGCCTGTGCCGCAGCAGCACGGCGAGATCCTGCCCCAGCCGCGGGTTGGAATGGTGCACGATCAGGTTCGGGCAGAGCGGCGCGGCCTTGCTGCTGGTTTGCTCCTCGTGCTGCCGCAACCGCGTCTCAATCTCCGTGAGCCATTCCTCGAGCTGTTCCGTGCCGCGGCAATTCGCAGTGGGAAAGCTGCCGATGACCCCGTTGCGGCAGGCGGCGACCACGAGCTCGACGCCCGAGATCAGAAACATCGGCGCCGCGATCAGCGGCAGACGAAGACGGTCGCGAACGCGGTGCAGTCGATCCGGCGGCATGCATGCCTCCCTCTCGCGGGCTTTGTCGTTTGCTCCCGCATTCTCTGTGCTAGCGTGGCCCGCAACATTGGCACGCAAGAAGCCGGTGACAAAGCGACGAGGAAACATATGTCTGATCCGCTCCACGCATCCTCCCCGGCTTGTGCGCAGACGCTACGTGCACTGTCGCGCTATCCCGGCCGCACCGCGTTCGCCTGGCCCGGGGGATCGCTGAGCTGTCAGGGCACGCTCGATCTGATCGGCCGCATCCAGGGCGTGTTCATGCGTCTCGGCCTGCAGCCCGGCGCGCGCGTCGCCTTCCTCACCGCGAACCGCGCCGACACCTGGTGTGCCGGTGTCGCCGCGCAATTGGCGCGGCTCTGCATCACCTGGCTGCATCCGCTGGGATCGCTGGAGGACCAGCTGTTCCAGCTCGAGGATTCCGAGGCCGAGATGCTGGTGGTGGATGCCGCCGCCTTCCGGGATCGCGGCGGCGAGCTCGCAGCGCGGGCGGAGCGGCTGAAGGCGGTCTTCACCATGGGACCGGCCGGCTACGGCGTCGATCTCCTGGCCGCGATCGAGACCGCGGGACATGCGAGCCCGCTGTGCCTCGCCGGCCCCGACGATCTCGCGACGCTGAACTACACCGGCGGCACGACAGGCAAGTCCAAGGGCGCGCTGCGCTACCACCGCGAGAATGCCGGCGCGGCGGGCGCGATCCTCGCCGACTTCGAGATCCCCGAGGCCGCCCGCTATCTCACGGTGGCGCCGATCAGCCACGTCGCGGGCACGAAGGTGCTGCCGACCCTGATGCGCGGCGGCACCGTGCACATGCTGAAAGGCTTCGACCCCGAGGCGGTGCTGACGACGATCGCACGCGAGCGCATCAACTTCACGCTGTTCGTTCCGACCATGATCTACGTGCTGCTCGATCAGCCCGCGCTCGGCAAGACCGATCTCTCCTCGCTCGAGCTGGTGCTCTACGGGGCATCGGCGATGTCGCCGAGCCGGCTGCTGGAGGGCATCGAACGCATCGGCCCCGTGTTCTCGCAGCTCTACGGCCAGACCGAGTGCTATCCCGTCTCGGTGCTGCGCAAGGCCGATCACGATCCCAACAAGCCGGAGCTGTTCCTGTCCTGCGGCTTCCCGATCGCGGCCTGCGAAGTCAGGATCCTCGACGACGACGACCAGGAGGTGAAGACGGGCGAGGCCGGCGAGATCTGCGTGCGCGCGCCGCACGTGATGGCGGAGTACTGGAAGCGGCCCGACATCACCGCCGAGACGCTCAGGAACGGCTGGGTCCACACCGGCGACATCGCGCGCCAGGACGAGCGCGGCTACATGTTCATCCTCGACCGCAAGAAGGACATGATCGTCAGCGGCGGCTTCAACATCTTCCCGCGCGAGGTCGAGGACGTGCTGTCGCAGCACGCCGATGTCGCGATGGTCGCCGTCGTCGGCATTCCCGACGAGAAATGGGGCGAGGCGGTCACCGCCATCGTCGTGCCGCGCGAGGGCGCAAGGCCCGACCCGGACGAGCTGATCAATCTGGTGAAGACGCGAAAAGGCCCGGCGCATGCGCCGAAGCAGATCCAGTTCGTCAAGCAATTGCCGATGACCGGCGTCGGCAAGGTCGACAAGAAGGTGCTGCGCGCGGGCTTCTGGAGCGGGCGGGACCGGATGGTGGGGTGAGCGCCGTTACCTCTTCTCGATCACCAGGCTCTGCACCGCGCGCCCGAAATAGCCCTGCCTGTCCGCCAGCCGCGACATCGCAAGGCCGGCGCCGTCGGGGCCGATCCAGGATTCGCCGTCGAGCAGGATCCACTCGCCGACCGGCTGGCGCGCGAAGCTCACGGTGAGGTCGGCGTTGATGTAGGTCCAGGCGCGGAAGTCCAGCGTCGAGGCGGTGCCGTTGGAGAAGTCGGCGGCGACTACGGCGCGCATCGCCTGCGAGATCGCCTCGCCCTCGATCAGCGGATGATCGACGCGAAACCAGATCGCGCCGGAGC
>NZ_JAEMSD010000693.1 GCF_016462955.1 Bradyrhizobium sp. | reverse complement strand
CCGACGGAACGTCAGATCATCACTTTACACTTGCAACGCGGGAGCCATCCACAGATGACAGTCCGGGGAGTCATGGAGAACAGAGAGGGAACACACTGTTAGACCGATGAGACCAAGGAATGTCCCGCAATGCCATCCTCGAGGATTTGCGTTCGTCGATCGCCCATGTGACGGGCGATGGGCGCCGTCATGGCGTCCATCCTTTCGGCCTTGACGACATCGACGATCATCTGCCCGGAAATGGTCTTGCAACCGGCGCATTGCATGAGGTTCTGGGCTCTCCCGACATTTGCGACGACGCAGCCGCAACGATATTTATCGCAGGCATATTGGCGCGCATGGAAGGCCCGGTTTTCTGGTGTCTGCGCTGGCGCGATTTGTTCACCCCTGCCCTCGACCTTGCAGGCCTTCATCCTGACCGCCTGACCATCGTCGAGCCTGGCAATGACAAGGGCGCGCTGATCGCGATGGAAGATTGCCTGCGCGTGGCTGGCATCGCCGGCGTTGTGGGCGAGGTCTCAAAGCTCTCGACGACTGCGTCGAAACGGCTTCAGCTTGCTGCCGAAGGGTCTGGGGTGACTGCGTTCATCCTGCGTCGCGCCGCCAAGGCGGACGCACTGATCGAGGGCTCTGCAGCGCAGACCCGATGGCGTGTTACGGCATCACCGAGCGCAGATCTGGGCATCCCTGCCCTTGCCCGCACGCGCTGGTCGGTCGCGCTCGAGCGCGTCCGCGGCGCAGAACCTAAAAGCTGGATAGTGGAGGCCTGCGATGCGCAGGGTCGTCTCGCTCTACCTGCCATACTGGTCGACAGACCGGATCAGCAGGAAGCGTGGCGTATCGCCGTCTGAGGCGAACGCAGCGCTATCTGGTCAGCCGCTTGTCACGGCCATAGAATCGCACGGTCGCAAGCTGATCGCGGCGGTAGACGCGCTTGGCCGCAGCCTTGGCATCACGCCCGGCATGAGCGTCACCAAGGCAAGGACCATGGTGCCCGATCTTGACGTGCTCGATGCAGACGAAGCGGCCGACGCGCAAGGGCTTGAGCGGCTCGCTCTATGGGCAGGGCAGCGCTACGCCCCCTTCGTCGCGGTCGATTACCCCGATGGCCTGTGGCTCGACATCAGCGGATGCGGCGAACTGTTCGGCGGCGAGGAAGCGCTGGTCAAGGACCTGTTCCGCCGGGTGAACGGCTCGGGCCTTACAGCACAGATCGCTGTTGCTGACACGGCGGGCTGCGCGCATGCGGTCGCGCGCCATGTCCCTGCCGGTCGCCCGGTTATCATTCTTCCTGGAGACCAGAAGAAGGCGGTCGGCCTTCTACCCCTTGCCGCCCTGCGCATCCCAGCAAAAGTGGCAAGCGATCTGCACAAGATGGGCTTCACCCGGATCGAGCAACTCATTGCCGAGCCGCGTGGTCCCATTGCGCGCCGCTACGGACATGAACTCTACCGCCGCCTCGACCAAGCCCTTGGCCATGCGCCAGAGGCGATGGTGCCGATCTTCCCACAGGCACTGCCCCAGGCGCGCCGCGGGCTTCTTGAACCCATCGGTACGGCCGACGCCATCGCGAAGGTCATCAGCGATCTCACCGACGACATTTGCGCTGCGTTGATGCGGGGCGGCACCGGCGCGCGGCGCCTCGACCTCCATTGCGAACGGGTCGATGGCCAATATCAGTCCGTCAGGATCGGGATGGCGTCTCCTACAAGGGATGCCCGGCATCTGACAAAGCTCCTGGTTCCCAGGATCGAGCGGATTGATCCAGGCCTTGGGATTGAGACCATGATCCTGATCGCGCCGATCGTCGAACCACTCCGCAGCGCACAGGCTGATCTTACAGGCGATACGCATCGCGGCCCGGACCTTGGTGCCCTTATCGACGCGCTGGCGAACCGTTTCGGCTATGACCGGCTGTACGGCACGACGCCCTGCTCGTCCGCCATGCCCGAACGAACGGTCAAGCGCACAATGGCGCTGCGCGAGGGCGCGGATCGGCGCTGGAACGCTGTCCTGCCGCGCCCGGGCCGCATGATCGAACCGCCCGAGCCGGTCCAGGTGATCGCGATGATGCCCGACCATCCGCCGGCCCAGTTCGTCTGGCGGGGCAAACGCCGCAAGGTGGTTCAGGCCGATGGTCCCGAACGCCTCCAGGGCGAATGGTGGCGCGCCAAGGGCCTGGAAGCCGACAGCCCCTATCTCGTGCGCGACTATTTCCAGGTCGAGGTCGAGGGCGGCGGGCGCTACTGGCTGTTCCGCTTGGGCGACGGCCAATGGTCGTCGACCGGACCCATGGCCTGGTTCATCCATGGCGCCTTCGCATGAGCCTTGCCGATCAGCGCTATGTCGAGTTGCAGGCGACGAGCCATTTCAGCTTCCTGCGGGGTGCATCCTCGCCTGAGGAACTGCTCTCGGCCGCCGCTATGCTGGACATGCCGGCGATCGGCATCGTGGATCGCAACAGTCTGGCGGGATTGGTGCGCGCCTGGGACGCTGGCCGCTCGACAGGCGTGCGCGTCATCAACGGCTGCAGGCTGGATCTATCCTGTGGCGCTGGCCTGCTGGTCTATCCCACGGACCGCGCCGCCTATGGTCGGCTCTGTCGTCTGTTAACGCTTGGCAAATCGCGCGCCGGCAAAGGAGGTTGCGAACTCCATTGGGATGATGTCGCCACATGGAGCGATGGCCTCATCGCCATCCTTATCCCCAGTAGCGACGACGCAAAAACGCAGGCGAACCTCGTCTCGGTCTCATCCATCTTTCAGGAACGCAGCTATATCGCACTGACCTTGCAGCGGCAGGCCGGCGATGCGTTGCGGTTGCGGCGCCTGACACAGATGGCACAGCAGGCGCGCGTCGCAACCGTCGCCACCGGCGATGTCCTTTACC
>NZ_JAEMSD010000692.1 GCF_016462955.1 Bradyrhizobium sp. | reverse complement strand
GCGCAGGATGGTGGCGCCGGTGGTGGAGTAGCGGACATGGCCGACCGCGACATTGCCGGGCAGGCGGTCGATCACCTCGCGGCGTGAGAAGGTGTCGCCGACGAGGCCGAGGCGGCGTTCGGAGTGGAAGCGGCTGCCGTCGTAGGAGACGATGCCGGCGGCTTCCTGGCCGCGGTGCTGCAGGGCGTGAAGGCCGAGTGCGGTGATCGCGGCCGCGTTGGGGTGGCCGTAGATGCCGAAGACGCCGCACTCCTCGCGCAGCGTATCCCCTTCGAGATCGTCCTGTAGTTCGAGCGCGGCAGGGCCCGAACCGGCCCTTGGATCGAGATCAAGCTCGGCGTCCTGGTCAGGGTGTCGCATCTCGTCCGCGCCTTTCTTTGGGGCCAATCAACGCGCCGCAGGTTTCTCGATCAGCTTCTTCATGCCGTCACGAGCCGTTTTGCTGTATCCGTCGCCACTGCCCGAAGGCTGCTGCTCGGATTCAGCTTGATCATCATCTGGTTTGTTTTTCTTGAATCTCTTCAAGATGGTGTTCTCGGGGTCGTCAGGCAAGAGGGCCATCAGCCAATCCCCGGTTCCCTGGAGCACGACGCGGGACTTGGCCCCGCTGACCCAATCCGGCCGCTGCTTGTCCGGCACCAGCCAGGTGAAGAACAGGAACGCGACGACCACGATCAAAAGCCCGCGAGCCAGCCCGAACAGGAAGCCGAGGGTGCGATCTAGCGCGCCGATGCGCGAATCCAGGATCATGTCGGAGATCCGCACCGTGATCACGGAAACCACGACGAGCGTACCGATGAACACGCCGGCCACGACGACGACGGCCGCGACCGTGTCGTTGTTGAAGTAGGTCTTCGCCGTCGGCAGCAGCTTCGAGAACGAGTAGAGCGTCACGATTGCCGCGGCGCCCCAGGCAGCGATGGAGAGGATTTCGCGCATGAAGCCGCGGACCATGGCAAGCAGGCCCGAGATCAGCATCACACCGAGCAGGATGAGGTCGAGGATGGTTACTGGCATCGGCTGGTCGGGTCCGCTCGTCCTCTCGAAGGTGCTCTAGCCGAATCGGTGCTTGGCCGCTGCCCTAAAAGAGGGGCAGACGGCGTTCCCGGCAAGGCCGCAACCACGCAATCCCATGCTGCTTTTATGACGGCTGTATAGCGGCGGGCGCCTCTCGCGTCACCTGCGCCTAGCCCTCTCCGCGGCGGAATCTTGCCGGTGTGGCATTTTTTTCTGCCGGTGCGTTCGATTCGCCCCGGCGGGAGCCGCGGGCGGCGATCTCGGCTACCAACGTCGTGAGGCTGTTCACCGCATTCAGCGACAATCCGGCATCGCCGCCGGTTTCCCCGCGCGCCGATTCGGGCAGCACGGCGCGCTGGAAACCGAGTTTTGCCGCTTCCTTGAGCCGTGCCGGTGTTTGCGCCACCGGGCGCACCACGCCCGAGAGCGAGATCTCGCCGAAATAGACCGCATCGGTCGGTAACTGCGCATTAACCAGGGACGACACCAGGGCCGCGGCAGCGGCAAGGTCCGCGGCTGGTTCGTGGATGCGCAAGCCGCCGGCGACGTTCAGGTAGACGTCATGACCGGACAGCTTGACGCCGCAATGGGCCTCCAGCACCGCCAGCACCATCGAGAGTCGGCTCGGGTCCCAACCGACCACCGCGCGGCGCGGGGTGCCGAGCGAGGTCGGCGCCACCAGCGCCTGCAATTCGACCAGAACGGGTCGCGTACCTTCAATGCCCGCAAAGACTGCGGTGCCGGGCGTGCCGAGATCGCGCTCGGACAGGAACAGCTCGGAAGGGTTGGTGACCTCGCGCAGGCCGAGGCCCGTCATCTCGAACACGCCGATCTCGTCGGTCGGGCCGAAACGGTTCTTCACGGCGCGCAGGATGCGGAATTGCTGCGAGCCTTCGCCCTCGAACGACATCACCGCGTCGACCATGTGCTCGACCACGCGGGGGCCTGCGATCTGGCCGTCCTTGGTGACATGGCCGACCAGGATGATGGCGGCCCCGGTCTTCTTGGCGAAGCGGATCAGCGCCTGCGCCGATGCGCGCACCTGCGTCACCGTGCCGGGCGCCGATTCCACCGTGTCGGTCCACATGGTCTGGATCGAGTCGATCACGATCAGCCTGGGAACTGCGCCCTCCGACAGCGTCGAGACGATGTCCTCGACGGAGGTTTCGGCGGCCAGCTGCACCGGCGCATCCGACAGCCCGAGCCGCTCGGCACGCAGGCGCACCTGCGCGACCGCTTCTTCGCCCGAGATGTAGACGACGCGATGGCCGGCGCGCGCCAACAGGCTGGTTGCCTGCGTCAGCAGCGTCGACTTGCCGATGCCGGGATCGCCGCCGACCAGCAGCACCGAGCCGCGCACGAAACCGCCGCCGGTGACGCGGTCGAGCTCGCTCATTCCCGAGGACAGCCGCGGCGCGTCCGGGCTCTTGCCGGAAAGGCTCTCCAGCGCGAACGTCCGCCCCTTGCGCTTGGAGCGGATCGAGACCGGCACGCTGCCGCTGGTGTCTTCTTCCGCCAGCGTATTCCACTCGCCGCAGGACTCGCATTTGCCCTGCCAGCGATTATAGGCCGCGCCGCAGTTCTGGCAGACGAAGGAGAGGGTGCTCTTGGCCATCGAATGTTTGAGTCGTTGCCCGGTTCGGGGTGCTTAGCACGATCAGAGGTGGGGGTGCGAAGCGTTGCGCGCTACCGCGCTTTCGGCAGTTCGTCCTTGCGCTTGCAGAGCAGGTATGGCTTCCCGTCGATCTTGATTTTGCCGTTCGCGCCCGGCGCCAGCCTGATCGTGACCTTGCTGCCGTTCGTGCCCTTGTTGTAGTCGTCCCAGAACTCGAAGCAGGTGGCGGACAGGACGAGGCCGTCGCCGGCCGGTGTCTTG
>NZ_JAEMSD010000220.1:9722-10667 GCF_016462955.1 Bradyrhizobium sp. | reverse complement strand
CGCCCCGGCGTCCTTGTCCGCCGGCCCGAGCGGGCGCGCCGGCCGCAGATGCACCACGTCGGACGAGCGTGGGAACGGCGAGCGGTAGATGTGCGTCGTCGGCGCACCGGGCGAGGTCAGGACGAATTCGAGCGACCAGGCAGGATCGACCTGTGCAGTGCCCCAGCGCCCGTCGGAACCTGTCTTCGAGCTGTGCACCGCACCACCCTTGCGCTCACCGGTGTCGGGATCGACACGGAAGATATCGACGGTTGCACCCGCGACGGGACGGTTGGTCGGCACGCCGCCGGGCGTGCCCGAAACGAGGCCGCTCAAGGTCACGCTGGTCTCCGGCACGATTGCGATGCGCGTGGGCTCGCGGCCGGAGATGAACTTGTAGATCTCGCGGAACGCACGCGGATGGAACGCCACCTCGCGATGGTCGAGCGCGCCGAGCACGAGGTTGGTGGCGCCCTTCAGCTCCGGCCCTTCGGCCGTGACGTTGGTCGGCGTGCCGGGCTTGCCGATGAAGCGGCCGTCGGGTTGCGCGAATTTGTCCATTCCGTCGCTGCGCAGCGTGAGGAAGGCGACGCCAGGCGTCACCTCGCTCTCGCCCTCGTTCAGGCCGCGCAGGAAAATGCCGCGGCCGTTGAACTCGTTGTTGGGCTGGTCGTCGGCCGCGAACACGCCGTGATTGGGCGTACCGCACAGCACGGCTTGGCTGACATCGCCGGCACCACCGTTCTTGATGACGTTGCGGATGGCATAGCCGCCGCGCGAGCTGCCGACCAGCGCCACGCGGGATGCGCCCGTGCGGCGCTTCAGCTCAGTGATGGCGGCGGCAAGCTCGCGGCGCTGGTCCTCGGTCGAGGAACGGTTCGCCTGCTCGATTTTGTCGTCGCTCCGCGCCAACGGATCAGTGAAATTGATCGCCATCATGCGCTCGCGCGCGATGCCGTTCGATTC
>NZ_JAEMSD010000220.1:0-9712 GCF_016462955.1 Bradyrhizobium sp. | reverse complement strand
TCGTCATCCAGAGCGCGTCATAGTCGCCATTGCCGTGAACGAACAGGATCGGCGGCAGCTCGGCGCCGGGGGCGGCGGGCGCGGTCTGGGCGAATGCCCCGATCCGCAAGCTCGCAACCGCGAAAGGCAAAGCACCGGCGCCTTGCAGGATCGTCCGTCGCGACAACTTCATCAGTTCCTCCCGGCAAGACCCGCCTCTTTGCACCGGTTATAGCGGCCTAACCACTGGACAGCGAACGACTTTCACGGGCATCACTGAATTTGCCGGAATCGCCCGGGACCATTTCTGCCAGACCGTTTGGAAGGGGATATGACCGCGCAGACGAACCGCCAGAAAATCGCCGCCGACGGCATCACAGCGCCCCTGCGATACACGGTGTTCCGGCGCATCTGGCTCGCCAGCCTGCTCTCCAACCTCGGCCTCCTGATCCAGGGCGTGGGCGCGGCCTGGGCGATGACGCAGATGGCGGCCTCAGCCGACCGGGTGGCGCTCGTGCAGACCGCGCTCATGCTGCCGATCATGCTGATCTCGATGCCGGCCGGCGCTATCGCCGACATGTATGATCGCCGCATCGTCAGTGTGATCTCGCTGTCGATCGCGCTGATCGGCGCGACCGCGCTGACGATCCTGGCTTGGCTCAATCTCATTACTCCGGAAGCGCTGCTCGCTTTCTGCTTCATCGTCGGCAGCGGCAATGCGCTGTTCGGCCCGGCCTGGCAGTCCTCGGTCAGCGAACAGGTGCCGCCCGAGGCTTTGGCATCCGCGGTGGCGCTGAACGGCATCAGCTACAACATCGCGCGCAGCTTCGGCCCCGCGGTCGGCGGCGTCATCGTCGCTGCGCTCGGGGCGGTGGCCGCGTTCGCCTGCAACGCGATCCTCTATCTGCCGCTGCTGGTGGTGCTGTTGCTCTGGCGCCGCAGCAGCGAGCCCTCGCGGCTGCCGCGCGAGAAGCTCAATCGCGCCATGGTCTCGGGCTTCCGCTACATCACCAATTCGCCGCCGATCAAGATCGTGCTGTTGCGCACGCTGGTGATGGGCCTGATCGGCGGCGCCGTGATGGCGCTGATGCCGCTGGTCGCGCGCGACCTGCTGCATGGTGGCGCGCAGACCTACGGCATCATGCTGGGTGCCTTCGGAATGGGCGCGGTGATCGGCGCGCTCAATATCCACGAATTGCGCAAGCGCATGAGCGGCGAGGCCGCGATCCGCGCCTGCACCATCACGATGGCGTTTGCGATGGCCGCCCTCGCCCTGAGCACGGAGCCGGTGCTGACGGCGGCCGCGCTGGTGCTGGGCGGCGCGGTCTGGATGGCGGCGATCGCGCTGTTCAACATCGGCGTACAGCTCTCGGCGCCGCGCTGGGTCGCCGGCCGCTCGCTCGCGGCATTCCAGGCCGCGATCGCCGGCGGCATCGCAATCGGCGCCTGGGGCTGGGGTCATCTCACCGACCATGTCGGCGTCGAGATGGCGCTGCTGACGGCGGCCGGCCTGATGCTGATCTCGCCGCTGCTCGGCATCTGGCTCACGATGCCGCGCGTCGGCGCCCGCAACGAAGATGCGGACATGCTGGCCGATCCCGAGGTGAAGCTGTCGCTGACCGGGCGCAGCGGGCCGCTCGTGGTCGAGATCGAATATCGCGTCGCGCAGGAGAACGCGCGCGCCTTCCACAACGTGATGCAGGACGTGCAGCTCTCGCGCCAGCGCAACGGCGCTTATGGCTGGTCGATCGCGCGCGACATCGCCGACCCTGAATTGTGGACCGAGCGCTATCACTGCCCGACCTGGTTCGATTATCTGCGCCAACGCAACCGCTCGACTCAGTCCGAGCGCGCGCTGCACCAGCAGGCCATCGATTTCCACATCGGCCCCGATCCGGTGCGGATCCGCCGCATGCTGGAGCGTCCGTTCGGCTCGGTGCGCTGGAAGGACGACACGCCGGATCGCGCGAACAACGAAGTGCTGCCGGTGGTCGCGACCGCGGCGGGAAGCAGTACTTAGGTCTTTCGTCATTCCGGGGCGCGCGAGGCGCGAGCCCGGAATCCATGCCTCTCAGGAGCTTGCCGCCCGATGGATTCTCAGGTGCGCGCTTGCGCACCCTAGCTCGCGCCTGACGGCGCGCCCCGGAATGACGATCACTGCCCGTGCTGGGTCAGCATCTTGTCGCAGGCCTTGCCCAGCCTGGTGCGGTTCTGCTTCAGGCACGCCAGCACGGCACCGTCGCCACTGTTCATCACGGGACGGCAGAAGCGCGTGACGTCGCGCGCGCAGGCATCATGGCCGGGCTGCTGTTGCGCGGAGGCGCTCGATGCGCACAGGAGCAAGGAAACAACGAAAAGCAGTCTGGTCATCGCGCAATTGCCTCTTACCCGGAAAGACGTGCGCGCGAAGCTAGTTCGACGATCCCGCACCTGCAACGGCTTTGTTGCCGCTTGCAAGGCGCCGCCGCATCCCCCCGGCTTCGTGCCGGGGGACATGGCGAGGGGAGCTGCCGGCGCAATTGGCGGCTTGTTGATTACTGCTGGTCCTGCGCGTCAGCGACCTTGCGTGAGGCGCCCTTGGCGAGGGTCTTGTCCATCACCGCGCGGCAGCCGGCGCTGAGATCCGAGCGATGCTTGATCATGCACGCCGTGATCTTCGGGATGTTGGGAATCTCCGACGAGCAGAGGCGGAAGGCATCGCCGGTGCACATCTGCTGCGCCTCGGCCGAGAACGCGAAGCTCGCACCGGTCGAAGCGATGGAGACGATGGCGGCCAGGCCGAGGGCCAGGCTGGTGTCGCGGATCTTGCTCGTCAGGGACTTGCCGGTAAACGACTTGGTCATTTGAAGCTCCCATTGGCACCGCCCAAGGCGGGCCCGTTGTCGATGGGAACTACGATGCTCCACCAAATCCCTTTCGACTGTGATGATGCTCACGGGCGGCCCGTCCTTTGTGACGTCGGTCACGTTGGTGCACGCCGCTGAAATTCCTCTGCAACCGCGATCGCGTTGGTGTCACGTTAACTCTTACTTCGCATTAATGGCTGGTAGCGCGGGAGATTCCGCCAGTTTGGTTGCGTAATTGGAAAGAGTAGCGATGCGTAATGCGTTGGGCCTGATGCTGGCCAGTGTAGTTGCGGCGGTCGTGATCGCCGCCGGCGGTTGGTTTTACTATTCCGCGCGCGCCGACCAGGGCGCTCCCAAGACAGTTGCCGCCCGTGCTGCCGATCCGTTGCCGGCACCGGCGAAGCTCGCCGCCAGGGACGACGTCGAGACCACCGCGACGGTCGCCGCCAAGCCGGCGGCAGTTGCGGCGCCTGCGCCTGCCCCGGCCATGCCGATGCAGCCGAAACAGGCCTGCGCCAATCCGAACGCGCTGGGCGTGTCCCGCGTCGTCGAGATCGACACGACGGGCGGCCCCGGCTTCGGCTTCGAGCACTTCAAGCAGTTCGATTTCCTGACCGAGAAGGAAGTCGTGCTGACCTTTGACGATGGTCCGTGGCCGGTCAACACGCCCGCGGTGCTGAAGGCGCTCGCGGACGAATGCACCAAGGGCCTGTTCTTCTCGGTCGGCAAGCACGCGACCTACCATCCGGAGATCCTGAAGCAGGTGCTGGCCCAGGGCCACACGGTCGGCACGCACACCTGGTCGCATGTCAACCTGAACAGCAAGAAGTTGACCGAGCAGCAGGTCAAGGACGAGGTCGAGAAGGGCTTCAGCGCAGTGAAGTTCGCGCTCGGCACCAATCCGGCGCCGTTCTTCCGCTTCCCGCAGCTTCAGCACAATCCCGCGATGGTGAGCTATTTCGGCACCCGCAACGTCGCGATGTTCTCGACCGAGATCGACTCCTTCGACTTCCGGAAGGGCGCGACGCCGGAGAAGATCGTCGAGACCGTGATGACGCGGCTAGACAAGCTCGGCAAGGGCATCATCCTGATGCACGACTTCCAGAAGAACACCGGCATCGCCATGCCGACGCTGCTCGCGCGGCTGAAGGCCGGCGGCTACAAGGTCGTGCAGATGAAGGCCAAGGCGAGCCTGCAGACGCTGCCGGAATACGACGAGGCGCTGATGAAGGACATGAAGGTGCCGACCGCGGGCACGAACGCACGTCCGATCGCGAGCGTGGTGCAGACGATCTCGCAGTAAGCGCGCCAAATCCAAACTCTCGCGTCATGGCCGGGCTTGTCCCGGCCATTTGCGTTGAGGGAGCGGCTACCAATAGATGCCGTGGCGATGCAGCTCGCTGATGATGCGGCGCTCGGTCCAGCTGCGCGTGTGCTTCGGCTTGTGCGCTTTTGCCGTGGTTTTGGTGGCGGGCTTGGCCGTCGTGACCGGCGCGGCGGCCGCCGCGGGCGCGGCCGCCGTCGGAGCGGTCACCGCGGCCGGCGTGGAGAGCGACACCGCCGGCGGACGATCGGAATATTTCGGAGCCTCGGTGGCCGGCGCGGCTTCGCTCACCTGCGTCGTCGCGGTGGCCGATGTGGTTTGCGGAGCCGGGCTCCGATCGCCTGACGCGGCCAGGGACAGGCTGCGGGATCCGCCCGCCTGGGCAGACGCAGAAGCCAGCAGCATGGCGGCAACCAGAATGATCTTGCGCATGTGAAGTCTCCCCGTGGTTCGTGAGGGGGACGTTAGGGGAGTCATGTCCGAGATTCTGTGATCGGGATCACCCACCTGAACGAGCCCTGCGGCAGGCTGATGCCCTGCTCGATCGGAGCGTTCGGGGGATCGGGGTATAAGTGCTGGTGCCGCAAGAGGGATTCGAACCCCCGACCCCGTCATTACGAATGACGTGCTCTACCGACTGAGCTATTGCGGCGAACCCTGCCGGGCCTGGCGATGCCGGTCCCGATACACGCGCTCCTGATATCGGGCATGGCCCGAATTGGCAAGGACAAGCCGGGCGGAAAGGCGCGTCAGGCGCCCCAGCGGGACCAGAATCCGCGCCAGCCGCCGGCCTGGGCCTTCGGCGTGCCGATTTGCTCCGTGAATTCATCGCTCGGGCCGTCGTCGTCGATTCCAGGATCATCCGGCGCGCGGACGATCGGGATGACGGTCTGGATCGGTGCCGGTGCCGGCTTGCTGAGGTCGGCCCGGGTCCGGAACAGCGGCGTTGCCGCGGGCGGCGATGATTCGGCGGGCGCCGGAGCCGGATTCGCGGGCTCGGAGGACGCGACGGATGGTTCGGAGTCCCCGGAAGCTTCCTTGGGAGCGTCCTTGGCCTCTTCCGCTTCCCTCGCAACTTCCATGGGCTGCGGAGGCGAATTGTCCTGCGCGGCCAGCGCGGGAACTGGCGCCGTCGCGGCCGGTTCCGGCGGGCTTTCGCTTGAAGACGCCGTCACCCGCTTCGGCGGCGGCGCCGCCAGCATGGCTTCCTCGAAGGCGGAGGATTCGATTGTGGGGCCCCTGTCCGAGGGCAGGCTCGCGACCGGCGTCTGCCACTGGAACGCGTCGAGGCGGCCGGTGACCGGGGAGACCGGGCGCCAGCGCTCGCTCACATACCCGTCGGCGGTCCAGGCGGGATCGAGGCGGGCGCGCACCGCGCGCAAGGTCCAGGCGCGGGCGCGGCCACCGTCGCCGTGCTCGGTGCGCTCGATCTCGGCCATCAGCAGCGCGACGCGCTGGGTCGGGTCGGCGAGGTACGGTGCGAGCACCTCGCGTGCGCGGGCGAACTCCGAGGCGTCGATCGCGGCGCGGGCGATGGCTAGTTGGCCTTCGATATGGCCGGCCTTGTCGGCAGGCGTCTTCGCCGCGAGCGTCTCCACCCGCTGCAGGCGGTGCCAGGCGGTGTCGCCGAGCTTCACATGCGCATAGGCATCGGCGAGATCCGGATGCGGATTGGCGAGCCAGGCGGCTTCGATCATCTTCATGGCGCGGCGCACCTGATGCGCCTCGCTTTCGAATTTTGCCGCGAGCACGGCGGCCGGCACCAGGGTCGGCGCAAGCTTGACCGCCTCCATCGCGCTCTCGCGCGCGACGTCGCGGTCCATGGTCTCCAGTTCCAGCGCGCGCGCGGTGAGCAGCACGCCGCGCTGCCGGCGATAGGTCGGCTTGTCGATCTGCCCGGCGCGCAGATTCGAATCGAGGATCGCGAGCGCGCCGCTCCAGTCGCTGCGCGCGCAGCGGAAACCGAGCACCGCATGCGAGGCCCAGGTCGAGGACGGCGACAGCTTGATCGCCTCCTCCGCTATCATCACGGCTCCGACCGCATCGTCGCCGCGCTGCGCCTCGATGAACAGGCCGCGCAGGCCGAGCAACCGCGTGTCCTCGCGCTCGGCCATGGCGCGGAAGGCGCGCTGGGCCTCGCCGCGATTGCCTTCGAGCTGGGCCGACTGCGCGTGCAGCAGCAGCGCGAGCGGATCGTTCGGCGCGTGCCGCCGTGCCGCTTCCGCGTGACGACGCGCCTGCCCGGTGTCGCCGTGACCGACCGCGAGCAGGCCTTGGGTGATGGCGTGGCGCCCGCGTGCACGGCGCTTCTCGTGGCGACTGCGGCGCCAACGCCCCGGCATGCGCCAGACCGTGGTCAGGACGCTCCAGACCAGCACGACGGCCGCGGCAAAGAGGCCGAGCAGGAACACGAATCTCGGAAGCGTCGTCGAGAGGCGGAAGCCACCCGCCGTCAGGACGAGATCGCCGGGCTGGTCGGCAACCCAGGCCGCGCCGGCCGCCGCCAGCGCGATCAGGACGAGGAAGAGGACGATGCGAAGCATGACGATCCCTATACGCGCCGATTTGTTGCGCGAACCTTATTGAGCAGACTTGGCCGGACCAGACTTGGCGAGATCCGCCATGGCATCGTCGGCGAATTTGCGGGACGCGGCGAGCGCGGCGTCGCGCGCATCGGCCTTGTCGAGCCAGGCCTGCGCCGCGGTCCGATCCGCCTCGGGCAGGGCCTTCAGCTCGCGCCGCGCTTCCGTGAAGTCATTGCGGAGCGCCGCCGCCGTCACGCGCGCGACGATGGCGCCGCGGTCGTTGCCGACCCCGTCCGTGCGCTCGATGCGCACGAGTTTCGACGCACCGGCCTGGAGACGCTCGACGAGGCCCGCATTGCTCGGCGGAGCGTCGGCCGGCGGCGACAGCTTGGGCACGATGGTGAGGAGCTCGCGGCTCAGCGCGGCTGCCGTCGGAATGCCGGACGTCGCAAACGTCTCCAGCGGCTTCAGCATGTCGGGCTTGGCGGCCAGCGAGCGCGCCGCAGCCAATTGCGATTGATAGGGATCGCCGTGGCGAACGGCGACGTCGAGCAGGGCCGCCGCCACCACAAAGCGCAGCGGCTTGTCGTCCACCGCCTTGGCCTCGGCGATCTTCTCGCTTTGCTGCGCGAGTTCGGCGCGCTCCGCCTTGCTGGCGCGCTCGAGCTGGGCAATGCGGTCCAAGACAGGCGCAAGATCCGGAGCCGCAGCGGGCGCTGCCGCCTTCGCATCGTTCAGGGTGCCTGCAATCCTGTCGGACTGCGTCCTGAGATTGGCGATGTCGCTGCGCAGGCTGCTTGCGGATTTCTCCAGCGCATCGATCCGCGCCGCCATCGCCGGATCGGGTGCGGGCCTTCCGACCCTGGCTTCGGCCGCGGCAATGCGTGCGTTCAGCGCCTCGACAGTCGCGCTGGTGACCGCAGGCGCGGCCGGCGGCGCCTCCACTGCGGGCCAGCCCAGCATCCAGCCGACTGCAATCACGACCGCGGCCGCCGCAGCGCCGGAGAACGGCGCAATGACCCAGGGCGAAACCGGCGCCGACCCGGGCGCGGCCGCCGCGGAAACCTGCTCATCGGAAGACTCGGGCGGGGGCTCGGCCTTGACCTCGTCCGAGCTGGTCTGTTCGAGGCCGGACTGTTCCTGTGCGGCCTGCTCCTGCGCGTCCTGCTCGGGCGCCTCGGGTTCGCCTGCGACCTGCTGCGGCTGGGTGGAGACGTCAGTCGCCTCGAGGTCGATGGTGGGCGGGGTGCGCTTGGCACGACCTGCGTCGGGCGCCAATCCAGCGTCTTCAGGCTTGTCGTCGGCCATCGTGACGGTTCCTCACACTTCCATGCCTTGCACAGGTCCTCGCGCGGACCGGATTGCGTCGGATTCGGCCCGACCTTTACGCCAAACGGGTGCGCAACGCACGCTCCAAGGTGCCAAACAAGGCGGTTTCGTCCGGCGCTGCGGCCACCAGGACCTGCGACGCACCGGCATCGCGGAGCACATTTGCAACTGCCTCGGACAGGCAGCAATGCGGGATCGCCAGCGCCGAAATTTCGACGCCTTCGTCCCGCGCCGCATCCAGGAACGCGCGTGCGCTGCGCCGGGAGTAGTGCAGCACCGCCCCGATGTCGTGCGCGGCAAAGCCCGCGCAGACCTCGCGCGGCAAATGCTTGACAGGCGCCATGCGATAGGTGGTCTGCGTCACCACGCGGAAACCCTCCGCGCCGAGCTCGCCGCCGAGGTCGCGCGACAGATCGGCGCCGGCCAGATACAGCAGCGTATCCTTCTTCTTCAGCACCTTCTCGCGCGCGCTTCGCACCACCTTGTCGCGCAAGGAAGCGGCATCGCCGCCGGCAACGATCACCTCGGCAAAGCCGGCCTCGCGCGCCGCGGCAGCCGTATGCTCGCCGACCGCAAACAGAGGCAACCCGAGCAGACCGAGCTCGGGCAATTGCGAGGCGATGCCGCGGAGCGCGTTGGCCGACGTCACGATGACGGCGCCATAATCCGCTTCACGCGCGTCATGGAAGGCGACCGGCTCGAACTTGAGCGCCGGCGCAAGCAGCACCGCATGTCCGCGTGCGCGCAAGCTTGCCGCCGTCGTTTCAATGTCGGGATGCGGCCGTGTGACGAGAATGGACATCGCTGCTGTTCCCGGACCATGTGACGGTGACATCGACCAGAACGGCCGCGTGACGATTGCGCAAGCCGACCCCGGGATGCTACCGGACGTACCAGAACTCTGCTTTGCGGATGAGCGCAAGGGCGCAAATTGGATAACAATTCGCCAATGCTGGTATTGGGCATCGAGACCACCTGCGATGAGACCGCCGCGGCCGTGATCGAGCGCGCGGGCGACGGCAGCGGCAGGATCCTGTCCAACATCGTGCGGTCGCAGATCGAGGAGCATGCCCGCTTCGGCGGCGTGGTGCCGGAGATCGCGGCGCGCGCGCATGTCGACGTGCTCGACAGCATCATCGGCCGTGCCATGGACGAGGCCGGCATCGACTATGCCGAGCTCGACGGCGTCGCGGCGGCGGCGGGGCCCGGGCTGATCGGCGGCGTCATCGTCGGGCTCACCACCGCAAAGGCGATCGCGATGGTGCACGACACGCCGCTGGTCGCGGTGAACCATCTCGAGGCGCATGCGCTGACGCCGCGCCTCACCGATGCAATCGAATTTCCCTATTGCCTGTTCCTCGCCTCCGGCGGCCATACCCAGATCGTCGCAGTGACCGGCGTCGGCGAATATGTGCGGCTCGGCACCACGGTCGATGACGCCATCGGTGAGGCCTTCGACAAGGTCGCGAAGATGCTGGGCCTGCCCTATCCCGGTGGACCGCAGGTCGAGCGTGCGGCGGCGAGCGGCGACGACGCGCGCTTTGCGTTTCCGCGGCCGATGCAGGGACGCCCCGACGCCAATTTCTCGCTGTCGGGATTGAAGACCGCGGTGCGCACCGAAGCGAGCCGGCTTACTGAGCTCACACCGCAGGACATCAGCGATCTCTGCGCGAGCTTCCAGGCCGCGGTGCTCGATTCGACGGCGGATC
>NZ_JAEMSD010000691.1 GCF_016462955.1 Bradyrhizobium sp. | reverse complement strand
AAGCGGGAGAGGTGCACCGAGCCCGCGGCGGCTTGATTCAACCCAATCTCATCCTGCTCCTAGCCGGCCAACGATCTCGTCACCTCATCCCCGGCGTGACAGGAAATCCAGCACGCCGGTCTTGTAGACCTTGTCGCCGACCGCGCGCATGTGGTCGCGATTTGGAATGTCGAGCACTTCCGAGCCGGGGATGATGGCGCCCAGCGCGCTGGCACTCCCTGCGACGTCGTCGGTGGTGCCGACCGCAATCAGCACCGGCACCTCGATGCGCGCAGCTTCCTCCCGAGTCATGAGATCGCGCGTGCCGCGCAGGCATGCGGCGAGCGCTTTGCGGTCGGAGCGGGTCTGATCGGCAAACGCGCGGAAGGTGCGGCCGACCGGATCGGTGACGTCGTCGAGCGAGGGCGCTTCCAGCGCCTTCGCGACGTTCTCGCCGGGACCAGAGCCCTCGATCAGGCCGCCGATGCCGATGCCGCCGAGGATCGCCGAGCGCAGGCGCTGCGGCTCGTTGAGGGAGAGCCAGGCCGTCATCCGCCCGCCCATCGAATAGCCCATGATGTCGGCCTGCGGGATGGCGAGATGATCCATCAGCGCGAGCACGTCGCCGGCCATGGTCGGAATCGAATATTGCGCGGGCTCGTAGAGCTTGGCACTTTCGCCGTGGCCACGATTGTCGAGCGCGATGACGCGGCGGCCGTTCTTGCGTAGCTCCGAGACCCAGGTCGGATAGACCCAGTTCACGTTCTTGCTGGAGGCAAAGCCGTGCACCAGGATGATCGGATCGCCCTCGCCTTCGTCGAGATAGGCAATTTCAACGGCGCCGTTGTGAAAGCTCGGCATCATCAGTTCCGTGAGGTCTTGTGGGGGACAGCGCGATCTTAGAGCATGATCCGGCACAGAGTGCAGCGGTTTTCCGGCAACATCGTGCTCAAACAATAGCCTGACGCGCAGGCGCTCAGGCCGTCGCGGCCGCATTGGCCAAAGCGGCGTCGGCTGCGATCTGCGCGCGGCGGAGCCGGCGCGCCCGCTTGCGATCGCACCAGGCCTGGGTCAGGCGCTCGGTCGTCGCCTTGATGGAGGAGAGAAGACCGAACAAGGTCAGCACCGCGCCGAACAGCCACATCGCCAGATCGAACGCGCCGCCGACCAGCAGCAGCGCACCGCGGCCGAGCAGCTTGATGATCGCGCGCGTCTTGCTGCCTTGCGCTTCGGCAAGCCGCACCGCGCGAGCGACGTCCTTGGGACCTTCGGCGATGCGCAGCGTATCCATCGCCCCGCGCGTGCCAGTCTTTCCGGCAACGCGCGTGACGTCCTTGCCGAGCCGGACCAGCGCACCGGCCTTCTCGGCCCGGAACGCCGCCTTGATCGCGCTCACGGTCTGGCCGGGCCGCAGCACCGAGCCCGACGCCACCGCGTTCCGCAGCATCGGCGTGTCGACGACCTCGCGCGCGGACCGGCCGGCCCACGCGGCGAGTCCTTCGCCGAGCCGTCCGAGCTTGCGCGCATCCTTCACCAACGTCAGCCCGGCGCGAACCGGCGCAGCACCGCCGACCGTCACGTAGGTTGCCGCCGTCACCGCGAGGCCGGCGGCTGCAAGGCCGAGCACCAAGCGGTCGGCGTCCTCGCCCATCGCAAGATTCTTGCCTTCGCGCACCACGTCCCTGATGTCGCCGAACACGAAGAGATCGCCGGCGACCGTGCCGGAGAGGCTCGCGACGTCGTCGGCATTGCCGGTGACGAGCCCGGTGGCAAATCGCTTGGCGAAATGCGACGTGGAATTCTCGGCCCTGACTGCGTCGCTGACGCGGGCGAGGAGATCGTCCGGCAGTGCGATGTTGCGATCACGCGCGAGCGCGACGAAGCTGTCGGCGAGATCGGCGTCTCCGGCCGCGAGCGCGGCCTCGATGTTGTCCTGAACCAGACGCTCGTTCTGCCGCAGCAAGCCATCGAGCCTGAGTTCGGACAGCGCGGCCGGATCGTCCTGAGCGGCGAGGATCGCGCCGGCCTCACGGGCGTGCGGCGCCACCTGCGCGAGCAAATAGCTGCACGCGGCAATGCCCGCCAACGCCGTACTGATTCGCAGCCACTTCATGTGGAACAGCCCGGATGCCCCTGGGATCGCTCGCGCCGACAATTCGTCTTTCGTCTCGAATGCACCGCGCCCACAGAGATAGTATGCCAAAATTGCGACACAACGTCCCCGACGAAAGAAGGGCTTCTCTCAGGCCGCAAGATTGTGTCGAATTTGCATGAGCAAATGAGCATGGGGCGATTGCGGGGCTTTCGGTTCCGCTGGACTAGCAATCATCTGCACCCGCCAGTATGGTCCGCGGCGCCATCATGATGCCGCGTCAGTTAATGATTGTATCTGCCGCCATTGCCACTCCAGGATGAGTTACGATGTCCGACCATGTCGTCCCGCACTTCCATAACGATGCCGGTGTTCCCGTCATCGAAATCGGCTCGCAAGAGTTCATGTGCGTGGGCGCCAATCCTCCGTTCGATCATCCGCACGTCTTCCTCGACCTCGGCAACGACAACGAGATCATCTGCCCCTATTGCTCGACGCTGTACCGCTTCGCGGCCGACCTGAAGCCGGGCGAAGCCCGCCCGCCGGAATGCGTGGTGAAGGACAAGGTGGCCTGACCGCGTCCGTCGGTCAGGGGTGGCGCTCTCCCGCACGATTGTCATCGCCGGTGCCGGCATCGGTGGACTGACGGCCGCGCTTGCGCTCGCGGCCCGCGGCTTCCGCATCGTCGTGCTGGAAAAGGCCGAGCGCCTTGAGGAAGTCGGCGCCGGCCTGCAACTCTCCCCGAATGCCAGCCGCGTGCTGGTCAAGCTCGGCCTCTCCGAGCGTCTCGAGGCGCGCGCGGTCACCCCGGAAGCGCTCTCGATCATGAGCGCGCGGGC
>NZ_JAEMSD010000219.1:9233-10674 GCF_016462955.1 Bradyrhizobium sp. | reverse complement strand
CCGCGCAACTGGCCGCCTTTCCGGATATCTGCACCGCCATCGTCGAGCAGAAGGCCGGGCCCTTGCTTCTTGGCCAGGCAGACGGCGTGGCCTGCCGCACGATGGAGATGTTCGAGGCATTCGGTTTTGCGGATCGGATAATAAAGGAGGCCTATTGGGTCAACGAAACGACGTTCTGGAAACCGGATGAGCGGACGCCGGAGAAGATTATCCGCAGCGGCCGCGTCCAGGACGTCGAGGACGGCTTGTCGGAATTCCCGCACGTCATCCTGAACCAGGCGCGCGTCCATGACTGCTTTCTCGACGTCATGCGCAGATCGCCGGCAAAGCTCGAGCCGTACTACAGCCGCCGCGTGCTCGATCTGAATGTCGATCGGGCAGTTGACGCTGCCACTCGTGCCGTGACCGTGCGCCTCGAACGCGTCGATGCCGCGAACGAGGACAAGGTCGAGACGATCAGGGCGCGCTATGTCGTCGGCTGCGACGGCGCACGCAGCACGGTGCGCAAGGCGATCGGGCGCGATCTGCATGGTGATTCCGCCAACCACGCCTGGGGCGTGATGGACGTGCTGGCGGTGACCGATTTTCCCGACATCCGCTTCAAGTCGCTGGTCCAATCGGCATCTGACGGCAGCCTTCTGATCATTCCGCGCGAAGGCGGCTACATGGTCCGCATCTATGTCGAACTCGCAAAGCTCGATGTCGGCGAACGCGTCACGAGCCGCAACATCACCGCCGCCGACGTGATCGCCAAGGCGCAGCGGATATTGAACCCGCACACGCTCGAGGTGAAGGAGATCGCGTGGTGGTCGGTCTACGAGATCGGCCAGCGCCTCACCGACAAATTCGACGACGTGCCGGAGACCGAGATCGATACGCGCCTGCCGCGCGTCTTCATCGCGGGGGATGCCTGTCATACGCACAGCCCGAAGGCGGGGCAGGGCATGAACGTCTCGATGCAGGACGCCTTCAATCTCGGCTGGAAGCTCGCCGCCGTGCTGCGCAAGCAGTCTGCGCCGAGCCTGCTGCATTCCTACTCGGCCGAGCGCCAGGCGGTCGCGAAGGAGCTGATCGACTTCGACCGCGAATGGGCGGGGATTCTCGCCTCGGCCGCCAAGGCCGGCGGCGCCGATGCCGCCAAGACGCAGGACTATTTCGTCAGGCACGGCCGCTACACCGCGGGTACGGCAACGCATTACAGGCCATCGGTGCTCACCGGCGCGGCGTCGCATCAGCACCTCGCGCAGGGCCTCGTGATCGGAAAGCGCTTTCACTCGGCGCCGGTGATCCGGTTGGCGGACGCCAAGCCTGTCCACCTCGGCCACGCTGCGCTGGCCGATGGCCGTTTCCGCATCTACGCCTTCTCGCCTGCGGAAAATCCTGCGGCTGCCGGCTCGGCCATTCGCGCGCTGTGCAGATTCCTGACCTAGGCCCGGGAGTC
>NZ_JAEMSD010000219.1:3903-9223 GCF_016462955.1 Bradyrhizobium sp. | reverse complement strand
GTGAAGCGATATACGCCTGTTGGCGCAGACATCGACAGCGTGATCGACCTGCGCGCCGTCTTCCAGCAGGATCATCGCGAGCTTGCCGTCGCGGCCATGCCGCCGCTGCTGCTTCCGCGCAAAGGCCGCTATGGCCTGATCGACTACGAAAAGATGTTCTGTCCGGACCTCAAGAGCGGCCATGACGTTTTCGCAATGCGCGGCATCGATCGAAAGGCCGGCTGCATGGTGGTGGTACGCCCGGATCAATATGTCGCGCAGGTGCTGCGCCTCGATGACTATGCGGGCCTCGCCTCGTACTTCGACGGCTTCATGCAGAAGGTCGGCTGACGTCTCCGGCATCCTGTTCGCCGCGCTTATGACACAGTGAAAGCCCGGCCATCGTGACGGGCTTTCTGCTCACGTATGGGCACGAGTTCCGTGCGCGTACAATTTATGAAAGTTCTTCGCGGGCAGATTTCATCGATCGTAATATGTGTACCCAAAGCTGTAAGCATCCACTCGGGGCAGCGGGGCACCGGAGGATGACGATGAGACAAACCCAAGCGGAGACGCGCCGTCAGCAAAGTGTCGCGAAACGATCAATGACCAAGGAGGCCAAGCAGCTGACCGGCCTGATTGCCGGACTGCGCGAATCCCTCGAAGCGATCCACAAGGAACGGGCGAGCGCAAAGCTCACCGGCGCCGAGATGGGAATCCTCGACGAGCGGCGCAACAACCTGCTGCTCACCATTGCAGCCCTCGATGACCGCCTCTCGGCGGTGCAGGGGTTGATCAATCTGGGCCGCCCCCATGTCATACGCGTGCATTGAAGCGCATGAAACCGGATGAGTGGTCATGGCGCTTCAGGCCGTTTCCCGCCGCGCGCCTCTCGGATGGGCACCAAATTGCCACGCTCCCGGCGAATTGCCGCCAAAGCCCGCTGCCACGAGGAGGCCGGGTGCAGGGCGACGCAAGGGGATGCGAATTGGCCTACAAGATGGTCGCAGAACGCGACAACGAGAAATACAGTTTCGCACGCGAGAGCCGGCTGCTCATCGTGGCGAAGGCGAAAGTTTGGGCGAGCGAGGGATGGCAGGTTGTCATCACCGACCAGGACGGCAAGGCCTACGCGCCGCCCGAATTCGATCAACTGTCGGCGGCGTGACCGCCGGGGGGCAATCTTGATTTTGCTGTTTTAACGGGGCGCGGCTTGGTCGCGCCCTCGATGATCAATGGCCCGGCGCAGGATCGTCGCAGTCATCGCCACTTCCGCTCGTGCCGGTGCTGAACAAACTCACCGACGTCCCGGGTCCCACTAAGCGCGCCGATAGGTCTGCGCGATCAGCCGGTCGTGCACGGCACGCAGGTCCGCGCTCATGCGGGTCTGTCCCGTCGTGACATAGGACAGCCAGGCGCCGTCGGCGGCGAGGCGGACGACGTGAAGATCGGGCGCGCTGTCGGTAGCGCGATGGCGCTTGAGCCGGGCCTTGATCCAGTCGTTCCAGAGCCGGCGCAGCGAGGGATCGGTGACGACGACCATGCTCAGCGCCGCCCAGGGCGTCGCGAAGCCGAACGCCTTGCCGGTGAACACCGCATTTACATAGGCGCGTGTGAATCTGCCGCGCGGCCTGGGATCCTGCTCGATGTTATTGTCGATCTCGGCATCGACGCGGGCGAGGAGATCGGCGAACAGGCCCTCGATCAGCGCCTGCTTGCTGCCGAAATGATGAAACAGCCCGCCCTTGGTGACGCCGGCGGCCGCCGCGACCGCCTGCACCGTGACGCCGGAGACGCCATGGTCCAGCGCGATGGCAGCCGCGTGATCAAGCAAAGCGCGCCGCACCTGCTCAGGCTGCTTGGCGCGGGTGTAGCCGCTGTCCGGCATCAATGCACCGTGGTCTCCGAGAACAGGTTGATGATCACGACCCCTGACACGATCAGCGCGATGCCGACGAAGGCGGCGGCATCCAGCATCTGACGGAACAGCACGAAGGAGACCGTGGCGGTCAGGATGATGCCGACCCCGCCCCAGATGGCATAGGCGATACTGAGGGGAATGACGCGGATCGCGATCGACAGCGCATAGAACGAGGCGACGTAGAACACCACCATGGCCAGCGTCGGCCATGGCCGCGTGAACTGCGCCGACTGCTGCAGAAACGCGGAGGCGGTGACCTCGAAGACAATGGCGAGGGCGAGTGCCGCATAGGCATGGAAGGCGGATGTCATGACGAGCTCGGGCCTGGCGCGGCTCGAAAGATACCGCGCGGTAGGTTTGTTTAGCACGCGGAACATGGCTTTAGTCAGGAGCAGATATCACGACTGAGTGACGAGCCTGCGACAGGCGCGCGGTTCCGCGGGCGACCGCCAATGGCGGAGAAGCCGCCACGCGATGAATCGTGCGCCGGCTCCGTAAGATGCGACGGTGGAACGTGCACTCAATCGATTCGCACCGAGAGCTCGACGTCGTCGGCGAAGGCCGTGGACATGTAGCCGCTTCCGGGCTTGCGCACCCGCTCCAGATAGTCGGGGCTGTCGTCGGCATTGTCGGCGACGATGATCGCGCCCGGCCTGAGACGGTCTTCGAGCAGATCGAGGATATCCGGGTAGAGCGCCTTGGCACCGTCGAGCAGCACGAGATCGATCCTCTCTGGCAGATCGGACTTGAGCGTCGTCAATGCATCGCCCTCGCGGATGTCGACGAGATCGAGCACGCCGCCAGCCGAGAGGTTGTCTCGCGCCCGCGCCGCCTTGGACGGCTCGAACTCAGAGGTGACGAGGCGGCCGCCGCCATTGTCGCGCAGAGCTGCGGCAAGGTGCAGGGTCGAGATGCCGAAGGAGGCGCCGAACTCGACGATCGCTCTGGCGTGGGAGCTGCGCGCCAGCATGTAGAGCAGGCGGCCGGTCTCGCGGGAGACCGCGAGCGGAGCGTCCTTCAGGCGTCCATAGAGTTCGCGGTGAGCGGACTTGCTCCGCATCATCCGCGTCCGGTCGGCATCGGACAGATCGGCGACGGCGGCCAGCGTTGCGCCGCTTGCTGCGTCGGCCTCGTCGAACAGGCGATCCAGCAGCGGCGCAAGCGATGTGATCGTTGATGTGGTCATTTGTGTCTCCAGAAGCGCGTGCTTGCGCGGAGATCGAAATACGACTAATTCGTCGCATTTCCTATTCGCATTGCCCGCAGGCGCCATGGCCGACCGTCGAAGCCGTTCAATTTCCTCACGAAAGCAGCCGCAACAGGTCCGCTCGAACGAGTTGGTGGCGGCCATCCTGGATGCCGCTGTTCAGGTTCTGGCGAAGGAGGGTGCGCAACGCTTCACGACGGCGCGGGTGGCGGAGCGGGCCGGCGTGAGCGTCGGATCGCTCTATCAATATTTTCCGAACAAGGCGGCGATCTTGTTCCGCCTCCAGAGCGATGAGTGGCGGCGCACCAGCGAGCTGCTCGCCGGCATCCTCGCGGACCGGGCGAGGCCGCCGCTGGCGCGGCTGCGCGCGCTGGTTTACGCCTTCATCCGCTCCGAGTGCGAGGAAGCTGCGATCCGCGTCGCGCTCAATGATGCCGCGCCACTCTATCGCGATGCACCGGAGGCGCAGGACGCACGGGCGGCGGGCGAGGGCATCGTCGCCGCCTTCATGCAGGAGGCACTGCCCAAAGCCTCGGATTCGACACGCATCCTCGCCGGCGAGCTGATCACGACAACGCTGAGCGAGGTCGGCAGGAGTTTCTCGGAGGAGAGGCGGAGCGAGGCGGAGATCGCGGCCTATGCCGACGCCATGGGCGATATGTTCTGCGCCTATCTGACGAGGCTGGCGCGACGCTGAGGGATTGCCGCCGGCATTCGAAGGTTGATTGTTATTCAGATTTTGGGGGATTATGGGTTAGCCTCGCCGCGTTCGTCATCCAGTCATCGAGCCCCGCGCCATGCACGTTCTCCGCGCCCAATTTCGCATCGAGACGCAGCGCGCGCTGGAATTTGCCGCATCTCGCGGCTTCGGCGTGATCGTGGCGGCGGACGAGCGCGGGCCGCGGGCTTCTCACGTGCCATTCGTGCTGACCGAGCGCGGCGGGCACACTGTCGTGCAGCTTCACTTCACCGCCAAGAATCCGCTTGTGGCGCTGGCCGATGGCCGCAGACGATTTCTGCTGATCGTTACCGGCGACGATGCCTATGTCTCCAACGACTGGTATGCCTCGCGCGACAACGTCTCGACTTGGCTTTACGAAGCGGTGCACCTGTCGGGCGCAGCTCATCTGCGCGGGTTCGACGAGAACCGCGGACACGGCGATGCGCTGCTCGCAGTCTCCGAGGCGCGCTTACCGAAGGAACCCTGGGACCTCGCGCAGATGGAGCCGGGCAAGCGCGAGAGCATGCTGGCTGCGATCCGCGTCGTCGATCTCGTGGTGGATGAGGTCGAAGGGCAGGCCAAGCTCAACCAGCACAAGAGCGATGCTGACCATGTCGCAATCGCCGATCGATTGGCACGGTCGGAGGAGTCGGGTCACCGGCGATTGGCGCGCAAGATGCAGGCGCTGCGGCAGGGGCTTGGATACGAGATGCCGTAACGCTTGCCTCGCGGAACGTTTGATCTTACGGACCTCCCTCATGCTCGTCATCTCCATCCAGAGCCAGGTGGTCCACGGCCATGTCGGCAACAGCGCGGCTGCCTATGCCATGCAGGCGGAGGGCGTGAACGTCGCGGCCGTGCCGACGACGCTGCTGTCCAATCATCCGCGCTATCCGAGCCTGCGCGGGCGGGTGCTGGACAGCGAACTCGTCGCCGATCTCCTGAAGGGTGTCGAGGAGCGCGGCTTGGTCGAGGAGGCCGCGGTGCTCGTCACCGGCTATCTGGGCTCGCCCGGCAATGCCGTCGTGATCGCCGATTTCGTCGAGCGGGCGCGCGCGCGGAATGCGAAGCTGGTTTATCTCTGCGATCCCGTGATCGGCGACGATGGCCGCGTCTATGTCGCCGACGGCATTTTGGACGTGGTCCGGCACCGGCTGCTGCCGGCGGCGAACGTCACGACGCCGAACCAGTTCGAGCTCGAGCTGCTCTCGGGAGTGACGATTGCCGATGCCGAGGGCCTGAGCGCAGCGTGTGCCGTGCTGGCAGGGGCGGGACGCACCGACGTCGTCGCCACCGGTTGCGCCCTCGCTGACACCGCGGCGGGGCAGGTGGAGACGATCCTGTGCGCCGGCGGCCGATTGTCTCGCTTTGCGACGCCGCGCCTGCCGATCCGCCCCTACGGAACCGGCGATCTCCTCAGCGGGCTGATCGCGGCGCACCTGGCCAAGGGCGAGACGCTGCAGTCAGCCGTACGGCTTGCGGTCGACACGAT
>NZ_JAEMSD010000219.1:0-3893 GCF_016462955.1 Bradyrhizobium sp. | reverse complement strand
CCTGCTGGGCTTTGGTACGGTGGGCGGCGGCACCTTTGCGGTGCTGGCGCGCACACATCAAGCCGGCTCGGCCGAAATGCGGCTCGTGCCGTTACCGATGGTGCTACGCGAGCCGTAACCGATCAGGTTGCGCGCTTTCAGGTTGCGGGCTTGGGGGCGGACTGCGCCGATTTCTGCGGCTTGGCCGAACTCTTCTGATCGCCGGCGGCGTGCGCCTTGGGCGGCTTGGCGCCGGCGACGGCGCGCGGTTTCTTAGGCTTGGCGCTGGCAACGTCCTTGCGATCGGCGGTGCCGCGCTTGGAGATGTATTCCGCGCCGTCGATCGGGCCGACATGCGGCGGATCGCGGCCGAGATAGGGACGGCCGATGCCGTAGGCCTTGCCGTTGGCATCGACCCATTTCCACAGCTGTTCAGTCGAGACCCAGCGCTGCGCGCGGTTGTTGCCCTGGGTGCTGACGATGTCCGCGGCCATGCCGTGGCCGTAGCCGCCACGGGTGCTGCCGCCATGAAAGGAACGGTTGGAGGCGGCCTTCATGCCGCTTGCGATGGACTGGCGGTAGTCGTCGCGGAATGCGCTGGTGATGCCCGGCGACAGGCCGGCGGCTTCGGCCGCTAGCATCATGCGGAAGAGCTGCAGCTTGAAGCTCTTGTCCATGCCGCCGATGACGTAGTCCATCATCGACATGCCGACGCGCTCGGCCGCCTTCGGGTCCTTCCAGGTGAAGTCCTGATCGACCAGCTTGGTGAAGCTGCGCATCACCGTGACGGTCTTGCCCTTGCGCTTGACGGTGACGGCGCGCCGCTCCTGCACCTTCATCGTGTCTTCCTTGGCGGTGCGCTGATAGAGCGCCCAGAGGTAGCGGTCGACACAGGCCTCGATGACGAAGCATTCGTCGAGCACGGCGACGGTGTCGGCAGGCGGAGATGCCTTGCTCGCAGGCGTGACGGGGCCGCTTGCGATCACCGCGGAGGACGGGGCATCCGTCATCACGATCTCGGTGGGATCGGCGGACGCGAGCTTGACGGGCTCCTCAGTCGCGGCTGGGGCGGCAGTCTCGCTAACCGCAGCTTCGCTCACGGCGGCCTCGTCCACAATGAACTCAGGTTCAGGCGACATCAGCGGCGCGGGCGCCGTCTCCATCGGCAGGACCAGCAGCGGGTCGGCCGAAGCAAGCTGGATCGTGGAGGCTGGCGCCTCCGGCGTTGCCGGGATTGCTGGAGCAGGCGCCGCAGCGACGGAGGCGGCGATGTCGGCGGTCAGGGCAACACCATCCTCGATCGTTGCAGCGCGCGGCACGTCTGCGAGATCGAGACGGCTGAGATCCTTGGCGCGCGAGACGGCAGCCGCATTGGCGCCGCTGTTCTCGATCACGGCCGGCGCATAGGCGGACAGCGACAATGCCAGCCAGCCGGCGAGAACGGCACCAGGACACGATACCGCCACCAGAAGAGACCGCCGATCGTTCATGATCCCTGCCTCCAAACGTTCTGTTCGATCCAGCTCCTTCGAACAGTGATGATGCAAACAGTGTTGGCGAAACAGTCTTGCACGGAAAGGCACGCAGCGCGTCGATTGTTCGGGGGACCGTGTGGCGAGGCAATGGCGCAATTGGCGAGTGTGGGCTTTTCGAGAGGGAGTGTTGCCGAACTGCAACGCGGGTTCCATTTGCGTTGCGCGCCTTATGGCTGGTGCGCTGGAGCAGACGGATGGGGCACCTTGGTAAGTGGCTGAGCACCTTCTTATGGAGTGCCACGTCGCAGCCGGGCGTGATTCGCTGGATTTCGTAGCCATTAGGCATATCGTCATGCACCCTGCGCGATATTGCAATGCAGCAACGCGTGTCGCGCTGCAGCAAAATGCGCCTAGATAGAGCTTCGACCCGCAATCTTGGAGCACCACCAAAATGAACAAAAAGACCCTGTCGATCGCCGCGGCCATTCTGACGATCGCGGGCGGCACCGCGGCGTTCGCTGCCGAACTGCCGACCTATGAGGCCAATGGATTCCCGATTTCCCCACTGCAGGTGCGCGTGCTCGGTGCCACACATGTCGAGCAGCAGGTCGCATCGCCCAGCACAATCGCCTCGGTCCACCAGGCGAAGGTGCTCAGCTCGGGCAAATTGAAGACCGCGGACGTGACCACGCGCGCCGCCCGCTGAGAGCGAGCTTGTCAGTGGTGGACGGGGCCTCGCGCAGTGCGAGATTTCACGCCCCCGTTCCGCCCGCGGTATCACGACTCCGCATGCGCATTGCGCGTGCGGCCTTCACGGTTCTGCGCAGCCTCGTCGCGATGCCCGCGTGCCTGCCCTGCAACCGCGTGGGTTGAGCGGCTCAGCGCGACGACATATCGCTTGGTTCATGGATCAGCGAGCGAGCGGCGCTGACGCTCTCACCCAGAAGAACGATGCAGCGCCGGCACTGCTGGGCGTGGTCTGCGGGCTTGCCGCAGCGCTGTTCTGGGCGCTCGGCTTCGCCGCCACGCGGCACGGCCTCAAGGAAGGCTTCACGCCGGTCGATCTCCTGGTGCATCGCTATGTCTGGTCGGGGATCGCGTTCCTGCCGCTGGTGTTGCGCGCCGGACTCTCCGATCTCTGCGGCATCGGCTGGGGCAGGGGGCTCGTGCTGATGGTGCTCGGCGGTCCCGTGATGTCGCTGATCTCCTACAGCGGCTTCCTGTTCGTCCCGCTCGGCCATGGCAGCGTGATCCAGCCCTCTTGCGCGACGCTCGGCGGGCTCCTGCTCGCCGCGGTCGTGCTGAAGGAGCGGATCTCCGCCTCGCGCCTGACCGGCGCGCTCGTCATCGTCGCAGGCCTCGGCGTGATCGGCGCGGAATCGATCGGCCATATCGGGGCCGACGGCATCCAGGGCGATCTGATCTTTGTGCTCGCCGGATTCATGTTCGCCGGCTTCGGCGCGATGCTGCGCCGCTGGCGCGTCTCGGCGGTGCCGGCTGCGCTCGTCATCAACGTGCTGTCGCTGTTGCTGGTGCCCGTCTACGTCGCCACGGTCGGCATCGCCCACATGGCGGCGATCGGCGTGACCGAGAACGCGATCCAGGCGCTGGCGCAGGGCGTGCTTGCCGGACCCGCCGCGCTCTATCTCTACGCCGTCTCCGTCCAGCGTCTCGGCGTCGCCCGCGCCGCGGTGTTTCCGGCCTGCGTGCCGGCGCTGACGCTGCTCACTGGCTGGCTGCTGCTCGGCGAGCCGCCGACGATGCTGCAGTCCGCAGGCCTCGTGACGGTGCTGTGCGGATTCTATCTGGCGCAGCGGCAGAGCTAGCGGACCTCACGCCTTCCGCACGAACTCCGATTTCAAATTCATCGCGCCGATGCCGTCGATCTTGCAGGCGATGTCGTGGCCGTCGCTGGCGTCCTGCAGGCGGATGTTGCGCACCTTGGTGCCGCCCTTCACCACCGAGGACGAGCCCTTGATCTTGAGATCCTTGATCACGATGACGCTGTCGCCATCAGTGAGCACGTTGCCGTTGGCATCGCGCACGCCCGCAGCCTGCGCCGTGTCCGCGGCCGCCTCCGCTGCGCCGCTCCATTCATGGCCGCATTCCGGGCAGACCCAGAGATCGCGGTCCTGATAGGCGTGCTCGGAATTGCAGGTCGGGCATTTCATCGCGTCGGTCATGATGGCTGCTGTCTCGCGGTTCGTTCGCGGCGCGACCGTAGAGGCGGCGAGCGGGAAAGCAAGGAAAAGCTGCAAACCGCGCGGCGGCAGGCCGATGCGCCGGTGCTATGTCACCGAGTGACACGCGTTGAGCTGCATCAATGGCGCTGCGCAGGACGGCCGTATCCTCTTGTTCGGAAGTCACCGGAGATGGCGCGATGGACGACACGCTCAGAGCAAAAATCCAGGCCTTGCTGGACCAGCACCGCACGATGCG
>NZ_JAEMSD010000690.1 GCF_016462955.1 Bradyrhizobium sp. | reverse complement strand
GGATCTCGTAATGGACGTGCGGGCCGGTCGACAGGCCGGACGAGCCGACGAAGCCGATCACCTGGCCCTGCCGCACCTTCTTGCCGGGCTCCATGCCCTTGGCGAAGGCCGACATGTGGCCGTAGGCGGTCTCGTAGCCGTTGGCGTGCTTGATGCGGATGTACTTGCCGTAGCCGCCCTCGGGGCCGGCCTTCTCGATCACGCCGTTGCCGGAGGCGAAGATCGGCGTGCCGTAGGAGGTGGACCAGTCGACGCCGGTATGCATCTTCACGTAGCCGAGGATCGGATGGCGGCGGCCGCCGAAGCCGGAGCGCATGATGGCGTTATTGACGGGCTTTCGAACCAGGAACTTCTTCGCGCTCTTGCCGGTCTCGTCGTAATAATCGACGAGGCCGTCGTCGGGGCTCTGGTAGCGGTAGTATTTCTTGGTCTCGCCGGCGACGGTGAGCGAGGCGAACAGCACCTCGTTCTTCTCGGTCGCGGTCACGCCCTCGTCCTCGCCGGCGTAGAACACGTCGAAGGAATCGCCGGGCTGGACCTTGCGCTGGAAGTCGACGTCGTAGGAGTAGATCTTGATCATGTCCTCGATGACGGGCATCGGGACCTTGTTGCGCATCGCGGTCTCGTAGATGCTCTGGTAGAGCCGCACGCCGGAGCCGTCGTCATCGTCGTCGTCGTCGTTGCTGGCGTTCGCCGCGGCGTCCGCCACGGTGTTCATGCTGGAGACGTCGACCGCGACGTATCTGCCGAGGTCGGACAGCGCCGCGATCGCCTCGACCATCGTCTCGTTGGCGATGACGACACGGTAGGGTTGCAGGCGGGCACCGGGGCTTGCGGGCGCCATCAGGATGCGGAGCTTCTCGCCTTCCTTCAGGCCGCCGTCGCGGCCGCGCGGGCCGAGCGTCGCGGTGATCGCCTTGATCTCCTCGGCGGTGGCGCCGAGATCGCGCAGCACGCCGGCGACGCTGTCGCCCTTCCTGACCATGTGGACGCGTTCACCGTTGGGATTGCCGCCGGTGATCTGCTCCTTGGTCTTGGGCAGCAGCGTGACGTTTTCCGGCACCACGCGCGTCTCGAAACCGGCATAGGGATCTGACGAGGACGCTTCGGGAGCGTAGGCACTTCTGATGTCTGTCGCGCCGGTCGCGCCGGAGACGTCGGCCGTGGCATTGGCGAGCGATGCGTAGCGCACCCCGCCATTGCCGCGCCAATTGGCGGCGTCGCGCACCCGCATCAGGATGTCGTCGAGCGCCACCACGGCGGAAATCTTAGCCTTCGGCAACACCTGCGACAGGTCCTTGGTGACGAAGGACACTTCCGCGTCGGGCTCGACGGCTTCGGGATTGTTGGGATCGTCGGTCGCCGTCTTCGGATCAGAGCCGACATCGGTGAGCAGGCGCTGGGCGTTGAACGGCGGGATCTTCGCCGACAGATCGCTCGTCGTCATCGACAGATTGCCGGCGATCCGCACGAACGGGCGCACCCGCATCACGTCACGGTTGCCGACGCGGGCGACGGTCGAGACCCGCATGACGTTGCGCGATGCCGTGGATTCGCTCGGCGGCGGCAGGCGGTCGCTCTTGTGCAGCGTGGCGGCGCGATCTGCGGCGCCGAATGCACCGCGCAGCGCGCCTTCGACCCGCTCCGGCACCTTGGCGAACGTCATCTCGCCGTCGAGCGATGCGAAAACGGCGCCGCCGATCAGGGCTGCGCCGCAGAGTCCGGTCAGGATCGTGCCGCTGAACCATTGCACCGAGACGCGACGGCGATCGATCACGGCGGCTTCAGAACCATCGACGGATAGCGGCGGCTCGTGGCCGAGATCGATGATCCCGGTCTCACGCCCGTAAGCGCCGCGTGACGTCCTGTGGTTCAACCCAAGTCCCCCAATTCAACGACCCAAGTGCTCGTTTCGAACCTGTCCCCGGGTGCCCTCTTGAACGGGGATCGCCGGAAAAGGCAAGCCGCACAGCCGTCCGCGCCCAGAAAGCCCCTCAGCTGGGGCTGGCCGAATTACGAACAGCAGGACGGGTGAAGCGCTCGCGATGTCTTTCGAATGTCCGGGGAAGGCCGCGTCATTTGCAAGATCGCCTTCCTCTGACCCCATGAAAATCGCCGGCAGCCCCCACAGGCATCCCGCGATTCAAGCTTGTCTCCTTATCAGAACGCCGCGGGATTGTGGCTCAAGTACGGCGCCAGATATGGAAAAAACTTCCTCAACGGGGCGGCGCGAGGGACCTCCCCGGCAGGGCGCGGCAGGCCGTCCCAGGAGCCGCTCCGGAGCCCTCCGGAGCGCAAACTTTTTTCAGTTTTTTCGCGGGCCGAGGCCGGCAGGTGCGCTCCGCGGCGATCTAAGGCGCTGTAAACGCGTAGTTTTTCCCGCACTTCCACTGTGCGACGATTTGTTGACGATTAGCGTTGACAGCCCGGAAGGTGGGGCCTATAACCCCAACCACTGAGCGCGGCGCCGCCGGGTCACTGACCAAGGCGAGCGGACGCGCCACTGATGCTCCTCACCTTGTTGAGTGACACAACAATCGACACCAGTCGGTTGGAGTCATTCATCGTCGGTAAGGGTGTCGGAACCCTTCCTGCAAGGAAGGTTGGAGCCTCCAGGGCTCCGGGCTGTTTGACAAGTGAAGATGAAGAAAGAGAAACGTGGACGGCGGAGTCCTTGCGGGTCTCGCTTCCGGGAAGCTTCGGCTTTTTGGATCGGGACCGGACGAAAGACTTCGGCGGTACACGTTTTAAAGGAAACACCATCGTTGCCAGCGATGTGAATCGCAGGCAGCTCGGCGGCTTCGGTCGTCGGAAAAATGGTGGGACCTCGTCAAACGTTGTGATCAGCCGGTTCAAAGTTCAAGTCCAACTTGAGAGTTTGATCCTGGCTCAGAGCGAACGCTGGCGGCAGGC
>NZ_JAEMSD010000014.1:29510-37671 GCF_016462955.1 Bradyrhizobium sp. | reverse complement strand
TGCGGACGTTTGCCGCATTGTGTCGTTTGGTCGCATATCAGCCAAAACGGCCGATGCTGTCCAGTGACATGCCTCGGGGGGGTTGATCAGGGGGACGCCGGGATCGCTGCGCCGAGGGCGGCCGTCAGTGTTGCAGCGATGATGTCGCGGCTCTCCATCCTTAAGGACCAGACCCGGAATCTCGAGGTTCCGGGTTCGATGCGCCGGGCCGCGCTTGCGCGGTCTCCGTCGCATCGCCCCGGAACGACGTACTCTGAAAAGCGCCGCTCCGGATCATCTCGAAGGGGCTTCAACGCCCTCAGAGCAGCCCTGCCCCGCGCGCCCATTTGTACTTGGCGCCCAGCACCTCGACCGGCATCTCGGTCGAATAGGCGTAGGCCGGGATGCCGTTCTGGTAGAGATATTCGGCGGCTTCCTCGACCTCGACGTCGCCGGCGAGCGAGGCGACCATGGGTTTCACGAAGCCCTTGGCCTCCATCTCCTTCTTCACCTCGACCATGTTGCGGGCGAACACCATCGGCGGGGTGACGATGGTGTGCCAATAGCCGAGGATCAGGGCATGGATGCGCTCGTCCGACAGGCCGAGCTTCACGGTGTTGACGTAGGTGATCGGCGGCTCGCCGCCGGTGATATCCACGGGATTTCCGGCGGCACCAAACGGCGGGATGAACTTGCGGAAGGCCGCATCCAGATCCGGCGGCATCGACATCAGCGACAGGCCATTGTCAACGCAGGAGTCCGACAGCAGCACGCCCGAGCCGCCGGCACCGGTGATGATCAGAACGTTCTCGCCCTTCGGCGTCGGCAGCACCGGCACACCGCGGGCGAATTCGAGCAGTTGGCGCAAGCTCCGGGCACGGATCACGCCGGACTGCTTGAACACGTCCTCATAGATGCGATCGTTACCGGCGAGCGCGCCGGTGTGTGAGGACGCGGCCTTCGCGCCGGCCGAGGTGCGGCCGGCCTTGAGCACGACGACCGGCTTCTTCTTGGAGACGCGCTTGGCGGCCTCCGCAAAGGCGCGGCCGTCCTTGAGGTCTTCGCAGTGCTGCGCGATCAAATTGGTGTTCGGATCCTGCTCGAAGAAGGCGAGCAGATCGTCCTCGTCGATGTCGGACTTGTTGCCGAGGCCGACGATCGCGGAGACGCCCATCTTTGCCGAGCGCGAGAAGCCGATGATGGCCATGCCGATGCCGCCCGACTGCGACGACAGCGCCGCGTGGCCCTTGACGTCGTAGGCGGTGCAGAAGGTCGCGCAGAGATTGGCAGGCGTATAATAGAAGCCGTAGATATTCGGCCCCATCAGGCGAATGTCGTACTTCTTGCCGACCTCGACGATCTCGGCCTGCAGCTCCGGCGCGCCGGCCTCGGCGAAGCCCGACGGGATCAGGACTGCGCCCGGAATCTTCTTCTCACCGCATTCGGTGAGCGCCGCAGCCACGAACTTGGCGGGGATGGCGAATACCGCGACGTCGATCACGCCGGGCACGTCCTTGACGCTCTTGTAGGCCTTGTAGCCGAGGATTTCGGCGGCTTTCGGATGGATCGGATAAATATCGCCCTTGTAGCCGCCGTTGATGAGGTTCTTCATCACGGAGTTGCCGATCTTGCCGTCCTCGGCGGAGGCGCCGACCACGGCGACCGCCTTCGGCTGCATGATGCGGTTCATCGCTGCGACGATCTCTTCGGTCGGGCGCGGCTTGGGCTTCGGCACATAGGCGAAATCGACGACGATGCGGACGTCTGCGGCCGTTGCATCCTTCGGGGTGGCGAACACGGGGTTGAGGTCGAGCTCGACGATCTCAGGGAAATCGGTGACGAGCTGCGAGACCTTGACGATCACGTCGGCAAGGGCGTTGCGGTTGACCGGCTCGCCGCCGCGCACCCCCTTCAGGATCTCATGGGCCTGGATGCCGTCGAGCATCGAGAGCGCGTCCTCCTTGGTCGCGGGCGCAAGGCGGAAAGTAATGTCCTTCAGCACCTCGACCAGCACGCCGCCGAGGCCGAAGGCGACGAGCTTGCCGAACGAGCCGTCGGTGATCGAGCCGACGATCACCTCGGTGCCGCCGGCCAGCATCTGCTGCACCTGGACGCCCTCGATCTTGGCGTCAGCCTTGTACTTCTTGGCGTTGGACAGAATGGTCTCGTAGGCCTTCTCGGCCTCTTCGGTCGTCTTCAGGCCGACGATGACGCCGCCGGCTTCGGTCTTGTGGAGAATGTCCGGCGAGACGATCTTCATCACGACTGGGAAGCCCATCGCAGAGGCCATCTTGCCGGCCTCACCCGCCGACTTGGCCACCCCCTCCTTCGGCACCGGAATGCCGTAGGCGTCGCAGACCAGCTTGCCTTCCGGGGCCGTCAGGCTGGTCCGGTTGTCCGCCTTGACCTGGTCAAGCACGTTGCGGACGGCATCTTTGGAATTGGACATGTGGCTTCTCCCTTGACCTCAGTTCGTTCTTTTTAAAGCGCGCGCGTGTGTGCGGCTGCCCGTGATGCTTGCCATTCGCCGCGCTCTGTTCCATGTCGCGGACCGGAGCGCATAAAAAGCGCTAGGCTAGTCCGCCGCCTTGGATCAAAAATGGCTGGCGATGGCATTTGGTATGCCAGAAGCCAACTTGTCAAGCTGGAGCTTGTCTTAGAACGCCGCAAAAAATCGCCAGCTTGACATTCTGGCATGTGGTATGCCAAAAACTTTCTCGTTAATATTCCTGTAAAAGACGACTCCCACTGGAGGAGATTCGTCGTGTCACTACGGAAACCAACCAAGGCGTTGCCGAACATGGCCGAGGCAGACATCGCAATCGTTCGCATTGCCCCGGAGAGCAGCTTCAAGAACAAGGCGTATGACGCCTTGAAGGAAGCCATCCTCAAGATGGACATCTATTCGACGCCCGAGCCGGTGATGCTCGACGAGCGCGCATTGTCCGAACGACTTGGCGTCAGCCGCACGCCGATCCGCGAAGCCATTGCGATGCTCGAGCAGGACGGCTTCGTGAAGACGGTGCCGCGCCGCGGCATCATGGTGGTGCGCCGGACCAAGAGCGAGATCGTCGACATGATCCGCGCCTGGGCGGCGCTGGAAAGCATGGCCGCGCGCCTCATCACCACCACCGCGCGCAAGAAGGACATCACGGCGCTGCGCGACTACTTCAAGGATTTCAGCAAGGACCGCCTGCCCGAAGATCATGTCGAGGAATACTCCCGCGCCAACATCGCCTTCCACCAGGCGCTGATTTCGCTGTCGGAATCCCCCGTGCTGGTCGATCTCACCAACGACCTCCTGCTGCACGTGCGCGGCTATCGTCAGCTGACGATCGGACGCAAGGATCGCACCGCGACCTCCCTGCCCGAGCATCTCGGCATCATCGAAGCGCTGGAGGCGCGCGACACCGAACTCGCCGAGAAGCGCGCTCGCGATCACACCCTCGGCCTTGCCGCCTACGTCGAAGCGCACGGCCAGGAATTGTTCACATAACTTCTCACTTAGACCATTCGCGCCAGAAGGGCGAACAACTCGCCCCGCTATCTCAAGACCAGGGAGACAAGGCCCATGCTGAACACCGCGACCAAGTCCGAAGCACCGGGCACCGAGCAGGACCTGACGGATGGCTTTCATCTCGTCATCGACGCGCTCAAGCTGAACGGCATCAACACCATCTATAATGTGCCGGGCATCCCGATCACGGATTTGGGCCGCATGGCGCAGGCCGCCGGCATTCGCGTGATCTCCTTCCGCCACGAGCAGAACGCCGGTTACGCCGCGGGCATCGCCGGCTATCTCACCAAGAAGCCCGGCGTCTGCCTCACGGTGTCCGCGCCCGGCTTTCTCAACGGGCTCACCGCGCTCGCGCACGCCACCACCAATTGCTACCCGATGATCCTCGTCTCCGGCTCTTCCGAGCGCGAGATCGTCGACCTCCAGCAGGGCGACTATGAGGAGATGGACCAGCTCGCGATCGCCAAGCCGCTGTGCAAGGCGGCCTACCGCGTGCTGCACGCCCAGGACATCGGCATCGGCTTCGCCCGCGCCATCCGCGCCGCGGTCTCCGGCCGTCCGGGCGGCGTCTATCTCGACCTGCCGGCCAAGCTGTTCGGCCAGGTGATGAACGCCGAGGCCGGCCGCAAGTCGCTGGTCAAGGTGATCGATGCTGCGCCCGCGCAGATCCCCTCGCCCGGTTCGGTGAAGCGCGCGCTCGACGTGCTCAAGAGCGCCAAGCGTCCGCTCATCATCCTCGGCAAGGGCGCGGCCTACGCGCAGGCGGACGAAGAGATCAAGAATTTCGTCGAGAAGAGCGGCGTTCCGTTCCTGCCCATGAGCATGGCAAAAGGCCTTCTTCCCGACACCCATCCGCAATGTGCCGGCGCGGCCCGCTCGACCGTGCTGAAGGAGTCCGACGTCGTCATGCTGATCGGCGCGCGGCTGAACTGGCTGCTGTCGCACGGCAAGGGCAAGAGCTGGGGCGAAGCGCCCAAGAAGTTCATCCAGGTCGACATCGAGCCGAAGGAGATGGACTCCAACGTCGAGATCGTCGCGCCCGTGGTCGGCGACATCGGCTCGGTCGTCGCCGCCTTCAACCAGGCGCTCGCGTCCGGCTGGACCGCCCCGCCCGCCGAATGGACCAAGGCGATCTCGGCCAAGCGCGAAGAGAACGTCGCCAAGATGGCGCCGAAGCTCATGAACAACAAATCGCCAATGGACTATCACGGCGCGCTCGGCGTCCTGAAGAACGTGATCAAGGAATACCCCGAGGCGATCCTCGTCAACGAGGGCGCCAACACGCTCGACCTCGCCCGCGGCGTCATCGACATGTACCGCCCGCGCAAGCGCCTCGACGTCGGCACCTGGGGCGTGATGGGCATCGGCATGGGCCAGGCCATCGCGGCTGCGCTCGAGACCGGTCACCCCGTGCTGGCAGTCGAAGGCGACTCGGCCTTCGGCTTCTCCGGCATGGAGGTCGAGACCATCTGCCGCTACAATTTGCCGATCTGCGTCGTCATCTTCAACAATGACGGCATCTATCGCGGCACCGACCTCAACGGCGCGAACTCCGACCCGGCGACCACCGTGTTCGTCAAGGGCGCGCGCTACGACAAGATGATGGAAGCCTTCGGCGGCGTCGGCATCAACGCGACCTCGCCCGACGAACTGAAGCGCGCCGTGAACGAAGCCATGGCGTCCGGCAAGCCGACGCTGATCAACGCGGTGATCGACCCGGCCGCCGGCTCGGAGAGCGGCCGCATCGGCAACCTCAATCCGCAGAGCGTTCTGCAGAAGAAGAAGTAAGTCCACCCCTCAACCCTATTCCCTGCCGGGTGCAGGGGCAGACAAAGAGTACGGAGCAACACGATGACCAAAGCGCTCGAGGGCGTTCGCATTCTCGATTTCACCCACGTTCAGTCAGGACCGACCTGCACGCAGCTGCTGGCCTGGTTCGGCGCCGACGTGATCAAGGTGGAGCGCCCGGGCGTGGGTGACATCACCCGCGGCCAGTTGCAGGACATCCCGAACGTGGACAGCCTGTATTTCACCATGCTCAACCACAACAAGCGCTCGATCACGCTCGACACCAAGAACCCCAAGGGCAAGGAAGTCCTCACCGAGCTGATCAAGAAGTGCGACGTGCTGGTGGAGAATTTCGGCCCCGGCGTGCTCGACCGCATGGGCTTCCCCTGGGAGAAGATCCAACAGATCAACCCGAAGATGATCGTCGCCTCGATCAAGGGTTTCGGCCCCGGACCGTATGAAGACTGCAAGGTCTATGAGAACGTCGCGCAGTGCACCGGCGGCGCGGCCTCCACCACCGGCTTCCGCGACGGCGTGCCGCTCGTCACCGGCGCGCAGATCGGCGACAGCGGCACCGGCCTGCATCTGGCGCTCGGCATCGTCACCGCGCTCTTCCAGCGCACCCACACCGGCAAGGGCCAGCGCGTCACCGCCGCGATGCAGGACGGCGTGCTCAACCTCTGCCGCGTCAAGCTGCGCGACCAGCAGCGCCTCGCCCATGGCCCGCTCAAGGAGTACAGCCAGTTCGGCGAAGGCGTGCCGTTCGGCGATGCCGTGCCGCGCGCCGGCAACGATTCCGGCGGCGGCCAGCCCGGCCGCATCCTGAAGTGCAAGGGCTGGGAGACCGATCCCAACGCCTACATCTACTTCATCACGCAGGCTCCGGTCTGGGAGAAGATCTGCGACGTGATCGGCGAGCCCTCTTGGAAGACCGATCCGAACTACGCCAAGCCGGCCGCCCGCCTGCCGCGCCTCAACGAGATCTTCGCCCGCATCGAGCAGTGGACGATGACGAAGACAAAGTTCGAGGCGATGGAGATCCTCAACAAGGACGACATCCCCTGCGGCCCGATCCTGTCGATGAAGGAGATCGCGGAAGACCAGTCGCTGCGCGCGACCGGCACCGTGGTCGAGGTCGACCACCCCACCCGCGGCAAGTACGTCTCGGTCGGCAACCCGATCAAGCTGTCGGACTCACCGAGCGACGTGCAGCGCTCCCCGCTGCTCGGCGAGCACACCGACGAGATCCTGCGCTCGGTGCTCGGCCTCTCGGATCACCAGGTCGCCGAGATCCACAAGTCCGGCGCACTCGACCCTCCGCAAAAGCAGGCGGCGGAGTAAGCGGGCCACATCGAACGAGAAGAAGGGGCCGCCCGGATGGGGCGGCCCTTTTTGCTTGGGAAGCGTGCAATAGCGGGCTCAAACCAAAAGGTGGAAAAACAACCCCATGCACAGTAGCCATCCCGTTGGCCCACAACGATATTTCTGATTCGACGAAAAAGTCCTGACCCGTCGGGCAAAACAGGGGTAGTATGGCATCGTGGGTGTCATGCCAGGAGTGCATCTTGGGGCTCGCTGCTGCACATCGGAACGGCTCTCCGACCACACCCCGTTCGCGGAAGGGGCTGCATAGGTCTGGAGTCCAAGGCGATTGTCGGACGTCAGCGCGAGGCGCAAGGACGTCAGCTAGGGCACGAAGCGGACAAATCGGCGAACCTTGCGGAAGGTCGACTAACGGCTAGCTCCCGTGTTCACTCGGATCGCGGCTGGTAGAGGAATACAAGCTTTCATCGTCGCAGCGCAAAGGACCAACGACATGATTGTCTACACATGGTGGCGTTCGCTTGCGGCGTTTCGCGTGCGCATCGTTCTAAACCTGAAAGGTGTGTCGGCGGAAGAACGACAGGTGGATCTTCGCAAAGGCGAGCAGCACGATCCGGCATTTCGCGCGATCAACCCGCAGGCAGCCATCCCGGCGCTCATTCTCGACGATGGGCGCATCCTGGTTCAATCTATGGCCATTATGGAATATTTCGAGGAGGTTTACCCTGCGCCGCCACTGCTGCCCGCCGACGCTACCGAGCGGGCGCGCGTCCGCGCTTTAGCCCAGATGGCGGTGGCCGACGGCCATCCGCTGGTCACGCCCCGCGTTCGCGAGTACCTCGAACGTGAACTTGGGCACGACGAAGTGCAATACATGGCGTGGAGTCGGCATTTCACGGGTGCTGCGCTGGCGGCGATGGAAGGGCATCTGAGACGCGATGCTCAAACCGGCACGTTCTGCCATGGTGACCAACCAACGCTGGCAGACGTCTGCCTTGCCAGCCAAGTTGTGGGCTTTTCCTATTTCGGTGGGACCGCCGACGCGTTTCCTGTCGTGCACCGGATCTATTCAGCCTGCATGCAAATCGATGCCTTCCAGCATGCACACCCACTCGCGCAACCAGACGTCCCGAAGCCGTGATCGCTACGACCAGAGAGAACATGACGCGCCACGGCGAATGTCTGCCTTGGGTCACAGGCCGCGTTGGGGCAACCAGAGTTCGCGTCCGCTCTGCCTTCCCAAACCGACATTGCGATGACTCAGCCCGGTTCGGTTAAGGGCCAGAAACGGAAGAATCACAACCGTGCCTCGTCAGGTATCCCCCAAAAGGCACGCACAAACAAACGGGCCGGCGGCAGCACGGCATCGAGATCAACCGGGGCGCGGTCCAACGTGACTGCAACTAGATCGTAGTTCGCACCATGGTCGCTTGTCGTGTCCCTAAGCATTACGCCGTCCGCGGTGTGGCATCGAATTGAATGTCCTTCGCGAAAGCGCTCCACGGCGAATGTCTGCCTTGGGTCACAGGCCGCGTTGGGGCAACCAGAGTTCGC
>NZ_JAEMSD010000014.1:25506-29410 GCF_016462955.1 Bradyrhizobium sp. | reverse complement strand
CATTACGCCGTCCGCGGTGTGGCATCGAATTGAATGTCCTTCGCGAAAGCGCTCCTCGGAGACCGCGCATGTTTCGCCAAGAATGGTTTCAGTTCGGCTGCTGTCCGGCAATTTCTGTTCGGCAATTGCCCTAAGTGCCTTCTCGACGCTTAATTGTACCGGCTCGCCAGCCGCGTCGCTTTGAAAAATGACGCTGAGCCGCTCTACCTCGTTTTTAAACGTGATCCTGCGTCCCCCTTTTCCGTCCACGTCCTCAGTGTAAGTCCAGGGATAGTGTCGTCGGATCGTGCGCGTCTGGACCCGCCGGTCCGGGCTCGCGTTGAGCCTACTTTGCAGGACTACGGTAACGTCGTCCGGCGAGTTGGATGGCCTCGGCACGGTTGGCGTCGTTAGCCAGGACTTCAGTTCAAGCCTGCCGGCGGGCGGTAGCACTTCAGCAGGAGCTACCGGCTTCCGTACCATCTCGATAGTGTCGAAAGACCTACCCGGCAGAAGGTCGCCCTCAATCCGGGACCATAGCTCGATGCCGTCAGGAGTCACGCAACTCAAGCTTCTGGCATCGCGGCGGCCAAGGGTCTTCGACAAGTTCCAGACTTCGCAACCTTCACTGAGCAATGTTTGGCGTTCGCCGGTCTTGAAGGGACCATCACCCCACCGAATGAGATGAGCCATGGCCGGACCGCGCAGGACATGCAACCAGTCGTGGCTCTCGCTTTGTGCAGTCGGCTCACGAGCGAAGGTGACGAACAGTCCTCCAGGACCGAAATAACTCGTCGAACGATAAGCCTTCTTGTCAAAATTCCCGTCGATCCGCATCCACCCGCGGTGGAAAGTACGAATTTCCTTAAAGGTCGGCCCATGAGAGAGTTTCACGAAAATCGTAGCGACGTAATCTGGCGCATTCTTCAAAGGCAGGAATGGAGCTTCGGGAGCGGCGGACGCGATATGCGGCCAGATCAACGCAAAGAAGAGCGCCCATTTTTTCATTTCATTCGCCTTTAGAGGAACAAACGAGCCCGCGCGGTTGTCCGCGCAACCATCAAAGCCAACCTGTCTACGCGGCTCGCATCACGCAAATAAACTGCCCCCAAGTCTCCAGTCGGCGAATCAAAAATACAGGAATCGAGTGCCGACGATTTCAGGCAAAGCATTTGCCAACAGTTAAGCATGACCGCTAGTCGTGCCGGTTTTTCTAATCGGGGTTTATTACGTTATTACGGTGACAGTGCACTCAATTCTTATGCTGACGCTCAGCCAGCGGATAGGCCGTAGCGGCTGAGCACCGGATCGATCTCGAGTTCGTTGGCTAGGAAGTCGATCATTGCTCGCACCTTGAGCGGCACGAAGCGACGTGACGGGTACACGGCATTGAGCGGCAGAGGCTTGGGCTCGTATGACCTGAGCAGAACTTGCACCTTTTTGTGCTTCACTTCATTCGAGAACGCGAATGCCGGGATGACGGCAATGCCGAGACCGGCAAGCACGCCTTCACGCACGGCTTCCGAGTTGTCGACGCGATAGCGGCCCGAGACAGCCACCACCAGCGGCCCGTCCTTGCTCTCAAAGTGCCATCGATTCCCCGTGGCGAGGCGCGTGTAGACGATGCACTGATGGCGTGCGAGGTCGGCAGGCGCACGTGGTGTGCCGTGCGTCTTTAAATAGGCCGGTGAGGCTACCGTAAGCCGGCGCACCATGCCGATATTTCGCGCAACCAGGCTCTGGTCGGTGATCTCGCCAACGCGTAGCGCTAGGTCGATGCCCTGCTCGACGAGATCGACGAAGCTATCGCTCATCGTGACATCGATCGACAGATCAGGATAGCGCGAGAGGAAGCTGGCAAGGCGTGGCACGATATGTCGACGGCCGAGCACCACCGGCACAGCGAGACGTAGCGTCCCAATGGGTTTCGCTTGCCGCCGGCCAACCGCGTTTTCCGCCTCGCCAACGGCCTCCAAAGCACGGAGCGCATGCTCGTAGAATGCGCGGCCATCGTCGGTCAGCGTCAAAGCACGTGTCGTACGGGTGAGAAGGCGCGCACCGAGATGCTCCTCAAGCGCTGCGATCTGCCGGCTGATCGTCGGCTGCGTCGAGTTCTGTTCGACTGCGACCGCGGTGAAGCTGCCGGCTTCGACCACACGGACGAACGTCTTCATCGGGCCCAGTAGATCCATTATTCATACGCCTTTCGTATCAATGATATGAAATATGTAGGCGTTCCGCAAGCTGCAGACATGAGCCATTGATGCATCAGGCGACGACACAACGCCGCCGGTACGCAACGCTACGGAGATGATCATGAGCGCCGAAACCAATTCAGTACCGGCCTATTTCAGCCGCTACGCCCATCTCCGCATGAGCCGGGATGCTGACGGCATATTGCTGGTCGAGATGCATACAAACGGCGGTCCGATTAAATTCGATGCGCGCGACCATGAGGGCTTCACGGACGCCTTCTACGAGATCAGCCGCGACCGTGGAAACAAGGTCGTCATCCTGACTGGTGTCGGCGACTACATGGCCGAGATCGACTTCGACAGCTTCGGAAATGTCGGCGATGCCAATGTTTGGTCGAAAGTGCACGACGAAGGCACCCAGATCCTCGAGAACATCGCCAACATTCGCGTGCCGATGATCGCCGCCATCGAGGGCAAGGCGCACATCCATACCGAGTATGCGCTTCTCGCCAACGTCATCGTTGCTGCCAAGACGGCGACTTTCCACGATCTGCCGCACTTCGCCGGCGGGATCGTTCCAGGCGATGGTGTTTACACGACGTGGTCGTATCGCGCTGGAGCCGGCCGGAGCGAGGCATTCCTCCTTAGCCCGCGTCCGGTCACGGCAGAGGAAGCGGCAGCATGGGGCGTCGTGAATTACCTGGCGGATGCCGGCAGTGCCGTCGCGGTCGCCCGTGATCTGGCGCAGCAATACCTCAAGCAACCCGAGGTGACGCGCCGCAATACGCGCATCCACTTCATCCAACCGCTGAAAGAGCGGATCGTCCGCGAAGTCGGCTACGGACTCGCGCTCGAGGGCGCCAGCGCCAACGCGCTCGTCCAACACATGATGGCTGCGTCAAAGACGTAAGTACCCGTCGAACAACGACTAACTTCAATTCATTTTGGCCGACATTCCGGAGAACGACCATGTCCCTGCAAACCGAACTCGACACCTTCAAGACATCCTGGCGCGAGCGCGTCGGCGCTGAAACGGCGAAGCTCGTCGATGACGACAATGCGGCGCTGCAGTCGCTGGCTGATCGCGCGCTCAAGGCCGGTACACAGTTTCCAAAACGACAACTGCCGAACCAGATCGGTGGCACGACCGATCTCGGCGCTCTGATCGCGAGCGGCCCACTCGTTGTGACCTTCTATCGCGGCGGCTGGTGCCCCTACTGCAATCTCGAACTACGCGCCTACCAGAAAGCGCTGCCCGAGATCACGGCGCTTGGCGCCCGCCTTGTCGCCATCTCGCCGGAGACGCCCGACAACACGCTGACGACCGCTGAGAAGAACGCCCTGAGCTTCGACGTGTTGAGTGATACGGACGGTGCGCTGGCCGATGCACTCGGCATCCGCTTCCAGCTCTCGCCAGCCATCCAGGCGCTTTACCAGAAATTCGGCCACGACCTGCCGACCCGCAACGGGGACGGACAGTGGTCGCTGCCAATGCCGGCGAGCTACGTCGTCGAGAAAGGCGGCCGTATCGCTCTCGCGAGCGTCGATCCCGACTACCGCAACCGGATGGATCCGGCCATAGCGCTATCGGCGCTGCGCAAGATAGCAATCGCGTCCTGATCTCAGATCTCAAGAGCGAAAATTGTCATGAGCACGTCGCTTTCCACGTTTTCCGTACCGACTGTGCCTTCGCGGGTGGCTTTGCGCGACCGCCCGGAAGTGCGCGGCCT
>NZ_JAEMSD010000014.1:15885-25496 GCF_016462955.1 Bradyrhizobium sp. | reverse complement strand
GCATCATGGGGATGGCCGGCATGGGTATGATGAAGGGCGCCGCGCTAACACTGCTGGTCGGGCCGCTCTTCGTCATTACCGGTGTGTCAGGCTATTCATTCGCGCCGCTGGCCCATGGTGCCGTCATCCAGCCGGCAGCGCTGACGCTCGGGTCGATCGGACTAGCATTTCTGGTCCTGGGTGATCGGCCCACGATCGCGCGCATTGTAGGTGTCGCTATAATCCTGGCCGGGCTCGCAGTAATTGCCGGGCCCGGTTTGATGACCGGGACGGCATTGACGCCGATCGGCGACCTGCTGTTCGCGGCCGCCGGCCTGATGTGGGCCGTGTTTACCGTCCTCAGCCGCCGCTGGGGCGTGTCGCCGGTCGCAGGCACCGCTGTGGTCTCGGTGCTTTCAGCAGCTGTCTACGTTCCCGGCTACGTCGTGGTGATCGGAGCGGATCGTCTCTTGGCGACTCCGTTGCCGATGCTCGCGGCGCAAATCCTGGTGCAAGGCGTTCTCTCAGGCGTCGTCGCTGTCATTGCTTTCTCGAAGACTGTTCAAATTCTTGGTGCCGGGCGCGCCGCGGTCTTTCCCGCTCTCGTCCCAGCCGTCGCAATCCTGATCGGCATGCCCATCACAGGCGAGATTCCAAACAGTCTCCAGCTTGCAGGGCTGGCCCTGGTCAGCACCGGTTTGCTGGTGGCGATCGGCGTGATCGCTCTGCGGAAGCCTCGGAGTCACTGAGGAACTTTAGACAGCAAAGAGTTCGAAACATCGGCTGAATGGGCAAAGCGGATGCTGCCGTCGCGGCTGCCAGCGACTGCGCCGACTTCCGCAACGAGGCATCCTCGAAATGCGCTGGAGCAGCACGACGGATGCCGACGGCTTCTTCGTGTTCTACGGGCCGGAGCAATACGAGGTCCTCACCTCGAAAGCATATCTCGACGGGCTCAACGCGCCGTCGCCGTGGTCGGCGAAGATGATGCCGCATCGTCAGCTGAAATGAAGGAGGCCGCAACCAGGAGCCCTTGCGCGCGCTGCTGGCTCTGGCCGGAGCTTTTATCGCACCATGGAATTAAAGGCATCGACCATGTTGGGGACCGTGTCCCTCCACTCGCGCAGACCGACACAATGCGCTGCGGCATCGAACCAGGCTCGTCGGCTCGCGAATGGCGGCCAAGGGGGCTGGCAACGCGCGACAATTATAGTACCGTTGTTCCAATAAGAAGCGCACGGCGGCTGAAGCCGGGTGCGACATATAGAACAGGGAGGACTTTCGATGCAGTTTCTCAAGACTGCGGTTGCGGCTGGGCTTTTGGTCGCGACCTTTACCGGCACCTCGCTTGCACAGACCAAGCCGTCGGAGCTCAAAATCGGCATCACGACGTTCCTGTCGGGCCCCGCGTCGGTCTTCGGTGTGCCGGCGAAGGCCGCGGCGGAGATGATCGCGGAGGACCTCAACAAGAAGGGCGGCATCGGCGGCGTGCCGGTCAAGCTCTCGTTCATCGACGAAGGCGCGGGAGGCGAGGCGCTCGTCTCGAACTACCGACGCGTGGTGCAGGACGAAAAGGTCGATGCCACGTTTGCTTCGATCTCGTCAGGCAGCTGCACCCAGCTGGTGCCGGTCGCCGAAGACCTCAAAGTCATGAATTTCATGTGGGACTGCGGTGCGGCCTCCATCCTCGAAACCAAGAAGTACCGCTACAATTTCCGGACCCAGGCGAACGGCACGCCGGAAATGCTGGCCGTGCTGCTTTACCTGCTCAAGACCAAGCCCGACTTCAAGACGATCGCGGTGGTCAATCAGGATTATGCATGGGGTCGGGAGAGCTGGGAGATCTTTTCGACCGCGCTCAAGGCGATGAAGCCGGACGTGCAAGTCGTCGCGGAGCTCTTCCCGAAGTTCGGCGCACCGGACTACTCCACCGAGGTGTCCCGTCTGTTGGCGCTGCGGCCGGACGTGGTTCTGACCACGTCCTGGGGCGGAGATCTCGACACGCTGGTCCGCCAGGCCGGTCAGCGCGGCCTGTTGCAGCAGTCGACCTTCGTGCTCGGGATCGGCGAATCGTCGATCCAGCGGTTGGGCAAGGACTTGCCTGAAGGCCTGATCGTCGGCGCGCGCGGAGACCACTGGTTCCTGCATCCCGAGAAGAAGGACGACGCGGCCTTCAAGGCGTTCAATGAAGCCTTCAAGGCGAAGACCGGTGCATGGCCGATCTACCCGGTCTATCACATGGCGCAGGCGTTCAAGGCACTGCAGACGGCCTACGACAAGGCCATCAAAGCCAACGGCGGCAACTGGCCCACGCGCGAGCAGGTGGTCGACGCCACGGCGGGCACCGAGTTCGCCACCGGCTTCGGCCGTCCGATTACGCTGCGGCCCGAGGACAACCAGGGTCTCGAAGCTCAGCTGGTCGGCGTCACCAAGTCCGTTCCGGGGTACGACTTCAAGCTGCTCGACAACATGATGATCTTCGATCCGAAGACGATCACCAACCCGGCGGGCGTACGGTCGGTCGAGTGGCTGAAGACGCTCAAGCCGGACTTCGTCAAGATGGACGTGCCGAGCTTCAAAGCCCAGTAGCGGCACACTCGACGTTTGATCCCGTCCTCCGAGCCCGCCCCGGAGGACGGACCTTTTCCAAAGGCCATCATGAACTCGACACTCGCTATCCTGGCTATCCTCGACGGGATCAGCTACGCCGCACTGGTGTTCCTGGTCTCGGTCGGGCTCAGCCTGATTTTCGGCGTGCTGCGCGTGGTCAACGTCGCGCACGGTTCGCTGTACGCGTTCGGCGCCTACCTGGCTGCGACGTTCAGCCTTGCAGTCGCGCCGATATCGCCTTGGCTCACCTACCCCGCGCTGCTGGCAGCCTCCATCGTGATCGGCGTCGTATGCGGCGGTTTCATCGAACGGTTTCTGCTGCGACCGCTCTCCGGACAGGAAGACGTCCTCCAGCTTCTGATCACTTTCGCCGCCTTCATGATCATGGACAATTTGCAGCGTCTGATCTGGGGCGTGCAGCCCATCTTCGCCGCGGAACCGTTGAGACTGCTTCCCAACGTCGCCGTGTTCGGCGTCAGCTACACCTCGTACCAGGTCATTCTCCTGCCCGGCGTCGCATTGGCGACGCTGCTCGGGCTCCGCTACTTCCTGCGCAGGACGCTGTCGGGAGCGGTGATCCTTGCAGTCACGGAGGACCGCGAGGCTTCGACGGCCATCGGGATCGACGCAAAACGCGTCTATTTCGTCACCTTCGTGATCGGCGCGAGTCTGGCCGCATTGGGAGGAGCGCTGGCCTCGCCGACCACCTCGCTGGTCCCCGGCATGGGGGCCGACATGATCGTGCTGTCCTTTGCCGTCGCTGCGACCGCGGGTCTCGGCCAGATCGAGGGCACCGCGCTCACCGCGCTGATGATCGGCCTGACCCGTGCCTTCGTGATCTATCTCCAGCCGGAATTCGAAGTTCTGGTTCCCTATCTGCTGATGGTGCTGGTGCTTCTGGTGCGTCCGTTCGGCCTGTTCGGCGCCGTGCAGGTCAGGAAAATATGATGAGCGGTCGCATCAAGCCGGTCACCGCCGTCGCGATCATCTTCTTTCTGGTCAGCGCCGTCGCGCCCCTTTTTGTGTCGAGTTGGGCGACCCTGTTCGCCTTGATCCTCGCGAAGGGCATCGTCGTTCTCGGTATCATCCTTCTGCTGCAGGCGGGGCAGGTGTCGTTCGGACATGCCATGTTCTTCGCGACCGGGGCGTATACTGCGGCGTTCTGGGGCAAGTATGTCGGTGGCGGCGACATCGTGCTCTTCATCGCGCTGGGCGGCATAACCTCCGCCGTCTTCGGCCTCATCGTCGGGCTCTTCGTCGTCCGCTACCGGGAAATCTTTTTCGGGATGCTGAATCTGGCGTTTTCGATGGTGCTGTGGTCGCTGCTGGAGAAGATGTTTCATTACACCAACGGCGCCGACGGCATCCGGGTCCCTCGTCCAGCCCTGTTGGGGCTGTCGTTCACGCCCGAAACCTTCCAGTACGTCATTCTTTACGTGAGCCTCTTGGCCGCGGTCGTCGCCTTCTATGGCGTGCAACGCTATCTCGAGAGCCCGCTCGGGCACATGCTGCGTGCCATCAAGTCGAACGAGACCCGGCTCGAGTACCTCGGGACGTCCGCGCGGCGCGTGCTTCTGATAGGCTACATGATCTCGGCTTTTCTCGGCGGCATCGGCGGCGCGCTGGTGGCGATCATCCAGCAGATCGCCACGCCCGAGTTCGGGTTCTGGACGAAGTCGGGCGAGTTCGTGTTCATCGCGATCCTCGGCGGCAGCGCCCACGCCTTCGGAGCGTTCGCCGGCGCGGCGATGTTCGAGTGCGTGCGCTTCTATGCGGCGGCCCACCTGGCCGACACCTGGCAGCTGATCCTCGGCGTGGTCCTGATCGTCATCATTCTCTATGCGCCCAACGGACTGATAGGTCTCAGGCAGCGCTACGGCCAGGCGAAGCAGGGAGGACATTGATGGCCAGCGTCCTCCTTTCCGCGAAGGGCATCAAGATCCGGTTCGGTGGCGTCGTCGCCGCCGACGGTATCGACCTGGACGTGCTCGAAGGCGAGAACCTCGCGATCATCGGACCGAATGGCGCCGGAAAGACCACCTTCCTCAACATCTCGACGGGTTATCTGCGGCCGCAGGCCGGAAGCATCAGCTTCCTGGGCCAGGAAATCACGGCGCAGCTCCCGCGCACGATCACCAAGCTCGGCATCGCGCGGGCCTTTCAGATACCGCAGCTCTTTCTCGATCAAACCGTGATGGAGAACATGCTGATTGCCGCGGCCTCGCGGCTGGGAAGCCCTTCCGGCTTCACGGCGCTTTCCGCCCTGCCCGAGCTGCCTGAAATGGAGCGCCTGCTGGATCTCGTCGGCGTCAAGTCGTACGCGTCCCGCAAGGCGAGGGAGCTTCCCGAGGGACAACGCAAGCTGGTCGACATCGCCCTGGCGCTCGCGCTGAAGCCCAGACTGCTGCTGATGGACGAGCCCACCTCGGGCGTCGCCTCCGCGGAGAAGCTGGAGATCATGGACATCCTGACGTCCGCGCTCGCCAAGGAGAAGGTAACTTCGGTCTTCGTCGAGCACGACATGGACATGGTGGAGCGCTATGCCCACCGGGTCGCGGTGTGGAACGTCGGGAAGATCCAAAAGGTCGGCACGCCGGCGGAGGTTCTGGCCGATCCCAAGGTCCGTGAACAGGTGATCGGCATATGACGGCGATGCTGGACTTCGAGAACGTCAACGTCGCGATCGCCGATGCTCCGGTGCTGCGCAGCGTCAGCTTCTCGCTGCCGCCGGGCGCGACCGCCGCGCTCATCGGGCGAAACGGCGCCGGCAAAACCACGACGGTACGGACCATCATGGGCTTCACGAAGGCGAGCGGCATCGTGCGCCTGGGCGGTCAGGATCTCCGACATGTTCCTCCGCACCGCCGGCCCTTCTTAGGGATCGGCTACGCCCCCGAAGACCGTCGTCTCTTCTCGGCCTTTACGGTGGAAGAAAACATTCTGTTGCCCGGTCGCGTCGCGAAACTTGGCGCGGACGAGGCGCGCCGGCGGTTGGAGCGAGCGTACTCCGTCCTGCCGGAGCTTCGGGAACTGGCGGGTCGCCCGGCGGGCTCCGTCTCAGGCGGCCAAGGCAAGATGGTCGCGCTCGGACGCGCCCCGATGCTGGGCACCCGCCTCGTCATTCTGGACGAGCCGTTCCAGGGCCTCGCCCCTGTGCTGGCGCAGAGATACGCCGAGGCGCTGCGTCGGCTTCGTTCGCAGGACCCGGACATTACCCTTTTGATCACGGAGTCGAACCCGAAGCTGCTCGAGACCTTCGCCGACGTGACGCTGACGATTGAGCGCGGCGAAATCGAAAGCCGGGTCCGGGCGTAGGGCTCGCAGGGTTCGGCGCGCAAAACAGACGGTCGAGCCAAGCTCCATCGAGGCTTGCCGAACTGACGAATCTACTGAGGAGCGTCTCGAAGGATGGCCGGAAAGATGCGATAGCCCGGCGCAAGACAGGGAGGATCAACATGTCACTGCTCGGCAAGGCCGCCGTCGCGATGTGGTGGAGCGTTCGCGCCGAACAGCGCGCCGAGTTCGGCGACTGGCATTCGCATGAGCACTTTCCGGAGCGGATGAGCATTCCCGGCTTCCGGCGCGGATCGCGCTGGAGCAGCACGACGGACGCCGAAGGCTTTTTCGTGCTGTACGAGCTGGAGCAATACGAGGTGCTCACGTCGAAGGGATATCTCGACCGGCTCAACGCACCGACGCCGTGGTCGTCCAAGATGATGCCGCATCATCTCGGCATGGTGCGCAGTCAATGCCGGATCGTCGCGAGCTTTGGCGGTGGCGTGGCAGGCGCGCTCGCCACCATCAGGCTGTCGCCGCACGCCGGACGCGCCGCCGAGCTGCAGGCGTACCTTCTCGACACGCTCGGCGCCCTCGCCTCGAAGCCGGGGCTGACGGGCGCCCACCTGCTCCTGACCGATACGCCCAGGACGAGTTCGCCCACCACGGAGCAGCAGATCCGCGGCAAGGACGGCGCCGCCGACTGGATCGTTCTGTTGTCGGGTTACGATAGGGATGCGGTCGAAGCCATGATCGCCGGACAGCTCTCGCCGTCATCGCTTCGCGGAGCCGGCGCGCACGACAATCCGACGCTCGGCCGCTACCGGTTGGCGTTCACGATGACACCGCAGGACGTGGCATAGGCCGAGCAGCCGCTTGCTTGCCGTCAGTTAACATTTGTTATCTCCGCTCGTTCAACTCGGCCCCATAGTGTCCGTGTCGATCAGCAGCGGGACGGCGCGTCACATGGGCGATGAGAAATCTCTTGATGCCGTCCTGTCGGCTCTGCGAGCGAGCCGCCCGACCGCGGACGTCTTGTCCTCGGTTGCCAGCTTCGATCATCTGACCGACCAGAGCATTGTTCGGCTGTATGAGAACATTCGACGTCAGGTCGAAGCCGACAAAGCCCTGGGTCACAGATATCGCCTGGTCGGAGCTGCCGCAAAGGAGCGCGCTGAGCTGCTCCGCGCAGAGCTTCTCCGCCGCGGCTTGAAATTTGCGCCCATCGTTTGGTCCTAGGCCGAACCATGGGCGCATCCTGAGTTCGCTTGATCCCGAGCTAAGTCATTTGGGCATCGAGCTCTTCTTGGAAGATTGGCCGCCGGGGGCGCTGCTGCCTGAGCCGTCGGTGGTGCCGGCGGACGACGTTCCGGTCGTCATGCCGTCTTTGGTTTTGCCCCTGTTCTTCGTGGTGTCGTTCGTTCCGCCGACACCTGCTTGCGCGCCTCCCTGTGGCTGACTGGGTTGCGCCATCGCGGTGGATCCCATCATCGACGCGATCACCGCGCCCAGCACGAGCTTCCTGATCATCCGGTTGTCTCCTGTTCCGATCGCGAACAACAAGCCACCGCGCATCGTGTTCCTCGCGTGCCGCGGTTAAACCTGGACAGAGCTTGTGCGTTCTGCGGCCTCTGGGCAGGCAGGGTTCTCGCATATGTGCTTAGCGCGAGCGGAGCGCGCGCCTCGTCCTTCGAGACGCCCGCCTGCGGCGGGCCCTCAGGATGAGGCTAAGAGGCATCGGTGCTCATTGAACCCAGCCCAACGCACTCGGTCCTCATCCTGAGGAGCCCGCAAAGCGGGCGTCTCGAAGGATGGCTGCAGGCGGTATCGCTCCATCTGCGATTGCCGTGCTGCGAGGTTCAGGGCTCTCGGATACGAGGGCTCGCGACATCAGCCCCCGCGACAAAAAATCCGAGCCGCCTGTCGGATCGGCAGCCTTGCGGTCGTCCTCGTGACATGAATGGGCCATCAACGCCGAGCTCGGGCCCATCAGCACCAAGGATAACAACCATGCCCAATACCGTCCGCCTACACCGCGTTCTCGCCACCAGCCCGGAGAAGGTCTATCGCGCCTTCCTCGAGGCCGATGCGATGGCAAAATGGCTGCCGCCGAACGGCTTCACCTGCACGGTGCATCATTTCGAGCCCAAGGTCGGCGGCACGTTCAGGATGTCGTTCCGGAATTTCACCACGGGCCACAGCCATTCGTTCGGCGGCGAGTTCGTCGAGCTCGTGCCAGGCGAACGCCTCCGCTACACCGACAGGTTCGAGGACCCCAACCTGCCCGGCCTGATCGAGGTGACCGTGATCCTGAAGAAGGTCTCGGTCGGCACCGAGATCGACATCACGCAATCCGGCATCCCCGACGTCATTCCGCCGGAGGCCTGTTATCTCGGCTGGCAGGAATCGCTGCGCAACCTGGCCAAGCTCGTCGAGCCGGAGATCCACCAGTAGCAACGACATCAACATCGCGAGGCGGGTAAAGGCGCAAAGCGCCGTGCCCACGAGCTTTCCGATACGACGACAGACGCGCGGGCACGGCGCTGCGCGCTTTTGCCCGGGCGGCAGCACTGGTGCGCGGTCTTGATATGCATCAAACTGCCAGGAGGGCGAAGCGGCTAGGAGCACGAGACTCCCTGCCGATCGGAGGCGAGATGATGAGATCCACCGTCGCATGCTTGATCATTGCCGGTCTTGCCGCCGGTTTCGCCGCGTCCGCCCAAGCCGAAGAAATCGACATCGGCAGGGCGGAATTTCTGTCGTCGTGCGCGAGTTGTCACGGCGCCGACGCGAAGGGCAAGGGACCGGTCAGCGGCCAGCTCAAGACGGCGCCGTCCGACCTGACCCTGCTGACCAGCAACAACAACGGGGTGTTTCCCACCAACGCCGTCTTTGAGACCATCTACGGGGCGAAATCGGTCCCCGCCCATGGCACGCGTGAAATGCCGATCTGGGGCGAACGGTTCAACCCGATCGTCAACCTGCCCCACGCGGTTGATCCCACTTACTGGCAGAAAGCCGGGCCGCAGCAAGCCCCGGAGGTCGTGGTGCGGACTCGCATTCTCGCCGTGATCGACTATCTGAACCGGATTCAGCAGAAGTAACGGCCAATCAGCCTTCTGCCGGGACGCTCCTTGCCGCCTGCTACGGGGTCGCGGCGAGCCCGCCATCCGCCGTCCAGCGGTCGGGGTCCGGGCTGTGCCCGATCAGCGCAAGGCCGTAGGCAATGGACTCGAACTGGTCGCCCGACATCAGCCGCTCGTTGCCGAAGCGATCGGCGAACAGCTTTCGCACCGCGGGCACGAAGGAGGTGCCGCCGGTCAGGAACACCTTCTCGATGTCGCGCGCGGCAATGCCGGCCTCCGCGAGCACCTTGTCGACGATGGCGCCCAGCCGGGCAATGTCGTCGGAGATCCAGGATTCGAATTTCTTCCGCGTGATGGCCGCGCCGATGTCGACACCGCCGCCCTTGAAGCGGAAATCCACCTCGTCCTGTGCGGACAGCGCGACCTTGGCGTCGGACACCGCGCGGTAGAGCGAAAAGCCGAGGTCGAGATCGACGATGGTGATGAAATCCTCGAGCAGCTTCGGCTTCAGCGCGGTGCGCTGGAGCTCGCGGAGTTCGCGCAGATCGCCGTTGCTCTTCATCATCGCCAGCTGATGCCAGCGCGCGAGGTTGGTGTAGTGGCCGGCCGGGACCGGCAGCACCTTGTCGAACGAGCGGAAGCTGGAGCCCTTGCCGAGCC
>NZ_JAEMSD010000014.1:316-15875 GCF_016462955.1 Bradyrhizobium sp. | reverse complement strand
CCGTTACGGTATGCCGGTGTTGTCGGTGCACGCGCCCTGCCTGTTGATCTCGCAGCGAGTGTGGGGTGCTGACCCGATCCCCAAACTCGACCGCAGCGTCCAGGCTGCCGAGCGGCTCGGCGCGCAAGACGCCGCCCGCGCGCGAGAAACGCATCACCGAGAAATCGCTGGTGCCGCCGCCGAAATCGGCGACCAGCACGGTGGCATCGCGCTCCAGTTTGCGGGCAAAGGAGAATGCCGCGCCGACGGGCTCGTAGACGTAGCGGGCGTGGCCGGCCCCCAAGCGCTCGAACGCGGCCCGGTAGCGCTGCATCGCCAGAGCCTCGTCGGGATTACCGCCGGCAAAGCGCACCGGGCGGCCGACCGTGATGGTCGCGGCGTCGAAGCCGAACTTCTCTCCGCCATGGCGCGCCAGCGTGCGCAGGAACGCCGCCAGGATGTCCTCGAACTTGTAGCGCTGCCGGAAGACTTGCGTGGTGTTGAAGCTGGCGCTCGCCGCAAAGGTCTTGAACGATTGCAGAAAGCGGTAGACGTGGCGGCCTTCGAGAAACTGCTCGATCGCCCACGGGCCGCCTTCGGCCTGGACGCCGGCGCCCGGCCGATCCTCCCAGAAGCACAGCGCCGACACGTAGACGCTGTGGCGCTGCCCGCCGTGGTCGAAGCGAATGGCCTCGACCCGGCGGTCGTCCGCCGCCAGCGCCACGACCGTGTTGCTGGTGCCAAAATCGATGCCGATCGAGACGGCGGGCGAGGCGCTCGACATGAACCACTTCTTGCAGATGCTTGGAAAGGGGGCAGAGCACTAACGGCTTTGCCGTCCCCTTGCAAGACCTGGCCGGAGATGGAGATGACCGGGCCACGACCTCGCGCCGGAACTCCGATCTTCACGCCGCTCAGTTGGACTGATCGCCTCGACGCCAGGCCGGAAAGGGATCGGCGAGTACGGACCACGCGGCGGTGTCCATGCTGGACGTATCGGGGACAAGACATGCATCCAGCCTGCGGCGGATCTCGGCTTCGTCCATGCCGGTGCCGATGAACACGATCTCCTGGCGGCGATCGCCGTAGACCTTGTCCCAATACTGGCCGAGCCGCTTGCGCCAGCCTTCGTCGTTGGGCCACCGCTCCTTCGGGACGCTCGCCCACCAGAAACCCAAGGCTTCGGTCCTCACGATCGCTCCCGCCTGGCTGATTTCGCCGAGCCATTGCGGCCTCGTCGCCAGCCAGAAATGACCTTTCGCCCGGATCACGCCCGGCCAGGACTGCTTGACGAACGCGTCGAACTTCGAGGGATCGAACGGCCGGCGGGCGCGGTAAACGAAGTTCGTCACGCCATATTCCTGCGTCTCGGGCACGTGGTCGGCGAAACCGTAGAGCTCCTTGTACCAGAGCGGATGCTGCTGGGCCTTCTCGAAGTCGAAGCGGCCGGTGTCGAGCACGCGGTCGAAGGGCACACGGCTGTGATTGGCCTCGATGATGTCGGCTTCGGGATTCAACGCGCGGATGATCTGCCGCGCCGCCTCGCGCTGTTGCGGCGAGGCATCGTCCACCTTGTTGAGGACGATCACGTCGGCGAACTCGATCTGCTCCACGAGGAGATCGACCAGCGTCCGCCTGTCTCCGTCCAGCGCCTCGCCGCGCTCGCCGAGAAACTCGGTCGAGGCATAGTCCTTGAGCAGGTTGACGGCGTCGACCACCGTCACCATCGTGTCGAGGCGGGCGACGTCGGAGAGGCTTTCGCCCTCCTCCGACCGGAAATCGAACGTCGCTGCGACCGGAAGCGGCTCCGAAATGCCGGTCGATTCGATCAGCAGATAATCGAAGCGGCCGCTTTCGGCGAGCCCACGCACTTCCCTCAGCAGATCGTCCCGCAGGGTGCAGCAGATGCAGCCGTTGGTCATCTCCACCAGTTTCTCGTCAGTCCGTGAGAGGTTGGCACCACCATCGCGGACCAGGTCCGCATCGATGTTCACCTCGCTCATGTCGTTCACGATCACCGCCACTTTCAGTCCGTGCCGGTTGTTGAGAACGTGGTTCAGCAAAGTGGTCTTTCCAGCCCCGAGGAAGCCGGACAAGACGGTGACGGGGAGTTTGGGCATGAAGGTCAAACAGCCTTTTGAGCGGGATGGGTCGAGGGCGGCGAGACACGGCATCTCACTATGTAATGTTATAACATTACATCCACGTTTCCGCAGGCAATGTCAATGCTCGCCGGAAGTCCTCGCCGCTATGCCGCAATGCGGGAGACCGAATGCTGCCATGCAAACACGCGGCTGGACGCTGGCATCTGGTATACGTAAATTACCTTCACATGAGGCAGCAGGATTGGCTGCTTCCAGAAAGGGATTTCCGATGTCCAAGACCGCTTCCGTTGCTCTCGCACCGTCGTCGTCGCTGTTCGCCCGTCTGATGGCGACGATCGACAGCTTCCTGATGGCAAGCGCCGAAATCTCGAATCGCAACGGCCAGCTGCCACGTTTTGGCCTGTAAGGCCTCATTCAGCGTGCAGATTGCGGGCTGACAGCCCGAAGCCGTTTCACGAATGGCCCCGCTTGTCGGGGCCATTTGCTTGTCGCATCCCAACCAGCGCGCGGGCCAAACTGCGACAATTAGTCCACGACGTGCCCTCCCGATCCGATTGTTTGTTCGCTGGCATCTCGCATACCATTCGACCAAGAGCAATTTACGAACAAAGCACAGACGGGGGAAACCACCGCAGGACGGGAACGGCCACGCCACGCGCCGCCAGCCGTGGCGGAACCTTAGCCGAAAGGAGCGGATGCCGCGCCCTGTCCCCCCTCCTAGAATTTCTACCGGGACTTGCATGGGGATTGTCCGAGACCGGTGACCCCCAAGCATGTGACTCAAGATAGACTGACGCAAGCCGCCGAAGAGCGGCCGCGTTGAATGGTTCGACAGGGAGTGAAGCAGATGAAGCCGTTCGTTCTGAATGTCGCTGCGGCGGCAATCGTGATGTCGTGCGCCGGCAGCACCGCGAGCCGCGCGGCCTGGGAGCCGGTCCGCCCGGTCGAGTTCATCGTGCCCGCGGGCACCGGCGGCGGCGCCGACCAGATGGCACGCACAATCCAGGGCATCGTCACCAAGCACAACCTGATGAAGCAGCCGCTGGTCGTCATCAACAAGGCCGGCGGCGCGGGCGGTGAAGGCTTCCTCGACGTGAAGACGTCGGCGAACAATCCGCACAAGATCATCATCACGCTGTCGAACCTGTTCACGACCCCGCTCGCCACGGGCATCCCGTTCAACTGGAAGGATCTGACCCCGGTCGCGATGCTCGCGCTCGACGAGTTCGTGCTCTGGGTCAATGCCGAGAAGCCGTACAGCTCCGTCAAGGATTACATCGACGCCGCGAAAAAGGCGCCGAGCGGCTCATTCAAGATGGGCGGCACCGGCTCCAAGCAGGAAGACCAGATCATCACGGTCGGCATCGAGAAGGCGATCGATGCCAAGTTCACCTACATTCCCTACAAGGGCGGCGGCGAAGTCGCGGTGCAGCTGGTCGGAAATCACGTCGATTCGACCGTCAACAATCCGATCGAGGCGGTCGCGCAATGGCGCGGCGGCAAGCTTCGTCCGCTCTGCGTGTTCGACGCCCAGCCGATGGCCTATGACGAGCCGATCGCCGACGGCAAGGCCTGGAAGGATGTTCCGACCTGCAAGTCGCAGGGCCTTGCGATGGAATATCTCATGCTGCGCGGCATCTTCATGGCGCCCAAGGCCACCAAGGACCAGGTCGAATATTACGTCGAGCTGTTCAAGAAGGTGCGCGCCACGCCGGAATGGCAGGACTTCATGAAGAGCGGCGCCTTCAACACGACGTTCCTGACCGGCGCCGATTACGCCAAGTGGATCGAGGCGGAGGAGAAGCGTCACGAGGGCCTGATGAAGGAAGCCGGCTTCCTCGCATCGAATTGAGCCACGGCATCGATGCCGGCCGAGGATGCTGCGCGTCCTCGGCCGGGAGCGACCGCGAACGACTGCATCTCCGCGTGGAGGCCTCATGACTGAACGATCCCGATCCGAATCCGGCCCCGCACACAAGACGCTGGAAATCGGCATGGCGCTGCTGATCGGCGCCTTCGGCCTGGTCGTGATCTTCGGTAGCATCAAGGCCGGCATCAATTGGGGTGCGGAGGGACCACGTGCCGGCTTCTTCCCCTTCTATATCGGCGCCGCCATCGTCGGCGCGAGCGCGATCAACCTCTGGCACGCGCAACGCGACGATGACGGCCGGCTGTTCGCGGAATGGGGACAGCTGCGCCAGGTGATGAGCGTCGTGGTGCCCACCGCGATCTATGTCGGTGCGATGCCGTTCATCGGCCTCTACGTCGCCTCGATGGTCTTCATCGCCTGGTTCATGCGCTGGCTCGGCGGCTATCGCTGGCTGACGGTCGCCGCGGTCGCGATCGGCATGCCGGTCCTGACCTATCTGGTTTTCGAGCGCTGGTTCCTGGTGCCGCTTCCCAAGGGGCCGGTCGAGGAATGGCTCGGCCTGTGAGAGCCACGCATTCATTCAATTGCTGCTGCAGGACGTCCTGACATGGAAGAGTTGGCCAACCTGTTTCACGGCTTCGCAGTCGCCCTGCAGCCCTACAACATCATGCTGATGGTGATCGGCATCACGCTCGGGGTCATCATCGGCGTGCTGCCGGGGCTGGGCGGGGCCAACGGCGTCGCGATCCTGCTTCCCCTCACCTTCAGCATGCCGCCGACATCGGCCATCATCATGCTGTCCTGCATTTATTGGGGCGCCTTGTTCGGCGGCGCCATCACCTCGATCCTGTTCAACATACCCGGCGAACCGTGGTCGGTGGCGACCACCTTCGACGGCTATCCCATGGCGCAGCAGGGCAAGCCTGGCGAAGCCCTCACGGCCGCCTTCACCTCCTCCTTCGTCGGCGCGCTGTTCGCCGTCGTCATGATCACGCTGGTTGCGCCTCTCGTTGCAGGCTTTGCGCTGCGATTTGGCCCGGCGGAAAAGTTCGCCGTCTACTTCCTCGCCTTCTGCTCTTTCGTCGGCCTCAGCAAGGAGCCGCCGTTCAAGACCATCGCGGCGATGATGATGGGCTTCGCGCTGGCGGCGGTCGGCCTCGATTCCATCACTGGACAGTTGCGGCTGACCTTCGGCGTCACCGAGCTGCTCAACGGCTTCGACTTCCTGATCGCCGTGATCGGCCTGTTTGGCATCGGCGAGATCCTGCTGACCATGGAGGAAGGGCTGGCGTTCCGCGGCGGCAAGGCCAGCATCAACCTTCGCGTGGTGCTGCAGACCTGGCGGGAATTGCCCGCCTATTGGATGACCTCGCTGCGCTCCTGCCTGATCGGGTGCTGGATGGGCGTCACGCCCGCTGGCGCAACGCCAGCCTCCTTCATGAGCTACGGTATCGCCAAGCGCCTGTCGCGACGCGGCAACAATTTCGGCAAGGGCGAGATCGAGGGCGTGATCGCACCGGAAACGGCCGCGCACGCCGCGGGCACCGCCGCGCTGCTGCCGATGCTTTCGCTCGGCGTGCCGGGCTCGCCGACGGCGGCCGTGCTGCTCGGCGGCCTCCTGATCTGGGGCCTGCAGCCCGGCCCGATGCTGTTCGTCGAGCAGAAGGAATTCGTCTGGGGCCTGATCGCCTCGATGTATCTCGGCAATCTCGCCGGCCTCATCGTCGTGCTCACCTGCGTGCCGATCTTCGCCGCGATCCTGCGCGTGCCCTTCGGCATCATCGCGCCGCTGATCCTGGTGCTGTGCGCGATCGGGGCCTATTCGGTTCATAACAGCACCTTCGACGTGATGCTGATGCTGGTGTTCGGCGTGCTCGGCTATCTCCTGAAGAAGTGCAACTACCCGCTCGCTCCTCTCGTGCTCGCCATCGTGCTCGGCGACAAGGCCGAGGAAGCCTTCCGGCAATCGCTGCTGGGATCGCAGGGCTCGCTCGGCGTATTCTTCTCCAACGGACTCGTCAGCACCATCATGGCGCTCGGCGTCGTCGCCCTGTTCTGGTCCGTGATCCAGGAAGGCTATAGCCGGCTGCGCACGTCGATGGCGTGAGGCGGAAGGCTGCGGAATCCGCATCGCTCTTGACGTCAGAATGCCGCAGCCCAGACTTCTGGAATACAGAATTTTAGGAGCCACGGCATCTCTGCAGAAGTCGCGCGCCGGCTGGACGCAGCCTGACCCGTGGGGGAAGAGCTCCCGCTGCGGGCGCCGCCCAAGATGGCTCTCAAAACCTCAAACAAGCCAGAATCGCAACCTCATCAATGATTTGATGGAGATTCGACGCTTTACGCCCGCAGCGGTTGAGGCTTTACAGATCCCCTCTAAGACGTCATGTGAGTGAACTGCGCTATTTTGTCGCACCTCTCCATCCCATCTTGAATATTGGCATCTTGCATACCAAGCTGCGCGCTAGCGCACACATAAAAATGATGGGCGCATTCGGGAGGGTTTTGAATGACGGACATGGTGCAGTCGGCTGCGGCCCCAGGTGTCTCACGTGTGAGCGATGCGTATCGCTGGGCGCAATTGGCCGTCGGTGTGGCGGCGATGGTGATGATCGCCAACTACCAATACGGCTGGACGTTCTTCGTCCCCGACATCCAGAAGACGTTCGGCTGGGATCGCGCCTCCATCCAATGGGCCTTCACCCTGTTCGTCTTGTTCGAGACCTGGCTGGTGCCGATCGAAGGATGGTTCGTCGACAAATACGGCCCGCGCATCGTCGTGCTGGTCGGCGGCGTGCTCTGCGCCATCGGCTGGGCTATCAACGCGTATGCGACCTCGCTCAACGGCTATTATCTCGGCATGATCATCGCGGGCATCGGCGCCGGGGGCGTCTATGGCACCTGCGTCGGCAACGCGCTGAAATGGTTTCCGGACAAGCGCGGCCTTGCGGCCGGCATCACGGCCGCCGGCTTCGGTGCGGGCTCCGCGCTGACCGTGGCGCCGATCCAGGCCATGATCAAGGACAGCGGCTTCCAGACGACCTTCCTCTATTTCGGCCTCGGCCAGGGCATCATCATCTGCATCCTCGCCTTCTTCCTGCTCGCGCCCAAGGCGGGCCAGGTGCCGAACGTGGTGGCGAACGCCAACCTGCTGCAGACCCGCCGCAACTATCAGCCGACCGAGGTGCTGCGTCAGCCGATCTTCTGGCTGATGTACTTCATGTTCGCGATCGTCGGCGCCGGTGGTCTGATGGTCACCGCCAATCTGAAACCGATCGCAGTCGATTGGAAGGTCGATAACGTGCCGGTCACCCTGATGGCGGTGACGATGACGGCGGTGACCTTCGCGGCGACGATCGACCGCGTGCTCAACGGCCTGACGCGTCCGTTCTTCGGCTGGATCTCCGACATGATCGGCCGCGAGAACACGATGTTCATCGCCTTTGGCATGGAGGGATTCGGCATCTGGATGCTCTACCTCTGGGGCCACGATCCGGTCTGGTTCGTGCTGCTGTCCGGCTTCGTGTTCTTCGCCTGGGGTGAGATCTACTCGCTGTTCCCCTCGACCTGCACCGACACGTTCGGCGCCAAGTTCGCGACCACCAATGCCGGCTTGCTCTACACCGCCAAGGGCACCGCCGCGCTGCTGGTGCCGATCGCCAACTACATGCAGCAGTCGTCGGGCACCTGGGACGCCGTGTTCATCATCGCGGCCGGCGCCAACATCCTGGCCTCGCTGCTGGCGATCGCGGTGCTCAAGCCCTGGCGCAAGGTCGTGGTCGCGAAATCGACTCTCTGATCCACGCCGTATTCATCAATCACAGCGCCCGGCCTCACGGCCGGGCGTTCTGCTTGTGCGGCAAACGTCAGAAGCGCTGTCACAAGAATTTTCGGATCCGCCAAATTCGCGCTTGACGACTGGCATTATGTATACCAAACTTCCCACAACGTTTACCCAGGGAGGTCGCCATGCTGGTCGGAGACATTCTGCGCAAGAAGACGCCGCGCGTCGTCACGGTACGTATGAACGAGACGGTGGGGATCGCGGCCAAGCTGATGCGCGCCAACAACATCAGCGCGCTGGTGGTCAAGGACGTGGTCCGCTCCGAAGGCAACACCGCGGTCGGCATGTTCACCGAGCGCGACGTGGTGCGCGCCGTCGCCGAGCACGGCGCCAATGCCGTCAACGTCAAGGTCTCGCAGCTCGTCTCGGTGCAGCAACTGGTGTCCTGCACCACCTCGGACACGATCGAGCACATTCGCCATCTGATGAACCGGCATCACATCCGGCATCTGCCCGTGATCGACAATTACAGTCTCGTCTCCGTCGTCAGCATGCGCGACATCGCAGCCGCCGTCGACGAGGCGCTCAACGGTACACCGCAAGCAGCGGCCTAGACACGCGCCCGTACGACGACGCCTTCTGCGCCATCATTTTCCGAGGAAGTTCGAGCGCAGCTTGTCAGCCAACCAGACCGCGAAGATCGCACCGAACGCGAGAGCAACGTACAGAACCGTCCACAGTAGTGCATTACCTGCATTGGTCATGGCATCCTCCCTGGTGTTTAAAGTCGATTGCCTGGGAGGATAAAGCGGCCGTGCCGGCGCGATTTGCGCCGGATCAATTTTGCCGCGCTGCGGTGATAATAAATGAGTGCGCAGTCTGACGACCGGCTCTGCGTCATCCGGAACGCGCGTAGCCGCAGGCAATGCTAGGGATGCATGGAGTCCGGGCTCGCGACTTCGTCGGGCCTGGCATGACGGTTAGGGATTATGGCCCCGCGCCGTCGACAATCCGGCTCCGCCCTTGCACCGATCCGCTGACGCAACCAGCCGGGGATTGCGGCACCGGAAAGCTCCCGCGCGCCCGGCCGCCCCTTGCGCTCGGTTCCGCTCTTGGCAACTATGACGATGTTGCGCCGGCGTGAGGAATTCACGATGTGGCTGTTTTTCCTGGTTGCCTGGTTTGCCCTGCTTGCCGTCATTGCGGTCTTGGCCCAGCAGACGTTCGGCTACGACATCGCCCACCTGCCCGTCTGGTTCGCCGGCCTCTCCGTGCCGCAGCGCACGACCATCGGCGCAACGCTGGCCCTTGCCGTGGCCCTGATCGCCGGCTCGGCCTGGCGGCTCTCGCGGCAGGACCGCAACCTGAAGACACTCCGTGACCGCCTGAGGAAGACCCGCGAGGACGTCGTCGTCGCCCATGCCCTCCAGAACCACCTCGATGCCACCGTCCAGCACCTGATCGAGAGCGATCCCCGGGAGGCGGTCTCGGGTCTGCACGACAAGCTGGCCGAGACCGAGCGGCGTGCCCTGCTGCAGCAGGGTCGCAACGAATCCACCGACATGCACGACCAGCTCGCCGAGATCCGCCGACGCCAGCAGGACCTGCGCGAGATGGTCGGCAAGGTCGCCGAGCAGCGGCGTACCGTCGAGCCCATATTCACCGAGATCCGCGACCGCCAGAACCAGCTCGAGCGCTCCCTGCACGACCTCGAGACCGACGACCGCAAGAACAACCTCGCCGACCGGCTCAAGGACATCGCGCGCGACGTCTCGTTGCTGCTGACGCGGGTGGGCACGGTCCAGGAGACGTTTGCAACCCTCAACCAGTACAAGGAGGATCTGGCCAGGTCTCACGCGGAGCTGGCGCCGCTGCGATCGACGGACGCCGGCATCAACGCGCTGATCGGCGAGCTCAGCCTCAGCCATGACCGTCTTGCCAAGAGCCTCGACGAGCTCGAGACCGGCGGCGATGCGCCGCTCGACGCCCGCGTCGAGACGCTTTCGAAAAACAAGATGGAGATCCAGCAGCGCCTCGCCCGCATCGACGACAGTTTCAACATCCTGAAGAGCATCCGGCTGGATTTCGAGGAGCTCGGCCAGCGCCAGGCTCAGCTCGACCGTTCGCTCGCCGACGTCGAGATCGATCCCGACGGCAAGACGCTTGCCGAGCGCCAGAACGCACTGAACGAATTCATCGTCCAGTCGCGCCAACGCCTCGGCGCGCTGCAGGAGACATTGGCGACGCTCAATGCCTTCAAGGCCGAGCTGTCGAAGTCGCAGGCCGACCTCATCCCGCTCAATGCGCCGGTGTTCGGCATCGAGGCCATGATCGCCGAGGTCGGCGCCACGCGCGACCTTCTCGCGAGGACCGTCAGCGAGATCGAGGCGAATGCCGGAGTGACCCTTGCCTCGCGCGTCGACGCGCTGACCCACAGCAAGCGCGAAGTGGAAGACCGCCTCGCGCGCGTCTTCGACAATTTCAACGCGCTCGACGCGTTGCGCAAGGACATCGGCGGAATCTTCGCGACGATCAGGAACAGCCTGAACCGGATCGGTTGAGCGGCCGCGCAGGATGGATAGCGCGCAGCGAAACATCCAGACACATCACATCTGCGCGCCGCCCGATCAATGCCGCCAACATGTCCCGCGCCTGCCGCACTGTCGTCGCATTCCGCCGCCCTTGTGAGGCGTGTCTGGGGGCACGGCATTGCCGCGTTTAGACCAAACCTTGTAGGGGTATGACTGTGAAGAAAATTGTGATTGCTCTGGGTGCCACGCTTGCTCTGGTGACGGCCGCAAACGCTGCGGATCTGCCGCGTCGGCAGCCCGTGCCGGTTTATCCGGGCGAACAGGCTCCGATCGGCAAGATGCCGATCGGCAAGAGCCCGGTTGGAAAGGCCCCGATCGGCAAGGCGCCGGGCCCGGTCGCGGCGCGCTACTGACGCGCGGCGGAATACGCGCAGACTCTGGTAGCACCGATGGTCGGGGGAATAGCGTGACGAACCAAGCTGGTCGATCGGGACCCTGCATCCTCGCAGGCTTCGCTCTTGCGGCTATGCTCACATGCACGACGCCCTCGGTGTCGGCTCACGAGGCAAACAAGCGCGTTGCCGATGCGAACGCGCTTGTTTCGACCGACACCGTGTCGCGACCAGCGCCGCCATCGACACGCCGCTCGGTCGCGCGCGTGGAGAAAGGCCCCTACTACGTCGACTTCCGCGCGCGGACCGCGGCGAGCTGGGGCCATGCGTTCGTCTGGTACGGCAAGACCAGCGAGAAGGCCGTCGAAGTCGCGGGCCTCACGCCGGCCGGCGACACGCTCGCCTATGTGCTCGGTCATATCACCTTTGTGCCGTCCGAGACCGGTGCGAGCTACGGCGATCTCGATCCGGAATATCTGACCGCGAGCTATCGCGTCTATCTGAGCGAGGCCGACGCCAAGCGCGTGTTCGCCTACATCAAGGAGCTGCAGGCGAGCTCGCCGGTGTGGAACGCCGAGACCGCCAATTGCACCGGCTTCATCGGCGACATCGCCGAGTTCATGGGATTGAAGGTGCCCCATCGCTGGCAGCGTCCCGAAAAGTTCGTCAACAGTTTGAAGGAAATGAACGGCGGACGGCAGATGGTGCGGCTGTCGGCGCGGTAGCTATTCGCTCCATACTCGGTGTCGTTGCCCGCGAAAGCGGGCAATCCAGTATTCCAGAGACAGCGAGGCTGGAGCCGAGAAGCCGCAGCGTACTGGATAGCCCGCCCCCGCGGGCTATGACAGCGGAGCTTGAGGAAAGAGTTTGCCTCATCGGATCGGGTGACGGCATGCGCCGATTATCCGCCTCGCGGAATCACCCCGCCATCCGCATGCCTCCATCGCACGCCCCCGCAATAGACATTTCCCGACCCCGGCGGCATCCTTCCTGTCATCAATCGACAACAGAGGCCGCGGGCCATCCAGGGGGAAACGCATCATGTTGCAGACACGGTTCACCAAACTCGTCGGCGTCGAGCACCCGATCGTCCAGGGCGGCATGCAGTGGGTCGGCCGGGCCGAGCTGGTCGCCGCCGTCGCCAATGCCGGCGCGCTCGGCTTCATCACGGCGCTGACCCAGCCGACGCCGGAGGACCTCACCAAGGAGATCGCGCGCTGCCGCGACCTCACCGACAAGCCGTTCGGCGTCAACCTCACCATCCTGCCCGCGATCAAGCCGCCGCCCTATGCCGAATACCGCGCCGCCATCATCGAAAGCGGCATCAAGGTGGTCGAGACCGCCGGCAACAAGCCGCAGGAGCATGTCGACGAGTTCAGGAAGCACGGCGTGAAGGTCGTGCACAAATGCACCAGCGTGCGCCACGCGCTCTCGGCCGAGCGCATGGGCGTCGATGCCATCTCGATCGACGGCTTCGAATGCGCCGGCCACCCCGGCGAGGACGACACGCCAGGCCTGATCCTGATCCCGGCCGCCGCCAACAAGATCAAGATCCCGATGATCGCCTCCGGCGGTTTCGCCGACGCGCGCGGCCTCGTCGCGGCGCTGGCGCTGGGCGCCGACGGCATCAACATGGGCACGCGCTTCATGGCGACCAAGGAGAGCCCGATCCACCAGCTCATCAAGGAGAAGATCGTCGCCAACGACGAGCGCGAGACCGAGCTGATCTTCCGCACCATGCGCAACACCTCGCGCGTCGCCAGGAACGCGGTCTCGACCAAGGTCGTCGCGATGGAAAAGGAAGGCGCCAAGTTCGAGGACATCCGCGAGCTCGTTGCCGGCGCCCGCGGCAAGATGGTCTATGCCACCGGGAATTCCGACGAAGGCATCTGGTCGGCCGGTCAGGTCCAGGGTCTGATCCAGGACATCCCGAGCTGCGCCGAGCTGGTCTCCCGCATCGTGCGCGAAGCGGAGGCGATCATCCGCGGGCGGCTGGAAGGCATGATCATTCAGCCGCAACGCGAAGCTGGGAATAATCACTGCAACAGGTGAGAGTATTGCATGAAAGCCTACGTCTACGGCCCTGAAGGGGCGAGGATTTCCGACGTCGCTCAACCCAAGCCCAAAGGCACGCAGGTGCTGGTTCGCGTCCGCGCCTGCGGGCTCAACCGCGCCGACACCGCCATGCGCAAGGGACACGCCCACGGCGCGGCCGGCGGCGTCGGCACCGTGCTCGGCATGGAATGGGCCGGCGAAGTCGCCGAACTCGGGCCCGACGCAAAAGGTGTGAAGGTCGGCGACCGCATCATGGGCTCGGGCAGCGCTGCGTTCGCCGAATATACGCTCGCCGATCACGGCCGGCTGTTTCACGCGCCCTCGAACATGAATTTCGAGGAGGCCGCCACCCTCCCGGTCGCGCTCGCGACCATGCACAACGCCGTCGTCACGGTCGGTGGGCTTCAGGCGGGACAAAGCGTCCTGATCCAGGGCGCGAGTTCCGGCGTCGGGTTAATGGCGATGCAGATCGCCCGGCTCAAGGGCGCGAAGCTGGTGGTCGGTTCGTCCACGGACGCCTATCGCCGCGGCCGGCTGAAGGACCATGGCGCCGACCTCGCCGTCGACTCGTCCGATCCCAAATGGGTCGACGAGGTGCTGAAGGCGACGAACGGCGAAGGCGTCGACCTCATCATCGACCAAGTCTCGGGCAAGGTCGCGAGCCAGAACCTCGCCGCGACGAAAGTTCTGGGCCGCATCGTCAATGTCGGCCGGCTCGGCGGCACCCATGCCGATTTCAACTTCGACCTGCACGCGGCGCGACGCATCGATTATGTCGGCGTCACCTTCCGGACCCGCACGATCGAGGAGGTCCGCGAGATCTTCGCGGAGGTCAGGAAGGACATCTGGGGTGCGGTCGAGGCGCGAAAACTGCAGCTTCCGATCGACAAGGTGTTTTCGTTCGACCAGATCGACCAGGCGTTCGAGCACATGGAGGCGAACAGGCATCTGGGGAAGATCGTGGTGACGGTGTAGAGCGCCGCGGGGAATCTCGGGATTTCCGGGTTCGCCTTCGGCGCCCCGGCATGACGGGGCGAGAGCGTATTCCGCTCCTGCAAGTCACTTGCGACAGCAGCTGACAATCATCGCTTGATGTTCACCCCTGCCCTGCTAAATCCCCGCCATGACCTCCCACACCGACAAAACCTCGGTCGCGGCGATCTCGATCCTCGCCAGCGGCGGCATGGCGGCGGCCAAATTCGCGGTCGGCATCGCGATCGGCTCGCTGGCGCTGATCTCGGAAGCCCTGCACTCGACGATCGACCTCGTCGCGACCATCATCACCTGGGCCGTGGTGCGGGTGTCCGACAAGCCGGCGGACGACGAGCACCATTACGGCCACGGCAAGCTGGAAAGCGTCTCCGCGCTCGGCGTCACCGCCCTGCTCTACGTGCTCGCCGGTGGCATCCTGGTCGAGGCCTATAGCCGGCTGAGCGAGGGAACCCCGCCGCCGACCATCTCGGCCGTGCCTTTCGTCGTGCTGGTGATCGACATCATCGTCAATCTCTGGCGCGCCCGCGCCCTGCAGCGTGCCGCGCGCGAGACCAGGAGCCAGGCGCTGGCGGCGGATGCGCTGCATTTCGCCTCCGACGTGATGGGCTCGTTCGCGGTCATCATCGGCCTGATCCTCGCCGCCCTCGGCTTCTGGTGGGGCGACGCCGCCGCGGCCGCCGCGGTCGCCGTGATGATCGCAGCTCTCGGCCTGCGCATGGCCGGCTCGACCGTGCAGACGCTGGTCGACCGCGCCCCCGAAGGCGCGCAGGAGGCGGCCACCGCCGCGATCCGGAGCGTGCCTGGCGTGATCGAGGTCGAGCGGCTGCGGGTGCGGATGGTCGGCGCGACCACGTTCATCGACGCCATCGCAAAAGTGCCGCGGACCTATCCCATTGACCGCGTCGAGGAGATCAAGCGCGACGCAGAGGCCGCAGTGCTCAAGGCCTTCGGCGATGCCGACCTCACCTTTGCCGCGGTGCCCGTCGCACGCGACAACGAGACCGTCCGCGACCGCATCATGGTGATCGCGCACAATTCGGGCCTCGCGGTCCATCACGTCACGGTGCACGACCTCGGCGCCAAGCTGATCGTCAGCATCGACCTCGAGGTCGACGGCGCGATGCAGCTCGAGGCCGCCCACGACATCGCCAACAACCTGGAACGCAACATCCAGGAAGAGTTCGGCGAGGACGTCGAGGTCGACGTCCATATCGAGCCGCTGGAACCGGAACTGCCGTTCGGGATCGATGCCGCGCCGGAGAGGGTGCGGACGATCGCCGCCGCGCTGACGGAATATGCCGCCGGCGGCGAGATCCACGACATCCACAATGTGCGCGTCCGCAACACCGATGCCGGCGAGATCGTCAACTTCCACTGCCGCGCCGCGCCGTCGATGAGCGTGATCAAGGTCCACGAGCACGTCGATGCGATCGAGCGCGCCTTGCGGCACGCGTTCCCGAGCGTGAAGCGTGTCATCAGCCACGCCGAGCCGCCGCGTGCGTGACGAGAAACGCGCGAAGAGTCACACGTTCTCGTTTCGGACTCGCTGCGCCCGTGAGTTTGCGGACGCAGGATGCACAAACTGCGTGTTGGATAAGAATAATTTCGCGTTAACGATTCGTTGACTCTCGACAGCCCGCGAAAACTGGATTCAAATCGGTGTGATTCGAAAGCGACGTGGGGCTGCTTTCGAACTGGTTTTCAGGGGGCCGAAGGCATGCCGCGTGCAGACGCCGCGAACGCGTGCGTCCAATCCGACTCGATCAAGGGATTGGCGCAATCGATCGCGAAACCTGCCTATCACCGGCTCCTGACCGCGGAGCCAGCGCTGCGCCGCGCCGTGCCGACGC
>NZ_JAEMSD010000014.1:0-306 GCF_016462955.1 Bradyrhizobium sp. | reverse complement strand
TGCCGACGCTCATCATCGCCTTCCTGATCACGATCTGTCTCGGCGCCTTCGTGCAGGTCGTCGACCAGACGCGCCAGAAGCGGCTGGTGATCCGCCACGACATTTCGGCCCTCGCCGACCTGCTCGCCGAGCGCATCGACCGGCTCACCACGGTAAGACACGAGCGGCAGAAGGCCGTCGAAAGCCTGCCGACGCTGCTGCCTGATCTGATTCCGTCGTGGGCGACGGCCTCGGGCCGCCACGTCATCGTCACCTCGGCCGGGATCGACCGCCACATCCTTGCCCGCGTCCCGGCCGACGCCGATG
>NZ_JAEMSD010000689.1 GCF_016462955.1 Bradyrhizobium sp. | reverse complement strand
CAGCGGCAGCACGCCCATGCCGACCAGGTTGGAGCGGTGGATGCGCTCGAAGCTCTGGCAGATCACGGCGCGAACGCCGAGCAGACGCGTGCCCTTGGCAGCCCAGTCGCGCGAGGAGCCGTTGCCGTATTCGGCGCCGGCGAACACCACCAGCGGCACCTGCTCCTGCTGGTACTTCATCGCGGCGTCGTAGATCGACATCTGCTCGCCGTCGGGCCAGTGCTTGGTAAGACCGCCCTCGGGGATGTTGCCGTCGGCGCCCTTCAGCATGAAGTTCTTGATGCGGATGTTGGCGAAGGTGCCGCGCATCATGACTTCGTGGTTGCCGCGGCGCGTGCCGTACTGGTTGAAGTCGGCCGGGCGCACCTGGTGCTCGCTGAGATATTTGCCCGCGGGCGAGGTGAGCTTGATCGAGCCGGCCGGCGAGATGTGGTCGGTGGTGATCTTGTCGCCGAACATGGCGAGGATGCGCGCCTCGACGATGTCGGTAACCGGCTCCGGCTCCTTCTTCATGCCTTCGAAATAGGGCGGGTTCTGCACATAGGTCGACGACATGTTCCAGCGATAGGTCTCGCTCTCGACCGTCTTGATCTTGCGCCAGTTGGTGTCGCCCTTGAACACGTCGGCATATTTCTTCTTGAAGATCGACGCGGTCACGAACTTCTTCATGAAAGCGTTGATTTCCTTGGTCGTGGGCCAGATGTCCTTCAGGTACACCGGCTTGCCGTCCTTGCCCTCGCCGAGCGGCTCGGTGGCGAGGTTCTTGGTGACGGTGCCGGCGAGCGCGTAGGCGACGACCAAGGGCGGCGAGGCCAAATAGTTCGCCTGCACGTCGGGCGAGACGCGGCCTTCGAAGTTGCGGTTGCCGGAGAGCACGGCCGCCGCGACGATCCCGTTGTCGTTGATCGACTTCGAGATCTCCTCGGGCAGCGGACCGGAATTGCCGATGCAGGTGGTGCAGCCGAAACCGACCAGGTTGAAGCCGACCTTGTCGAGATAGGGCTGCAGACCGGAATTGGCGAGATATTCGGCGACCACCTGGCTGCCAGGAGCGAGCGAGGTCTTCACCCAGGGCTTGGCCTTGAGGCCCTTTGCAGCGGCGTTACGCGCCAGCAGGCCGGCGCCGATCAAGACGCTCGGATTCGAGGTGTTGGTGCAGGAGGTGATCGCGGCGATCACGACGTCGCCATGGCCGAGATCGAAGTTCTTGCCTTCGACCGGGAAGCGCTTCTCCGGCTCCTCGGCCTTCTTGTACTCGCTGGCGAGCGCGAGCGAGAAGCCGTCTGCGACCGTGGGCAGTGCGATGCGGCCTTCGGGACGCTTCGGGCCGGCCAGGGACGGCACGACGTCGCCAAGGTCGAGCGTCAGCGTTTCCGTGAACACTGGATCGGGCGACTTGGCGGTGCGGAACAGGCCCTGTGCCTTGGCATAGGCCTGCACCAGCGCGACGCGCGCCGAAGCGCGGCCGGAGGTCTTGAGGTAGTCGAGCGCGGCGGCGTCGACCGGGAAGAAGCCGCAGGTCGCGCCGTATTCGGGCGCCATGTTGGCGATGGTGGCCTTGTCGGCGACCGAGAGGTGGTCGAGGCCGGGGCCGAAGAATTCGACGAACTTGCCGACCACGCCGAGTTTGCGCAGCATCTGCGTCACGGTGAGCACGAGGTCGGTCGCGGTGACGCCTTCCTTCAGCGCGCCCTTCAGCTTGAAGCCGACGACGTTGGGCAGCAGCATCGACAGCGGCTGGCCGAGCATGCAGGCTTCGGCCTCGATGCCGCCGACGCCCCAGCCGAGCACGGCAAGACCGTTGACCATGGTGGTGTGCGAATCGGTGCCGACCAGCGAGTCAGGATAGGCGACCTCGAAGGTGCCGGTCTTCTTGCCGACCGTCATCTTCTCCTTCCTGGTCCAGACCGTCTGGGCCAGATATTCCAGGTTGACCTGGTGGCAGATGCCGGTGCCGGGCGGCACGACCGAGAAGTTCGTGAACGCCTTCTGGCCCCACTTCAGGAACTCGTAGCGCTCCTGGTTCTGCTTGTATTCCTCGGTGACGTTCTTGCCGAAGGCCTTGTTGTCGCCGAAGAAGTTTACGATCACGGAGTGGTCGATGACGAGATCGACCGGCACCAGCGGATTGATCTTCTCAGCATCGCCGCCGAGCTTCTGCATCGCGTTGCGCATCGCGGCGAGGTCGACCACCGCGGGCACGCCGGTGAAGTCCTGCATCAGCACGCGCGCCGGGCGGAAGGCGATCTCATGCTCCAGCGACTTCTTGCGCAGCCATTTCGACACCGCGACGATGTCCTCCTTCTTGACCGAGCGGCCGTCCTCGTTGCGCAGGAGGTTCTCGAGCAGGACCTTCATCGAATAGGGAAGTTTCGAAATGCCCTTCAGACCATTCTTCTCGGCCGTAGGCAGGCTGTAATAGACATAAGTCTTGGCGCCGACCTTGAGGGTCTTTTTGCATTTGAAGCTGTCGAGCGAGGTCATGTAGGAATCCCAATTGTTAGCTATACCCGGCAGGGTATTTTAACACCGTCAGCGTATCAGGCTGGGCCGCTTGCAGGGGCAGGTTGAGTTGCTGCATCAAGTAGTTCCGGGCTTATAGAAGCTTTCTAACCGCGCCGCCACAGCCTCAATCGCGCCGCTGCAATCCGCGAGCCAAAAATTCCCATGCGCTACCCCAAGATTTCCTGAGGCCTGGCTTTGAGCGGGTTGAAACGAGGCGAGATGCGGCTGGCCGGTCACGGGCTCAGATGCGTGCGGGGCGGCCGCGAGGTGTTCGCCGGGCTCGATTTCGCGGCCGGCTCCGGCGAAGCGGTCGCGGTGATGGGGCGCAACGGATCGGGCAAGACCTCGCTTGCGCGCGTCTTCGGCGATCTGGCGGACGAGGGTGCACATGAGGGCGGCGGTGGCGCCGTTGCT
>NZ_JAEMSD010000218.1 GCF_016462955.1 Bradyrhizobium sp. | reverse complement strand
AGCACGGTGCGGCCCTCGGCGTGCCAATCCTAGACCAGCGCGAGCAGATCGACCGTGGTCTTGCTGTCGATGGCGTTGAAGGGTTCGTCGAGCACGATCAGCTTCGCGTCCTGCAGCAGCACCCGCGCGAACAGCACGCGCTGCATCTGGCCGCCGGAGAGCGTGCCGATCGGGCGGTTCTCGAAGCCATTGAGGCCCACCGCGGCGATCGCGCGCAGGATCTGGCCGCGTGCGGCCTTGCCGATGCCACCGAACAGGCCGGCCTTGCGCCAGAGGCCGGTGCCGACGAAATCGAACACCGAGATCGGGAAGCTGCGGTCGATCTCCGCGCTCTGCGGCAGGTAGGCGATGTCCCTGCTGTCGAGCCCGCCGAGATGGATGCTGCCGTCAAGCGGCGGGAGGATACCGACGATGCCGCGCAGCAGCGTCGACTTGCCAGCGCCGTTCGGACCGATCACGGCCACCAGCGCGCCGGAAGCGACTTCGCCTTTGAGATGGTGCACGGCCGGATGCCGGTCATAGCCGAGCGTGACGTTGTGAAAGTGGAGCGCTGCCATCCTCACCTCATCGCCAGTAGAACGACGCCCCACAGCACGGTGCAGACGGCGAGCGCGGCCGCGAGACGGCCCGCCATGGTCATGCGCAGGATCGACCAGGGCGCCGCCTGGGCCGGATGCGGCGAGGCCGCATCGTGGACATGGGCGTGGGTATGGGCATGGCTGTGATCATGGCCATGCGGATGGTGGCCATGAGAATGGGCGGGGGCATGGTCGTCACGATGGACGTGGGACGCGGCTGGAACCATCGCAGGATGTTATATTATAACATCACGCCTGTCCACGGCTCCGGGGCGGCATTCCGGGGCGCACGAAGCATCCGACGAGGAATCCCAAGACTGGGTGGCTCGGATCGAGGGAATGCACGTCCTGACAAGGAAAGGCAGCCGCGTCCGCGACCGCCTTTGTTTACGTCATTCCGGGCGGCGCATCAGCGCCGAGCCCGGAATCCATCGGGTGTCAGCCCGAGTGGACGAATGGATTCCGGGTTCGCCCTGCGGGCGCCCCGGAATGACAGCGAGGCCTTAGGCCTTCTCGAACAGGGACTCCACGTATTCCCAGTTCACGAGGTTCTCGACGAACGCCTTCAGATAGTCGGGACGGCGGTTGCGGTAGTCGATGTAGTAGGAGTGCTCCCAGACGTCGCAGCCGAGGATCGGGGTGGCGCCGTGCACCAGCGGATTCTCGCCGTTCGGGGTCTTGGAGATCTCGAGCTTGCCGTTCTTGACCTGGAGCCAGCACCAGCCGGAACCGAACTGGCCGACGCCGGCCGCCTGGAAGTCGGTCTTGAACTTCTCGAAGCCGCCGAGGTCCTCGTTGATCTTCTTCTCGAGCTTGCCGGGCAGCTTGGTGCCGCCGCCATTGGGCTTCATCCAGCTCCAGAAGTGGATGTGGTTGTAGTGCTGGCCGGCATTGTTGAACACCGCGGGGTTCTTGCCGAACGAGCCCTTGACGATCTCTTCAAGGGACTTGTCTTCCCATTCGGTCCCTTTGAGCGCGTTGTTGCCGTTGGTGACGTAGGCCTGATGATGCTTGTCATGGTGATATTCCAGCGTCTCCTTCGACATGTACTGGCCGAGGGCGTCATAGGCGTAAGGAAGTGGGGGCAGCGTAAAGGTCATGGCTTCTTGTCCGCAACTGGTGGGGAACGAGATTTAACGGTCACCCCTTATAGAAGGTTCCGCCGCCATTAAATACCTCAGAATTTGCGAAAAGGCGTGATGCGGCGGTCTCGTCCCGATGCACAAATTGAACGCAACCTGTAGCGTCGATCGACCCTGCGGCTTGTCATGGAATATCATTGCCTTTGAAGCGCTTACGACAGAACGAACGCGCCACGAAGCGGAGCTGTGAAGGACGAGGCCATGAGTATCGAGATCGACATTCTGAACGGCGACGCCTCGTGGCCGATGGCCGAGCCGCTGCATCAGGCGGTCTGGGGACCGCAATTGATCGCGGGCAAGCCTTGGGCTGACGTGAAATGGGCCAATGCCGACCTGCGCGTGCTGATCGAGACGCCTGAGGACGGTCTGGTCTGCCATGTCGGCATCTACTTCCGCACCGTTACCTGGAACGGACAGAAGGTCCATATTGGCGGTATCGGCGGCGTCTGCACGCGCGAGGACCGGCGCGGCCGCGGCTATGCGACCGTGGCGATCGACGCAGCCGTGCACACGATCAGGGCCAACGAGGCCGCCCGCTTCGCCCTGCTGTTCTGCGAACCCCACAATTTTTCGTTCTACGAGACGCGGAGTTGGCTGCCATTCAAGGGCGAGGTCTATTGCGAACAGCCGGAGGGGCGGATCCGCTTCACCCACATGGCGCCCTACGTCTTCAACATCGTCCGCGCGCCGACGCTGGGCACGATCGACCTATGCGGCCTGCCGTGGTGAGCCCTGCGTGAGCGAGGGCTGCGCCGGCCGATTCGCGCCCTATAGTATGTCGAACATCATCCAATATTCCGCCCGGTGAACATGACGATCTACGCCCCCCTAGACGCCATCCCGCCGCGTGCACCGGTCGCTTCCTCCATCGCCAGCCTGCTGACGGCACCGATCCTGCCGACGCTGCTGCGGCTCGCCATCCCCAACATGATCGCTATGGTCGGCAGCACGCTGGTTGCGGTGGCCGAGACCTCCTATATCGGTCGGCTCGGCACCATCCCGCTCGCGGCGATCGCGCTGGTGTTTCCGTTCGCGATGCTGACGCAGATGATGAGCGCGGGCGCGATGGGCGGCGGCGTCTCCTCGGCGATCAGCCGCGCCCTCGGCGCGGGGGATCGCGACCGCGCCGCGACGCTGGCCCTGCACGCCACCATCATCGGCCTTTGCGGCGGGCTGCTCTTCACGGTGATGATGCTCGTGTTCGGCCGCTCCTTCTTCGCCCTGCTCGGCGGCCGCGAGCGCGTGCTGGAAGAAGCCTGCAGCTACTCACAGGTGCTGTTCTCCGGCGCGGTGGCGATCTGGCTCGTCAACACGCTGGCCTCGGTGATCCGCGGCACCGGCGACATGCGCCTGCCCTCGGCGGTTCTGATCGGCGCGAGCGTGGTCCAGATCGCGCTCGGCGGCACGCTCGGGCTCGGCCTGTTCGGCGTGCCGCAATTCGGCATGCCGGGTGTGGCAGCAGGCCAGCTGATCGCGTTCAGTTGCGCGGCGATCCTCTTCGTCTGGTATCTGCTGTCCGGACGCAGCCGGCTGCCGCTGGATGTCCGCGCCTTTCATTTCGAGCGCGCGATGTTCCTGGACATCCTGAAGGTCGGCGCGGTAGCCTGCTTGTCGCCGCTCCAGACCGTGCTCACCATCCTGATCTTCACGAAGATCCTCGCGACCTTCGGCACCGAGATGCTGGCTGGCTACGGCATCGGCTCGCGGCTCGAATTCCTGCTGATTCCGATCACCTTCGCCTTCGGCATCGCCTCGGTGCCAATGGTCGGCGTCGCCATCGGCGCCGGACACGTGAAGCGCGCGCGGCGCGTGGCCTGGACTGCGGCTGCGGCCTCCGGCCTCACGGTCGGCCTGATCGGCCTCCTCGTCGCGCTCGCGCCATCGCTGTGGGTCGGACTTTTCACGCGCGATCCCGGTGTCACCGCCGCGGCATACAGCTATTTCCACTGGGCCGGACCGGCCTTCGTGTTCTTCGGGATGGGCGTGTCGCTTTACTTCTCCTCGCAGGGCGCCGCGCGCGTCGGCGGTCCTGTGCTCGCCTCCACCGCGCGGCTCCTGATCGTCGCGATCGGTGGCGTCGGGCTCATGAGCGCGCAAGCTCCGGCCTGGACCCTGTTCGCGCTGGTCGGCGGCGCCATGGTCGTGTTCGGACTCTCGACAGCGGCCTCGGTCGCGTTCGTGCGCTGGGGCAAATGAGCGCAGGTAGAACATCCGGCAATTGAACGCAGGAATGTGATTCCAGCCGGCGTTGCACTATCCCGCCGGGCTGCTATTGAGGCGCTCCATTTTCGAGGCCTTCCATGACTTCCAGATTCGCAGCTCTCATCGTCCTCCTCACCGCGCTGCTTGGCACATCTGCCGCGCGTGCGCAGAGCGCCGACGGGACCTGGCTCACGCAGGCGGGCGATGCGCGCGTGAAGATCAGCAAATGCGGCGGCGGCATCTGCGGGCACGTGGTCTGGCTGCGCGAGCCCTACGACACCTCGACCGGCCAGCCCGCCACCGACAGCAAGAATCCCAATCCCGCACTTGCCAGGCGTCCGATGATCGGCCTGCCCTTGTTCAGCGGCATGGAGCCGGTGGGACCGAACAAATGGTCGGGGCAGATCTACAACGCCGACGATGGCAGCACCTATGCGAGCAATATCAGCCTGACGGGTGCGGACTCGCTGCGGGTCGAAGGCTGCGTCGGGGCGCTCTGCGGCGGCGAGACCTGGACGCGCGCGGGACGGTAGTCTCGTGTCCCGGACGCGATCTTCTCACGCGGTCATTGCTTTCAGCTCCGTCGCCGCCGAGGCGTAACCGCCCCGCGCGCCGTCGATGAAGTGGACGTGGTCGCTGCGCAGCACCGACGGCGTGAAGCAGGTCATCATCGCCGCATCTTGCCGGTGAAGGCCATAGCGCACGATACCGTCGCGCGCGGCCGCCGCGAGACGCTCACTCAACGCGCGTTCGAGCTGCGGCGTGCAGTCGAGGATCATGCGCAGACCGTCGTCATATTTTCTGAAGTCCGAGTTCTCGACCACCTGACGCCTGTAGACCGCGGGCACGAAGCCCCCGACCTTGAGGTCGAAGCGCATGACCAGATAGATGAACAAATTATAGGCCAGCACGACGGCCTTACGAAAGAGCAGCGAACGGCCGCGCTTGGTGCGGGCCTCGAATTCCACCCCCTGCGGCGGCCATTTCAGCGGCGGCCCCTGCGGCGGCACCGGGCGGCCACCGTCCGGGCTGCGCTCGACGAGATGGATGATATCCTCGATCACCTTGCGGAAGGCGTGCGGATCGGCGCCACGCGCCGGCATCACCAGTACCGACAGGATCAACCCGCGTGAGGCCGGAATCACCTCGAAGCGACAGGACAGGCCCGACAGATCGGGCTGCGTGCCGGCCGGCGCCTCCTTGACCGCAAACTCGCCGCGCTTCATCGCGGCGTCGGCCCAGGCGAGCCCGCCGCCCGAGAACATCGCGTAGGACAGGTTGGCTGACGGCCCGAAGCGGGCGACGCGCACGTCAAGCCCCTGCGCGCGGATGGCGCTGACCGGCACCAGTGCCACGCGCATGGTCAGATCGAGATCTTCCCGCACCCAAGTCGCGGTCGCCGCCAGCGCCTCGCGGGCAAGTTCGACATCCTCCGCCGCAACCGCGAAGCTCGCGCCGTCGCCGCCGAACACGAAGGGGAATTCGCGCCCCTCCAACGCGTTCGTCACCGCCGCGATCACCGCGGCGCCGGCCATGTTCACCGCCTTGTAGCGCTGCGCCGCGATGGCCTTGGTCGAATCGACGATGTCGGCGACACCGATGCTCCAGTCGTCGGGCAGCGGGGCATAAAGCGAGGGATCCATCAGGCTGGTGAAGCCTCGGAAGACGGGAATGCCGCCATAAAAGGATTGGCCTGAGGTCATCGGGATGCCGGATGGTTGGAATGCAAGAAAAATACGGGGCAGGATCGATCCGGGTTCGCTGGCCGGCGGACCTTTCAATCATTGGCCGAAACGGGCCCGGACAACAAGATGCGGCCGCGCGGCAATTCCGCCGCGGGTCATTGATCGGCATCAAACGGCGGCCCGGAGAGAGCGGCTATCGTCGGTCAGCTCCAGGAGGCGCAGGGGATCATTGCGGTGTCCGATTTAGGCAAGAAGGACTCGCCCTCTCCGGTCCGCCGGCACACGGGCGTCGATCCGGTCAGCGCGGTGAAGATGCCCGAGGGGCTGACCGCCGCCGTCGATCAATGGGCTGAAGCTCATCGCCTGACCCGCTCGGACGCGATCTGCAAGCTGATCGAGCTGGGCCTCAAAATCGCGCCTCCCGCGCCGACACCGGTCCACCCGCTCGCATCGGAAGCCACCAAGATCGAAGAGATCGCAGTGCACGAGATCGAGTCGCTGCTTGATCCCGCGTTGCCGGCGGACGAACGCGAGCGCCGCATCCGTCGGCTCACCGAAGGGCCGCCGGAATTTTCACACGAACGAATTGACCTGCCGAAGCAGCATCGGACCTGAAGCGTTTAAAGGTTATTGTTCTGCGCATGATCTTTCCGGAAAACCGCTTCGCACTTTTCCGGATCATGCTTAATGCAGCTTCTCGCTCTGGCGCTTGCGCAAGGTGTCGATGGAGGCATCGTGGCAGCCGACCAAGCGGACGAATTGCTGCGGGTACATTTCGTGGCCGTGACTACCGGAGTTCTGATGCGTCATCGGCGGGCAGCGGACATCGCCCGGCTTGGGAGGGCATTGCTCCGCGCGGCCCTGGCTCGAAGCGGTCATGTTTGATGTGGCCATCGACTGCTCCCCTTCTATTAGGGCAGATCGATTGACGTAACCCAATCGATTGCGGGGCATCTTACGACCAAATCCGGCTGTCTGTCATTGCGCCGGATCAACGCAAACTGCCACGACCGGGTTCCGCCTACGCCGTATTCCCCGCGTCGATCGTGAACACCGTCCCGGTAACGTTGCGGCCGCCTTCTCCCAAAAGGTATTCCACCATGCGCGCGACGTCGTCCGTCTCCGGAAGGCGGCGTAGCGCGCTTCGGCTGGCGATGCGCTTGCGTCCTTCGTCGGACAGATTGTGCGTCAGCTCGGTGTCGATGAAGCCTGGAGCGATCGCATTCACGGTGATGCCGAGCTTGCCGACCTCGCGCGCGAGCGAGCGGGTGAACCCGGTGGCGGCGGCCTTGGTCGCACCGTAGACCGACAAGCCGTTATAGCCGGTGGTGGCGATGATCGAGGAGATGTTGATGATGCGCCCCGCGCCATCGGCCATCATCTGCCGCGCCACGTATTTGGTGAGAATGATCGGCGACAGCACGTTGAGCTGTACCAGTGCCTCGATTTCGGAATTGTGCATGGTGGCGAGCAGGCCCTCGGTGCCGAGGCCGGCATTGTTGACGAGGCCGTAGATCGGGCCGAACTCGTCGCGCACGAGCTTTGCGAAGGCTGGGATCGCATCGATCACGGCAAGGTCGCAGGCGCGGAAATGCAAACGCCCTTCGGAGGCTATGATCGCCGCCTTGAGCTCCTCGCTCTCGCGCCGCGCCGACGCGATCACGTTGAAGCCGGCAGCGACGAGGCGCTTGCCGATCGCCAGCCCAATGCCGCGGCTCCCGCCGGTGACGAGAACGTTATGCATCGGTACGCGCCAATTTTCCGGCCGGGGTGACGTCGAGCGCCTCAACGAAGCGGATCACGGCCGGTACCTTGTGGGAGGCGAGCCGGGCGCGGCACTGCTCCAGGATCTGGTCGCGGATCTCCTTCGCGCGGGCCGGATCGGCGCCGTCGGCCAGGATCACATCGGCGACGACGATGCCGCCGGTGATGGGACTGCGGCGCGATCTCGCCCGTGACATCCGCACGTCTGGATGACGGTTGATCACCGCCTCGATCTCCTCGGGGTGGACCTTCAGCCCGCCGATATTGATGATGCCGCCGCGACGGCCGACGAAGTAATAGCGGTTGCCGCGCAGCTCGACGATGTCGCCGCTGTCGACGAAGCCGTCGGCGTCGGTGAGCGGCGCCGCGTTGCGGCCGACATAGGCATGGGCCGTGCGTGTCGATCGGATCCGCAGCGAGCCGTCGACGACCTTCATCTCGACGCCGTTGCGGTTGCCGAGATAATCGGCCGGAAAACCCTCCAGCCCGTCATTGACGGCGAAGCCGACGCCGGCTTCCGTCGAGGCATAGGCGTGGCCGACGGAAGCATTGGGGAATGCCGCCTTCAAGCCGTCGAGCACGGCCTGGTCGGCGATCTCGCCGGAGAGACGCACATAAGCCGGGGAAAATTGCGCGGCCGAACCACTCATCAGGAGCTTGCGCCAATGCGAGGGCGTGCCGGACATGTGCGAGACGTCGCGCGCGTTCAGCCGCGCGACGTGATCGCCGAGCGCTTCATGCGGATCTGACAGCACCATCGAGCCGCCCGAGAGAATGGCGCGGAGGAAGATCTGCAAGCCGCCATAGCGGCGGATGTCGTAGAACGTCGCCCATACCGGCGCCGGTCCGCGCCCAGGGCCCTCGGCGACGATCGCGCCGGTCAGCGCCTCCAGCGTATGGCCGACGATCTTCGGCACCCCGGAGGTGCCTGACGTCAGCATCAGCCATTCGGTGGCGCGCTCAGATTTGGCAGGATCGGTGGCTTGAAGCGGCAAGCGCACGGTAACGACCAGCGGCACGCTGGACGCCGCCCAGCGATCGGGCTCGTCGGTCACGACCGCATCGATCCCGGCATCCGCGATTAGCGCGTCGAGATGTGCCGGGTCGAGATCGGGCGGACAGAGCAGCATGCGACGCGCGATGCCGTCGAGCTCGATCATGGCAAGGCCCGACCGGAGCTGATCGGACAGCTTCAGGAGCACGGCGCGGCCGGACAGTTGGTGCAGGCGGCCGCCGAGAACTGTGTTCGACAGGATATCGGTCAGCGACACGACATCGTGCGCGTCCGAAATCGTGCGGCCCGTCAGCCCCGCGCCGAGATGGTCGCGAAGCGCAAAGATCTCACGCGGGGACATTTTCGTAGGCCCGCACGAAATCGCCCACCGTAGCAGGGAATGCAGCGTCCTCGGAAATCGTGAAGGGGTCGACGCCCGTCTCGTCCTCGAGGCGCGCGACCAGGATCGCGAAAGCGAGCGAGTCGAAACCCGTCTCGTGCAGGGAGAGATCGTCCGAGAGCGCGGGAAGCGTGACGTGCTGTTCCTTGGCGATCTGCTGGATCGCTTCGATGACCTTTGACCTTACCGACATGGCTGGCTCGCTTTTCATTGTCGTTTCGTGTTGCGGCGGCTCTTGATGACCGCCTCCCCATGGCCGTCTGTTTACCCGACAGAAGTAAATGGCTGCTTGGACAATTCAGATAAAATTGGACCTATCTGCTGATTTCCGGGCGCTACAGCCTGATCGTGCCGTCGTTGACGCGAGCATGGACCTCGGCATCCAACGCGATATAGGCACCGGACTTCGGATCGAGGACGAACAGCGGATCGGAGATCGCGGCCGGGTCAAATCCCTCGCGGGCGAGCTCGCCCTTTTTCTGCTTGAAGGTCTCGGTGGCATCCAGCTCGCGCGAGATGCGGATGAAGACCGGGCGGGCATAGGACGGCAAGCGGTGCGCGAGATGATCAGGCAGCGCGGCGATGTCGAAACCTTCGTTCACGACGATCGCGCTCATACCTGCGCGGCCGTCAGTGCCGGGAATGCCGACGCCGTAGGTGGTGGCATCGACGACGCCGCGGAAATCGCGCACGGCATCGTTGACCTCCGATGTCGCGACGTTCTCGCCCTTCCAGCGGAAGGTATCGCCGATGCGATCGACGAAATGGAAGAAGCCTTTGTCATCGATCCGCATCAGATCGCCGGTACGAAACCAGGCATCGCCCCTGGCAAACACGTCGCGCAGGATCTTCTTCTCGGTCTCGCCGGCGTCGGTATAGCCCTCGAAGCGGCCGCCGCCCTCATCGGCGGTGCCGATGCGGCCGATGGCTTCGCCGGTCTCGCCGCGGGCGCAGGCAATGCAGAGGCCCTCGTCATTGCGCAGCGGCACGCCGCTGTCGGGGTCGAGCTTGACGAGACTGGCCGGGAAGCGATGCGCGAGCAGCGGCGGGATGCGGCCGATCGCGCCCGGCTGTCCCTCGACATTGAACAGCGAGAAATTTCCTTCCGTCGCCGCGTAAAATTCGAGGATCCGTGGAATGGCGAAGCGGGCCTGGAAATCCTCCCAGATGTCGCCGCGCAGGCCGTTGCCGCAGACGAGCCGCAGGCGGTGCCGGCCCTCGTATTCGGAAGGCGCCGCCTTGAGCAGATAGCGGCAGAGCTCGCCGATATATTGAAACAGCGTGCAGTCGTGCCGCACGATGTCGGACCAGAAGTTCGAGGCGGAGAATTTCTCCGCAATCACCACGGAGCCGCCCGCGGCCAGCATGCTGCATGGCGCGACGATGCCGCCGACCGAATGGAATAGCGGCAGACAGTCGTAGAGCCGATCTTGCGGCGTCGCACCGGTGAGGCCGGCAAACCAAAGGCCCCAATTGAGAATGCGGCGGTGGCTGATGCTGGCGGCCTTCGGCAGGCCAGTGGTGCCCGAGGTGTAGATCAGCAGCGCACGATCGTTGATCGTGACGTCGCCATGCTCCTCGGGCGAGAGAGGTCCGTCGTCGAGGGCGGCAAGCGCGACGTCGATCGCGCGCTCGCGGCGGGCATCGCCATGGGTCCAGACTTTCGCGTCCGTCTTCAGGTGAGGCGCCGCGCTCTCCAGCGGCTGCATCAGCTCACACGCGACGATGACATGCGAGGGCTTGGCGACGTCGATGCAATGCGCGAGCGATTGCCCCACGAGCTTGGTGTTCAGCAGCGCGACCACGCCGCCGACCCGGCTGATGCCGAGCCAGGCCGCGACATAGTCAATGCCGTTCGGCATCATCAGCGCGACGGTGTCACCCTTGGCCACCCCGACCGACCGCGCCCAGCGGGCATAGCGGTTGATCCGCTTCGACAAGCCTTCATAGTCGAGCG
>NZ_JAEMSD010000217.1:7116-10747 GCF_016462955.1 Bradyrhizobium sp. | reverse complement strand
CAGGGAGAGCGGATGCGGGCGGCGTCATGGCGGGGCTATCGATAGGGAACTCGGGTCCGGGCGATCACGCGGGCGGCCGGCGACCGGCTTGACTTGATTGGCCGGGAAAGCCCGGCGATTTGCAACGGCCCGGACGGACAAAGCGGTGGATGGCCGGCAGGCAGGCCGGCCTGGCTATCATTTAGGCATGCCGCGGAACAGCAAATTAAGGAGGCGTTAGGCGGAATCTTCGAAAAAGACTCGTATTCGATCTGTAAGTCGTTGTTCCGGGTTCATTGCAGATCAGGCCTCATTGCCAAGGGAAGTCCCCGATGTCTGCTGCGCCGGGTCTGAAAGCCACGCCGATTACCACCGAACCCACCGACGATGATTCCGACATTTCCGCGCTGATCAATCGCCTCACTGCGGAGGTCAACCAGATCGCGGTCGACAAGACCAAGTCGATCCAGCAGATCACCAACCAGATGAAGATGCTGGCGCTCAACGCGCTCATCGAGAGCTCGCGTGCCGGTGCCCAGGGCGCGGGCTTCGCGGTGGTGGCGCAGGAGGTGCGCGGCGTCGGCCAGCAAGTCGAGACCATCGCCCGCGAGCTCGAGACCCAATTGACCAAGCGCACCGGCGATCTCGTCGGCTCGATCGAGCGTATGAGCCAGCGCTCCCGCGGCGAGCGGATGGTGGACCTGTCCCTCAACGCCATCGAGCTGATCGACCGCAATCTCTATGAACGCACCTGCGACGTGCGCTGGTGGGCGACCGATTCCGCCGTGGTCGATTGCGCGGCCTCGCCCGGTGCCGCAGCCGTTTCCCACGCCTCGGAGCGCCTCGGCGTGATCCTGGGGGCCTACACCGTCTATCTCGACCTCTGGCTCTGCGACCTCGACGGCAACGTCATCGCCAACGGCCGGGCCGACCGCTTCCGCGTCGTCGGCCAGAACGTCGCCCACACCAAATGGTTTCGCGAGGCCAAGAGCCTGCGCTCCGGCGACGACTATGTCGCCGGCGACGTCGAGAACCAGCCGTTGCTCGGCAATGCGCAGGTCGCGACCTATTGCGCCAGCGTCCGCGCCGGCGGCCAGGCCCATGGCGCGCCGATCGGCGTGCTCGCCATCCATTTCGACTGGGAGCCGCAGGCCCGCGCCATCGTGCAGGGCGTCCGGGTCGGCGACGGCGACAAGGCCCGCGTGCTGCTGGTCGATTCGAGCTTTCGCGTGATCGCAGCGTCCGACGGCCAAGGCATCCTCAGCGAGCGCCTCTCGCTGTCCCTGAACGGCCAGCGCTCCGGCTTCTATCACGATCGCACCGGCACGCTGGTCGCCTTCCACGCGACGCCGGGCTATGAGACCTATCGAGGGCTCGGCTGGTACGGCGTGATCGTCTGCAGTGCTTGAGGCGAAGCGGCCAGCCGGGTCGCCTGCCGAACGAAAATTCGCAAAACAACCCCATGCACAGTAGCAGAGGGTTGATTTATCTCGTGTTTTTCGGCCGGCCCATGAACCTGTCGGCTTACCGCGCTACCGCACCGGAATGCACGTCTGAAATCGCGTTTCTCTCATGACTTGGCGTGATGCGTGGCCGACATCAGGTGGCCGGCATCGGCCGCGACACGCTTCTCGAGGAAGCCCATGACTGCCTTGATGCGGGCGATGTGCAACAGGTCCTCGTGGACGGACAGCCAGATGTCGCGAACGGAGAAGTAGCTAGGCAGGACCGGGCGGAGGTCCTTGTTATGGGCGGCGACGTAGGACGGCAGCATGGCGATGCCGAGCCCGCTCGATGCCGCCACATATTGCGAGACCAGGCTCGTGCTGCGAAACACGACATGGGCCGGCCGCAGGATATCGGACAGCCAGCGGTTCTCCTTGAGCTGGATATGCTCGTCGATGAAATCGATGAAATCGTGATTGTCGAGGTCCTTCAGGTCAGACGGCACCCCCGCACGCTGCAGGTAGGCGCTGGAGGCGTAGAGGAAGATCCTGAACTCGCCGATCTTCTTGACCGAGAGCCTCCTCCCCTTTGGCCTGAAGAAGCTGATGAAAACGTCCGCCTCGCGCCGCGTCATGTCGAGCAGGCGCGTATCGGTGATCAGCTCGACCTGGATCGAGGGCCAGACCTTGCTGAAGGCGGCCATGCAGCTCGTCAGGTACATGCTGCCGATCCCTTCCATGGCGGCAATGCGCACCGCGCCGGCCGCGTCTGCCTTCTCGGAGCCGACCACCGTCTCGATGATGGCGTTGGCGTTGTTCTCCATGCCTTCGGCGAACTGGAGCAGCCGCAGGCCCGCTTCGGTCAGGGCGAAGCCTGATTTGCTGCGCTTGAACAGCGTGGTGTTGAGGCTGCGTTCGAGCTCCCTCACCCGCCGGCTGACCGTGGTGTGGTCGACCTTCAGCTTCTGGCCGGCGCGAACCAGATTTCGGGTGCGCGCGACCTCCAGGAAGAAGATCACGTCGTCCCAATTGTAGCGCAGCGTTCGCGCAGCCTTCGCCATCTCGGTCCTGATATGCCCGTTCGCGAGCTTCGGCATCTCTCACTCGCTAGTTTCGGGCATATCGGCCGGCACGGCAATCGTCAGGCGGCAATGATTGGGGCGTAGGTCTCGACGAGACGGTTGGCGAACATGTCGACCTTCGGGATCATCAGCTTCTGCCGGCAGACGGCAAGATCGATGTGCTTGGGCATCACGGCGCCCAGCTTGAAGACGCGCGGCGCGACCACGTTGATGTCCCAGAGCGGAAAGCCCGTCGGGGGAATCACGAGGCTGCCGCCCGGATAGGGCGAGTCGACGCGGTTCGCCAGCACCACCGCAACCCTGTTGTCCTCGGCCCTCGGGATCGCCAGCAGCTCCCGTTCGAACGGTTCGCGCAGCGAAGCCGGCCACAGGATCACGTCCGCCGCCGCAATTCCGAGACAACGCGAGACCTCGGGAAACACGGCGTCGTAGCCGGACATGATGCCGATGCGCCCGAACGGCGTCTCGAACACCGGATAGTCGTCGCCCGCCTTCGCCCATTTGCGCTCCTCGGCCGTCAGATGGGTCTTGCGATATTTCCCGATCTCCTTCCCGTCCGGCCCGATCAGGAACGTCGTGACGTACAGACCGGCTGCGGCCCGCTCGACCGTAGGCAGCGCGATCAGGCACTGATAGCGGGACGCAATCGCTGCGGTCTTGGCCAGCAGCGACGTGGTCTGGTCGGCCAGGGCAGCGGCTTCCGCCGCGCTCGGAATGGCGGATGGGCAGAACGCATATTCCGGCAGGGTGAGAACCTTGATGCCGAGCTTGGCAGCGTGATCGATCATGTCGAACACCTCTGCGGCCGCAGTGTCTCTGGTCACGTGCATTTGCACGGCCGCGACCTTGGCGACGGATTTCGCGGGGATCAGCGGCTGCTCCGCGATCCGGTAGACCGGCGTCTTCTCATACGGCAGCGCCATCAGGCCGTAAGTCTCGGGACGGCGGTCGGCGATCTTGTCGTTCGCCGCGTAGATCGACTTGTCGTGCGCGGCGTCGAGATCGACATCGGCGATGGCCATGCCATGCGTATCGTACGGCACCTTCGACAGCACCCGGCCCTTGGGATCGACGATCATGCTGCCGCCGGGATAGTAGATCGATCGCTCATAGCCGGCCTTGGTT
>NZ_JAEMSD010000217.1:3161-7106 GCF_016462955.1 Bradyrhizobium sp. | reverse complement strand
GCCGCCACGAGCCACACGCCGTTCTCGTAGCTGCGGGCCGGGCCCCACATGTCCGCCTGGTCCATGGCGAAGAAGTTCGCCATGTCGACGATCACCTCCGCGCCCTGCATCGCCATCGCGCGGAAGATCTCGGGAATGCGACCGTCGAAGCAGATCAGCAAGCCGATCTTTCCGAGGTCGGTCTCCACCACCGGGCAGCCGCGCTCCCCGAACGCAAACCAGTTCTGATCGTGGGTGGCGAGGAACTGCTTGTGATAGTGGCAGACCGTCTCGCCGTTTCGGCCGAACATGATCCCGGTGTTGAAGATCTTCTCCTTGCCGGGATCCCACTCGGTCACGCCGCTGGCAATGTAAATGCCGTGCGTCCTGGCCAACGCAGCCAACGCCGTCACGAACGGACCGTCCTTCATCGTCTCGGCGAGCTCGCGGCAATGCTCGACGGAATCGAAGAGGTAGCCGGTGTCCATGCATTCGGGGAACACCACCAGCTCGGCGCCCTGCCTCACCGCGTCCTCGACATATTGGGTGGCGAGCGCGATGTTGTGGTCGAAGTCCCCCAAACGGGCGAGCGTCTGGACGGCGGCAGCGCGGAAACGGCGCTTCGTCATGTTGGTCTCCATCTGTCGAAGGTTGATTGAATTAGTCTCGCTTGACCTCGCGCCAGAAGCGGTCGAGGCAATGGCGTTTCAGGTTGATGAAGCCCTCGCCGGTGGTGACGTCGAGGTCGCGCGGCCAGGGCAGGTCTACCGGAACGATCTCCGCCACCCGCGTCGGCCGCCGCGTCAGCAGCACGACCTGGTCGGCGAGCTGGATGGCCTCTTCGAGATCGTGCGACACCAGCAGCATCGTGGTCTTCAGCTTCATGAAGATGTGCTGGAGCCGCTCGCGCATGAACAGCGTCATCTCGTAGTCCAGCGCAGAGAACGGCTCATCGAGGAACAGCACTTCGGGCTCGGTCACGAGCGCGCGCAGGATCGAAACCGTCTGCTGCTGGCCTCCGGACAGGGTGTAGGGATAGGCATTGAGGTCGAACGGCACGTCGAAATCGGCGAGCAGCTTCTCGACGCGCCGGCGGCGCTCCTTGCGCTCCACTCCCAGCACCTTCAGGGGATAATGGATGTTGTCGATCGAGCGCATCCAGGGAAACAGCGCTTCCCTGTAGTTCTGGAACACGTATGAGATCCTGGTGTCGCGTATGGTCTGGCCGTCGTAAAGCACCTCACCCGCATCCATCGGCATCAGGCCGGAGATCATGTTGATGAAAGTGCTCTTGCCGCAACCGTTCGGGCCGAAGACCGAGATGAACTTTCCCATCGGCAGGTCGATCGAGAAATCGTCGTAGATCGTCGTGCCCTGGAATTTCTTGCTCAGTCCGCGCACGGTGACGTAGGCCTGCCGCGGTTTGGGCGAAGGGACGTGCGAAATCCCTTCGGCTGCCAGGTCGATGCTTCGGATCGCGGTCACTTTCCCCATCGGAATGTCACTCAGTTTCCGAGATCTGACTTGGCGAGGATCTTGTCCTTGACGTTGATCGGCCCGGCCACCACGCCCTCCTTGATGAAGACGTCGACCAGCGCCTGGTACGACTTCATGTCGGTCTCGTTGAGGTCCTTGAAGCCGCGCAGATAGGGCTGCGCCAGGAACTCGAGCTGATCCTCCTTGGTGGGCGTGTATTTGACGAGGATCGGCTTGTACTTCGCGAAATTGGCGTTCACGAGATCGGTCGCCTCGTCGATGACTGCGACGACCTTGCGCGCCACGTCGGGCCGGTCCTTGAGGAACTTCGTGGTGATCAGCGAAGCCCCGGAGTAGAAGGGATCAGCGATGACGCGGGCGACCGGATTGGTCAGGGCGCGCGCGGCCTTGCCCGAGGCTACGGCGATGGATCCGACCGGCTCGAGCGACAACGTGGCATCGACGGTACCGCCGACTACGGCAGGCACCTGCATGGCGACCGCCAGGTCCACCAGCTTGACGTCGGTGTCGGGATCGAGGCCTGCCGAACGGACCATGTGGCGGGAGATGGTGCGCCATTGAATGCCCGGAACGTGACCGAGCGATTTGCCCTTCAGGTCGGCGAAGCTCTTGATCGGGCTGTCCGGCTTGACGATCAGGCCGTCATTGATGCGGTCGACCGCGACTCCGCCGCCCTGCAGGCCGAACACCTTGAGCTTACCGGGGAATTTGGCCTCCGCGATCATCGCGATGCCAGCGGCCGCGCCGGGAGGGCCGAAATCGGCACGCTCCGCGATCAGCGCATCGATGATCTGGTTCGGCGCTTCCATCTTCGTGGAAACGATTTCAATGCACGCCTTTTCGAACAGCTTCTCCTCGAGAGCGACATAATACGCCGTCGTCTGCATGATCGGCAGCCAGACCGCCGTCACTTTCTCGGTCTTGTCGCAGGCCGCATGTGCGGCAGTCGCGCCAAGCAGGACCGTGGAAGTTGCGAATGCTGCAAGGAATCTCTTCATGTGCATGATGGCCTCTTCGTGTTGGATTGGCGGACTATCTGCCGGCCCAGTGAATGAGCGAACGCTCGATCATCAGGAGCATGAGGTTGAGCCCGTATCCCATCGCGCCTGCGATCAGGATGGAGCCGTACATATCGGTGAGCGAGTACGAGATCTGCGCGTCGATGATGCGGTGGCCGATGCCATCGGTTGCGCCAATGAACATCTCGGCGACGATGATCACGACCAGCGCCAGCGACACCGCTGTGCGCAGGCCGATGAAGGTCTGCGGCAGGGTTTCGTAGAAGATGACGTCCTTGAAGATGCGCAGCGACGACGCGCCCATCGAGCGGGCCGCAAGGATGCGCGTCTGGCGGGCGTTCATCACGCCGTAAGCGACGTTGAAGACGATGACGAGCCAGGCGGCAAAAGCTGCAACCGCGATCTTGGCTAAATCGCCGAGGCCGAACAGCAGCAGGAACAGCGGAAACATCGCCGTGGCCGGCGTCGAGCGGAAAAAGTCGACCAGGAATTCGACCGAGCGATAGATCGCGGCCCTGGCGCCGAGCACGATCCCGATCGGGACACCGGCGACGACGGCGATCAGGGTCGAATAGCCGACGCGCGCGATGGTATGGACGAAGTCGCCGGTGATCTTGCCGGCCGCGATGCTCGCCGCAGTATCGCGCAGCGTGTCGACCGGCGACGGCAGCAGATCCTTGTTGACCAGTTGCCCCTTGAAGGCGATCCACCACAGCGCGAACAGCAACAGAGGTCCTGTCGCGAGTTCGACCGCGCGCCTCAGTTTCGGGTTCGAGATCACCTCGTTGATCTGTTGCATCAGCATCCTCGTGGTCTCGCGGTGCGCAGCGCTGTCCGCCGTGAGCACCAGGAGTGTCGACTTCAGGCCGCCGAAAGAAAATGGCGAGATGTGCAATCCATCGTGCAGGAATGCATATTGAAAACAATCTCGGGCATGATTGATTTGCAGGCTTGCAATGACTAATAATTGGGCGGCCGACGCTTTCTCGCTCACCAGTGCGGCAACGAGCTATTGGGGCGGCGGCCGTGCCGTCAGATCCCGGTGGACGCGATCACCACGTCCCGCTCATGCTCTTGCAGCGCATCGCCGAACCCGAAGCGTCACCATTCGCGCCATGTGCTCTCTTGGCAGCCGAGGACGCCGGCCGGCAGGATAGGCTTGACCGGGCATTCGCCAGTCCAGGCCAACCGCTCGATCGAACATGTGACGAGACCAGTCGGATGAAGGGCGAGGTGATCGCAATTCGATTCCGCACCGCGCAAAGAAAAAATTGACCTGAAGACACCGCTGCGACGGGCGCTGAGTAGACACACTCGAGACACAATCATTGAATGTTTTTCGAGTTGCGCCGGCTCGGCCGCATTGATCGGAGGTCAACGCACTTCGGCACACGCTCTGAATCGCGGGGGCCACTTCCACCCCGATCTTTCGTCAACCATCACACTTGCT
>NZ_JAEMSD010000217.1:0-3151 GCF_016462955.1 Bradyrhizobium sp. | reverse complement strand
ACTTGCTAGCTGGTCCGAACCAGCGCAGCATCCCGCTGCCGGCTCAGGCCGAACACAAGGCGCGAACAATCGCGCAAGGTCAAAAAAGGTGAGGAAACGCATGTCACTCGATGTCTCACGTCGATCCCTGCTCGCACTCGGTGCGGGCCTCGGTGCCAGTACCATGCTCGGCAGCAGCGCGCTGGCGCGGGCCCCCAAGCTCGGCACCCAGACGCCCTACTGGCACCGCTTCGTTCTCGGCGATGCCGAGGTGACCGTCGTATCCGACGGGCCGCTGCCGCTCGGCGATCCCTCGGGGACCTTCACCGGCGTTCCCAAGGAAGAGGTGAAGAAGATGCTGGCGGACAACTTCCTGTCGCCGGACAACGTCGTGCTCGAACAGAATTCCCCGATCGTCAACACCGGCGACAAGCTCATCCTGTTCGACACCGGCATGGGCTCATCAAAAATGTTCGGCGCCAGCACCGGGCGGCAGCAGAAGAGCATGACCGAGGCCGGCATCAAGCCGGAAGACATCGACGCCGTGGTCTGCTCACATGCCCATATCGACCATATCGGCGGCATCGTCGACGAGGGTGGCAAGCCGCTGTTTCCGAACGCGCAGGTCTACATTGCCCAGAGCGATTTCGACTTCTGGACCGACGAGGGCAAGCTTGGCAGCGCGGCCAAAGACTTCGTCGTTCACGCCCGCAAGAACCTGCTCCCCGTGCGCGACCGCATCGTGTTCTTCAAGGACGGCCAGGAGTTCCTGCCCGGCGTGCAGGCGATCGCCGCGCCCGGCCACACCGTCGGCCATACCATCTTCATGGTCTCATCGGCCGGCAAGTCGTTCGCCTTCCTCGGCGATCTCTCGCACCATTCGGTGCTGCTGCTGGAAAAGCCGCGGATGGAGTTCTCCTACGACTCCGACCCGAAGCAGGCGGCCGAGTCGCGCGTCAAGCTGCTGACGATGCTGGCCAGCAATAAGATCCCGGTGATGTCTTATCACTTCGCCTGGCCGGGCTATGGCCATGTCGCCAAGGCCGGAGATGGTTTCCGCTACTATCCCGAGCCGATGAAGATGACGTTGTAGGTCAATCAGGTCCGGTCCGGGCGGCGCAGGCGCTGTCCGGACCGGCGATCGATTGAGGCGCGCTTTATAGACGCTCCAGGCGCGCCCGCAGATCAGTGTCGCTCTCACGGGCCAGGGCCAGCAATCCGACATACGGGTCTCCGGCGATGCCGAGCACCGCGGCAAATGCAGGCTCGGTTTTCATCCCGCGCGCCCTCAGTCCGGCCACCGCTTTGCGCAGGGAGCCGTCGTCGAGCGCGAGCAATCTTCGCTCGACCTCGAAGTGCAGCCAGCCCTCGTGCTGATCGACCGGCCGCGGATCGCCGAACAATTCGAACGGCCAACCATCCCATTCGAAGCGGACGATCACGGGCCGCCGGCTGGAGCGCCATTGGTAGATCGCAAACCCGTCACAGCAGCGGTACCGCCGCCAGACAGCTTCGGCGAAAGCCGCCGCGTCCCTGACATGGCAGACGACATCGATATCGCTCGTTGGCGTCGAGAGCCCCAAGGGCAGCGTCCCGACCACGCGGGGATCGAACTCCCGCAGCTCATCCAGCAATCCCGAACAGCCGATCGCGGCTTCGTAGCTAGCGACTTGTCTCGGCATCGCCGAAGACCTCTATCAGGCGAAAACGCTCGCACATCAGCAACATGTCGTCGCTGTATCGCCCGAGGCGGCCGAAATAGGACTGATGGGCACGGCGCCAATGGGCCAGGCTCCGATCCCCCTCTCCCTCCTCGTGCGCAAACGCATCATCGACCTCATCGAACCGCCGGTATGTCACCTCGATGGTTTCGATGACGCAGCGCGGCTCTCCTCTCCCGTCGAGAACGACCCAGCGTTCACCGGGCATAGACGTGTTCGGCTCGTCCCCGGTGCTGCAAGACGCGGTCTTGATACCCTTGACGACGAGCTCGACCAATTCGTCCGCTAGTCCAGGACTGTCGCCGAACGCGAATGTTCGCAGATGCTGATACGGCTCGGCAATCCGCTTGCCCACCTAGCACCCCAGCTTGTCCGCGATACCGCCAAAATCCTTCGCGACGATGTCCCAATTGCCGGTCGCCTCGAAGTCGACCTTCTGGAGCGGTCCGTACTCGGTCGGCCTCGCCACGAAAGCGGTCTTCAGCCCGTTCTTCTGCGCGGCGGCGAGATCGCCATTGTGGGCCGCGACCATCATCACCTCGTCCGGCTTCAGGCAGAGCAGCTTGGCTGCTCCGAGATAAGTCTCCGGATCGGGCTTGTAGTGCTCGAACAGTTCGGCCGACATGATGAGGTCCCACGGCAGGCCAGCGAACTTCGCCATGTTGGTGAGAAGCGCGACATTGCCGTTCGAGAGCGGCGCGATGACGAATTTCGACTTCAGCCGCGTGAGGCCGGCGACGCTGTCGGGCCAGGGATGCAGGCGGTGCCAGCCCTTGGTGAGATAATCGAGATCGGCTTCGGTGAGGCCCTTGATCGCGAATTGCTCGACCAGCTTTTCCAGCGAACGGCGATGCAGATCGTCGAGCATGACATAGCCGCGCTCGGGATGCTGGCGCACGTCGTCCATCGAAGCCATGTACATGCCGCGCCAACCGTCGACGAGCGCGGTCCAGTCGGCCGTGATGCCGCGGCCCTTCGCCCACCACATGAAGTCGGTGATCAGGCTGGTGCGCCAGTCCACCACCGTGCCGAACACATCGAAGACCAGGGCTTTGACGGCGGAGAGATCTGACATGGGCGGTTCCTCGTGTTCTTATCGTTGGTCATTCCGGGGCGCCGGGATCGCGCGAAGCGCGGCCCGGGGAGCCCGGAATCCATCTCCCGTCTGAGTTTGCCGTCGGATGGATTCCGGGCTCTCGCTACGCGAGCCCCGGAATGACGGCAAGCTGATTGCCTAGCTCAATCCAGGTGGAACTTCTCCAACTGGCGGTGTTCGGCCTTGATGTAACGCACGGTGCCGGTGACGGAGCGCATCACCACCGTCTCGGTCTCGATCACGCCGTCCTTGCGGAATTTGACCCCTGACAGCAGCGAGCCCGTGGTGACGCCGGTGGCGGCGAACAGGCAGTCGCCGCGCGCCATGTCCTCGATGCCGTAGATCATCTTGGGAT
>NZ_JAEMSD010000688.1 GCF_016462955.1 Bradyrhizobium sp. | reverse complement strand
CTTCTTCAGCGACTGCATGGTGGCCATGACTTCGCCCGAGGAGACCACGACCGTGTCGCCAAGGATGTTGGACCATCGTTTGGACATGATGTCGAAGCGCTGACGAAGGCAGCTGTGATGGTGGCCTGCAGACCTTTCGACGGGGTGGTGTCTGTTCGGCGGGTCACGCGCTGGCCAGCCGCGGCGGCGGCAAGACAAGCCGGTGCAAGGTGCTTGGGGCCAGGCACAACGCGGCCGCCGCGTCGATGCCATCACCCGCAATTTCGAGACCATGATCGGCGAGGTCGTCGAGACCGTGTCGTCGGCCTCGACCGAACTCGAGGCCTCCGCGGCCACGCTGAGCGGCACCGCGCAGCGCGGCAAGGAGCTCGCAACGGTCGTTGCGGCTGCATCGGAGGAAGCCTCCACCAACGTGCAGGCGGTGGCGTCCGCCTCCGAGGAGCTGTCGTCCTCCATCACCGAAATCAGCCGCCGCGTGCAGGATTCGGCGCGGATGGCGGCGGAGGCCGTCGAGCAGGCGGCAAGGACCAACGAACGCGTCAACGCGCTGTCGCAGGCCGCCTCCCGCATCGGCGATGTCGTCGAACTCATCAACACCATCGCCGGCCAGACCAATCTGCTGGCGCTGAACGCGACGATCGAAGCGGCGCGCGCAGGGGAAGCCGGCCGCGGCTTTGCGGTCGTCGCCTCCGAGGTCAAGGCGCTGGCCGAGCAGACCGCGAAGGCGACCGGCGAGATCGGGGCGCAGGTGTCCGGGATTCAGGCCGCGACGCAGGAATCGGTCAGCGCCATCCAGGAGATCGGCGGTACCATCGAGCGTCTGTCCGAAGTGTCTGCCGCGATTGCGGCCGCCGTCGAGGAGCAGGGCGCGGCCACACAGGAGATCTCGCGCAACGTTCAGCAGGCCTCGCTCGGCACGCAGGAGGTTTCCTCCAACATCACCAACGTGCAGCGCGGCGCGACCGAGACCGGCTCGGCCTCGGCCGAAGTGCTGTCGGCGGCGAAGTCGCTGGCGACCGACAGCACCCGCCTGAAGGTGGAAGTCGCGCAGTTCCTGGAATCGGTCCGCGCGGCCTAGGCGCGGCGCGCTCGTTGTTCACCTCTCCCGCTTGCGGGAGAGGTCGCGCCGAAGGCGCGGGTGAGGGCTCTCTCCTCCTAGGGATTGTCCCATTGCGGAAACACCCTCTCCCCAACCCTCTCCCGCAAGCGAGAGAGGGGGTGCACCTCGGCCGCAGCAATCACAGCTGATCTCATCACGCTCTCGAGCCTTATGTGCCCGTCTGCGGCGCGGCCGGCGGCGGCGTAACCTGCCGCCGGAACAGGATGCGTTGGTACAGCCAGCCGATCGCGACCAGCACGACGCCGAGGCACATGAACGAGAGCGCGCGATAGACGCCGGTCAGGGTCGACATGTCGACCACGAAGGCCTTCAGGATCGTCAGCGCGATCACGGCGGCAGAGGCAAGGCGCGCGCGCTCCGAGTTGACGAGGATCCCGACGCCGAGCAGCACGACGCCGAAACCGAGCCAGCCGATCGAATAGGTGTATTGCTCGGCGCTCGTGGTGGATCCTGTGGACAGGATCGGCCCGTGATAGAAGCGGCGGATCTCGAGCGTGACATAAGCGAGCGCGAACACGAGCGCGCCGCCCGCAATCGTATTGGCGTAGACCTTGCCACGCTCGCCGACCACCGCATAGGACAGCAGCAGCATCAGCACGGCCGGCAGCGCATAGCCGAGCAGCAACAGGTTGAATACGAGGCCGCCGACGTCGGTTTGCCAGAGCAGCGGATTTTCCAGGATCAACAGACCGAACACGCTGATGAGCCCGGCGATCACGGTCAGCACGACCGCGCCGACATTGTGCACGATGCTGTGGCTGCGCAGCCGCAAGCGCTCCAGCCCGATCGCCATCGCCAGCGTGATGCAGACCTGCAGCGCGAATTCGAGCAGCGAGGGGGCCGCGGTCATGCGGCCGCCGGTCGCATAATGCCTGATCTCCATGAAGGCGAGCAGGGCCGTGAACAGGATTGCTGCGGTCTCGACCATGCGCAGCGGCGCATCATCGGCACGGCGACGCAGGAAGACGCTCGCGCCCCAGAACGAGGCCGCCGGCAGGCCGTAGCCCCACAAAAGCCAATTCAAAATCGGCGTGGTGCCGATGGCGTCGCCGACGATGAAAGGATCGTAGGCGATACGCGCGGTGACGAGCCCGGCGAAGATCGCCGCGAGCCAGCGCAGGAACGGAATCGGGCGCTGCAACGAGATCCAGGCGGTGCCGAGCGACATCAGCGCGAGCGCGATGGTGAGCCAGCCCTTTTCCAGTGCGAAGGTCAGTGCCAGCGCCAGCGCGCCGAGCGTGCCGGTCGCGAACAGCGCGGTGGAAATCATGCCGCCCGGCCGGGTTTCCCGACGCGCCAGGGCTTCGGTCGCGGCGCCGAACGCTGCCGCGAGCAGTATGGCCAGGATCGCGAAGGGGATCGAGCGGTCGAGATGGGCAATGCGCGCATAGAGCGCAACCAGGATCGCGATCGGCGTGGCGACGCCGGCCGCCGACCACACCACCGGAATGATCGCGGAGTTCGAGCGACCCTGCGCGAGGAAGCCCGCAATGCCGAAGCCGGCGGCGAAGATTGCGGCCGTCACGAGATGCAGCGTCACCGCGCTGTCGGTCACGGCCGGTCCAATTCCCGCGATGGGGCCGCCCGGCAGCACCAGCATATCAGGATTGGCGCGCACCGCCCATTCGGCGAACACGATGAAGACGGCTGCCGCAGCCGCGCCGAGCGCACCGGTCGCCGCCGGCGCGCGCCAGGCGACGAACAGCGTGCCGCCGACGAGAAGTGCAAACGCGATCAGCGCGAGATCCGCATGCGCGCTCGACAGCACGATCAGCATCGCGCCGAACAGATAGGCGCCGAGCGAGCTCG
>NZ_JAEMSD010000687.1 GCF_016462955.1 Bradyrhizobium sp. | reverse complement strand
CCGATGGCCTCCCCACTCATCTTTACCATCGTGTTCGGCCTGCTGCTGGATCGCGTTGACGTCGCGCTGGAGTTTCGCGCGCTCGTCGCGGGCAGTGCGGAGCTGCTCCTCCAGCGCGGCCTTTTCCGCGCGCAGCGTTTCCATGGCCGCCGACGACCTGCCGCCGCTGAGGCCCGCGATCTCGACGCGCAGCTCCTTGATGGTGCGCTCGGCCGTGTCGTTGGCCTGGCGCAATTGATTGTTCTCGTAGTCGCGCTCGGCGAGCAGCTTGCCCTGCGTGGCGAGGCGCCCCTCGAGGTCGGCGACGCGGGCCGACAGCATCTCGGCTTCCTTGACCTGCACCATGAGCTGGCGGTCGAGGTCGGTGACGCGCTGGCTCAGATTTTCGACGCGGCCGCGTGCCTCGGCGAGCTCGCGCGAGGCGGTCTCGGATTCTGTCCGCTCCTGTGCCAGGCGCGCCTGCGTCGCGGCAAACTCCTTCTCGGCATCGCCGACGCGGATCTTCAGCGCCTCGATCTGCGCGCGCACCGCGACCAGCTCGACCTGCCGGCTCTCCGCCATCATCGAGCGGTCGGAGAGCTCGGAGTTGATCTTGGCGAGCTCGGCCTGCTTGTCGGCCAGCGCGATCTCGGCCTCGCGCAAGGCTGCGGTCTTGGCGTTGAACTCCTCCTCGGTGGCGCGGAGCTGCTCCTTGACCGCCTTCTCGCGGGCTTCGAGCGCGAAGATGGTGGCGTTCTTTTCGCCGAGCTCGATCTTCATCCGGTTGATGGCATCGCTCTTCTTGCCGAGCTCGGCGAGCTGGCTCGTGGTCTTGTTCTTGAGCTGCTCGACGCTCATCTCGAGCCGCCGCGCCGACATGGCGAACTCGGCGCGGAGCTGGTCCTTGTCGGCCTGGATCTCGGCCATCGACAGCGGGGTGGCGGCCTCGAGCCGGCGCGTGGTCAGGCGCACCGCGCGGTTATGCACAAGCGGCACGATGGCAAGCCCGCACAGCATCGAGAGCAGGAAACCGATCGCCAGGTACATGATCGGTTCGACCATGGGCCAGAACTCCCAAGCTTAAGGAAAAATTCACCAACGACCATGCCATGGCGGGCCGGCAAAAAGCCAGCCCCGCTCTGCCGTTAACCTTGATCGCTAGCCGGTTGGGAGGAGGGGACCTAGAACGGGTTCCAGGTCGCGCGCGGCGTGTATTTGAGATAGCCGATATTGGCGCCCAGCCGCAGGCCGAGCCCGGAGCGGATCGGCACCAGCACGATGTTGTTGGCGGTGAGCGCCGTCATGCCGAAGCCGCCGATGATATAGGCCGAGCCGTCGAGACCGGCGAAGCGCTGGTAGATCGCGTTGGTGGCGGGAAGGTTGTAGACGAGCGTCATGGTGCGCGCGCCGTCGCCGCCCCAGTCGAAGCCGAGCGAGGGGCCCTGCCAGTAGACTCTGAGGTCGCCGGCATTCTTGGTGTAGAGCGTGCCTTCGCCATAGCGCAGGCCGGCGACGAAAGCGCCGGAGCCTTCCTCACCCAGGATGTAGCCGTTGGGCAGGCCCCATTGGCTGACCGCCTTCTCGATGATCGAGGCGAGCCCGCGCGAGACGTTGCCGAAGAAGCGGTGGCCGGTCGTGACGAGCTCGTCCGGCCCATAGGTGTTCGGCGTCGGGGCACGCTGCGGCGGCGGCAGGTCGGGCGCGGGCGCCGGCTGGGCCGAGGCCGGCACGATCCAGCCGACCAATCCTGCAAGCGCGAGCGCAGCAAGGCGTGATGCGAAAGTCATAAAAAACCCCTGGTACCGAATCCGGTCGCTTCCTTAACCTGACGCCAACAGGCACGGCTCTAGGTTCGCCGGACGTCCCCTCGACTCGGATGTTATCCGCAGCAACTATGACGGCACAACGGCAGGAAGATAGCCCTTTGCGCCCCGGAATCGCCTTGATCGGCCTCCTCGTCTGCTTGCTGTCGGGCATGGGGCTCATCGGCGCGCGGCAGCCGGCGGCGGCTGCCACCACCGAACGGGTCGTCGTCAACCGCTTCAGCGGCGTCGCCATCGAGGGATTCGACCCCGTCGCCTATTTCGTCGATGGCCGGGCCCTGCAGGGCACGGCGGAGTTCGAGGCCAACCTCTGGGGCGCAGTCTGGCGCTTTCGCAACGAGGGCAACCGCGCGTCCTTCCTGGCCCATCCCGAGATCTATGGACCGCAGTTCGGCGGCTATGATCCGGCCGATATCGCCCGCGGCGTCACCGTCGCAGGCAATCCCCGTTTCTTCGCGATCGTGGCGCAGCGGCTCTATCTGTTCAACCGGGAAGCCACGCGGGACGCTTTCGTCGCCGATCCCGACCGTATCCTCTATGAGGTGGGCAAGCGTTGGCCCGCCTTGCAGGAGAAGCTCGGCCAGTAGGGCGGCCGGTCAGTAGCCGCCTGCCGCCTGCGCGTCGCCGAAGGCGATGAACGCCGGGATGATGTACCCGGTGCCGCCGTGCTGGCCGAAGCGGAGCTCGCCGCCCTTGCCGTCGGTCACCTTGCCGCCGGCGGCGGTCACGACCGCGCAGCCGGCTCCGACGTCCCATTCGGAGGTCGGTCCGAAGCGGGGATAGATGTCGGCGCTGCCTTCCGCGATGCGGCCGAATTTCACCGCCGAGCCACAGGTCATCCTCACGGCGTTGGGCCTTTTGTCGATGAATGCCTCGGTCCCGGCATCGCCGTGTGAGCGGCTCACGGCTGCGACCCAGGGCTCGCCCCGCGCCGGCAGCTTGCGGGTGCGGATCGGCTCGGCGGCCCTGATGGTCGCCCCGTCGAACGTCACGCGCTCGGCACCGCGGCCGACGATGCCGCGCCAGGGCAGCCCGAGCGCGGGTGCGGAGACGATGCCGAGCAGCGGCACGCCTGACGTCACCAGGGCAAGATTGACGGTGAACTCGTCGCGGCCGGCGACGAACTCCTT
>NZ_JAEMSD010000216.1:1097-10766 GCF_016462955.1 Bradyrhizobium sp. | reverse complement strand
GCTGGTTGACGCTGACGAGTGTCGTGGCGCGGCTCATCTGCGCGGTCTCGACCTCGGCGTAGGCGACCGTGTTGATCGCGGTGAACTCCAGCGAGCGGAAGAAGCCGCCGATCACCAGGATTACCATGATGATGAGCAGCGGCGTCGACACCGTGAACAGCGCGCAGACGCCGAGGAAGAAGGCGCTGATGATGGCGTTCACCGTCATCAGGTTGCGGAAGCCGAAGGTGCGGATGATCCGTGCCGCCAGCGTCTTCATCCCCATAGCCCCGAGCGAGGAGGCAAAGGTGACGAGGCCCGAATGGAACGGCGACAGACCGAAGCCGATCTGCATCAGGAGCGGCAGCAGGAAGGGCAGCGCGCCGATGCCGAGGCGGAACAGGAAACCGCCGAACACGGCCGCGCGCAGCGTCGGCAGCTTCAGGAGCGAGAAATCGAGCACCGGCGATCCGGTTCGCCGGGCATGAATGACGTAGAGCGTCATCGAGATCGCACCGCCTGCGACCAGCGCGGCAACCGTGGTCCAGGGCAGCAGATTGAGACCGGCAACCGAGAGCCCGAAGGCGATGCCTGCGAGACCGATACCGGCGATCACCATGCCGTAGAGATCGAACGGCTCGGGTTGCTCGCTCTTGATCGGATCGATAAATTTCAGCGCCATGAAGATGCCGAGCAGCCCGATCGGGATGTTGATCAGGAAGATCCAGTGCCAGGACGCGTAGGTGGTGATGAAGCCGCCGAGCGGCGGTCCGATCACGGGGCCGATCAGGGCGGGGACCGTCACCCAGGCCATGGCGTTAACCAGCGCGCTCTTGTCGACGGAGCGCAGCAGCACGAGCCGCCCGACCGGGGTCATCATCGCACCGCCCATGCCTTGCAGGATGCGGGCGAACACGAAATCGGTGACCGAGGTCGACAGCGCGCAGCCGACCGAGCCGACCATGAACACGCCGACAGCGATCGCGAACACCATCCGCGCGCCGAACCGGTCGGCGGTCCAGCCGCTCGCCGGAATGAACACCGCGAGTGACAGCAGATAGGAGGTGATCGCGAGTTTCAGCGTCAGCGGGCTGGTGCCGATGTCGGCCGCGATCGCCGGCAGCGAGGTGGCGATCACCGTGGAATCCATGTTCTCCATGAAAAGCGCGGTGGCCACGATCAGCGGAATGACGCGTTGCTTGTCGACCATGACGGATTGGTAATGAAAATCGGAAGGAGGGTGGAGTCGCGGCTTTATCACCGCCGTCCGCCGCCGACTATTGCGGATCCACGCATGGCACCTACGTCCCGCGTAACAACGGTGTGACCCACAGCCTCGTCCTTCCGGGGGCGTCGCTTCTCGCTCCACCGTCATTCCGGGGCGCCCCTTGGCGCGAGCCCGGAATGACAGCCGAGGGGACGGCGCACTGATCCAACCCCGGCGAATTTACGTAAAAACCCTGTGCATGGCTGGCCAGCGCTCCGATTTGCTTTGATTCGTCACGCGGGCATGCTATCGACCCGCGTCAACCCCACTGATGGGCTCCGATTCTCAAGGCGATGCCGCAAGGTACGCCGAGGGCGGCGCTCATCCATAGCTATTTGCGGCAAGACCGCAGGAAGGAGTTGGCAAATGGCCACGGTGCAACTTCAGGGCATCCGCGAAGCCTTTACGTTCGACGACGTGCTGCTGAAGCCTGGCCTGTCGGACGTCATGCCGGGCGAGGTCGACATCCGCTCCCGCGTCACCCGCGCCATTCCGCTCAACATCCCGATCATGGCCTCGGCCATGGACACCGTCACTGAGGCGCGTATGGCGATCGCCATGGCGCAGGCTGGCGGTCTCGGGGTCATTCACCGCAATTTCGATCCCGAGGGGCAGGCCGCCCAGGTGCGGCAGGTCAAGCGTTTCGAGTCGGGCATGGTGGTGAACCCGCTCACCATCAGCCCCGAGGCCACCCTCGAGGATGCGCTCAAGCTTATGAGCGATCACGGCATCTCCGGCATTCCCGTCGTCACCGGCGCCGGCAAGAACACACCCGGCAAGCTGGTCGGCATCCTCACCAACCGCGACGTCCGTTTCGCCACCGACCGCCGGCAAAAAGTCTCCGAGCTGATGACGCATGAGGGCCTCGTCACGGTGCGTGAGAACGTCAACCAGGACGAGGCGCGACGCATGCTGCACCAGCATCGCATCGAGAAGCTGCTCGTCGTCGACGAGCAATATCGCTGCGTCGGCCTCATCACCGTCAAGGACATGGAGAAGGCGGTCGCCCATCCGCTCGCCTGCAAGGATGCGCAGGGGCGCCTGCGCGTCGCCGCCGCCACCACGGTGGGAGATACCGGCTTCGAGCGAACCGAGCGGTTGATCGATGCCGGCGTCGACCTCGTCGTGGTCGACACCGCGCACGGCCATTCCCGTCACGTGCTGCAGGCCGTGAACCGCATCAAGCGCCTGTCCAACTCGGTGCAGGTCGTTGCCGGCAACGTCGCGACCACGGAAGGCGCGCAGGCGCTGATCGACGCCGGCGCGGATTGCATCAAGGTCGGTATCGGTCCGGGCTCGATCTGCACCACCCGCATCGTCGCCGGTGTCGGCGTGCCCCAGCTCACCGCGATCATGGATGCGGTGGAAGCGGCGAAAAAGGCCGACATCCCCGTCATCGCCGATGGCGGCATCAAGTTCTCCGGCGACCTTGCGAAAGCGCTCGCCGCCGGCGCCGATATCGCCATGGTCGGCTCGCTGCTCGCCGGCACCGACGAGACGCCTGGGGAAGTGTTCCTGTGGCAGGGCCGTTCTTACAAGGCCTATCGCGGCATGGGTTCGGTCGGCGCGATGGCGCGCGGCTCGGCGGACCGCTACTTCCAGCAGGACATCAAGGACACGCTCAAGCTGGTGCCAGAAGGCATCGAGGGCCAGGTGCCCTACAAGGGCCCGGTCGGCAACGTCATGCACCAGCTCGCCGGTGGCCTCCGTGCCGCGATGGGCTATGTCGGCGCACGCGACATGAAGGAGCTGCACGACAAGGCCCAGTTCGTCCGCATCACCGGCGCGGGCCTGCGCGAAAGCCACGTCCACGACGTCACGATTACGCGCGAAAGCCCGAATTATCCGGGCGCGGGCTAGTCGCGTTGCTCGCGCGCGGGTTTGGCGCGCCAAGATACTGCCGTGCCCCGCTCGACCCGAGCGGGCCGCGCGCAACCGCGTCGTCGCGGTCGCTCAGGTAGGATTGAGATGCAATCCTACTCGGCAAAGGGCGCTGCATCCACCAGATCAACCACCGAAGGTGCCCGGTATCCATCGACGAAGCGCTCGCCGAAATCCCGGACGAAATTGTCGTAGCTTGTCTCAGGCTTGGTGCTTGCGATATGGCAGAAGCAGCGGCGGAATTGCCGCTTCATCTGCATGCGTGGGAATTCGGCGACGATCCGCGACACTTCGCCGGCGGGAATGGCGTTGTATTGCAGCCCGATGACGTCGAAACATATCCCGGCTGTGGAGAGCGCAACCTCGCTCTCCTTGTAGAGAGCGATCGAGGGGGTTGAGTTCAGCGCGACGCTGTCCCAGATCAGCTGGGCACGGCGTTGGTCGAAGCCGCGCTCGGCGGCAAAGTGGCGCGCCAGGTCCGCCCCTTCGACCTCGAAGCGGCGCGGACCGGCGAAGCTTTCGTTCAGCGTGATGTCGTGCAGCAGGGTACCGACCGCGAGCACTTCCTCGTCGTGCGCGACGTTCTGCAATTGTGCGAGCCGTACCGCGAACAGCCACGAGCGGACGACGTGGTTGAACAGATACGCTTCGCAGTGCCGCCGCGCATGATCGATCGCGGCATCGACAATCGGGGTGTCGGGGACGACTACGCCCGCGAGGGTCCGGTGGGCAGGTTTGTCCATGCTGCTGTCTTTCGCGCTCAGGTCTGCAGGAGAACGAGATCGCTAGTCCCGGATGAACTTCAGGAGCTCGGCGTTGACCTGATCCTGATGGGTTGCGGTCAGGCCGTGCGGGGCACCGGGGTAATAGACCTCCTTGGCGCCCTTGATGAGCTTCGCCGATTTGCGTGCGGAGTCCTTGACCGGCACGATCTGGTCGTCTTCGCCGTGCAGCACCAGCGTCGGAACGTCGAACTTCTTCAGGTCCTCGGTGAAATCGGTTTCCGAAAAGGCTTTGACACTCTCATAGGCATTCTTGGCGCCTGCCTGCATGCTCCACAGCCAGAACTGATCGAGCGTACCTTGCGAGACTTTCGCACCCGGTCGGTTTGCGCCGTAGAAGGCAATCGCCAGATCCTTGTAGTATTGCGATCGGTCGCCCGCGACGCCTGCACGAATGGCGTCGAACACCCCGATCGGAAGTCCCTCCGGATTGGCTTCGGTCTTCAGCATGATCGGCGGCACCGCCGCGATCAGCACCGCCTTGGCGACGCGACCGGTTCCGTGGCGGCCGATATAGCGTGCGACCTCGCCACCGCCGGTGGAATGGCCGATCAGCGTGGCGTCGCGCAAGTCAAGCGCTTCGATCACCGCGGCGAGATCGTCCGCATAGCCGTTCATGTCGTTGTGCTCCGAGGCCTGGCTGGAGCGACCATGGCCGCGCCGGTCGTGCGCGACAACGCGAAAACCGTGCTGGGCAAGGAACAGCATCTGGCCGTCCCAGGCGTCTGCATTCAGCGGCCAGCCGTGCGAAGGTCACGACCGGCCCTTGGCCCCAGTCCTTGTAGTAGATCTCGGTGCCGTCCTTGGTGGTGATCGTGCTCATCGCTATGCGTCCTTTGGAGTGACAAGGGAATTTTTGAGCCAGTCGGTGAGCCGGGTCGGCCCGAGCCGTGGCGCGTCGCCCGGCGTCAGTGACCGATCGTTCAGGGGCAGGCCGAAATAGTCGGCGTGGATATCGGGGATCACGCGGCGCGTGTCGCCCCTGGCGGCCAAGACCTGCTGCGCGAAATCATCGAGTCCGCGCCTTTCGGGACCAGCGATCTCGACTATGCGGTTGCCGGGCGGACCGAGCGCCAATTCGGTCAGTGTGGCCGCGACGTCGTCGGCGGCGACAGGCTGGAAATGCGCGGGCGACAGCCGGATCACGTCGCCGTCGGTGCCGCCTGCGATGATCGCGTCGATGAATTCGAAGAACTGCGTCGCGCGCAGGATGGTGTATGGAAGGCCTGATGCTTGGATGAGCTCTTCTTGCACGAGCTTTGCACGAAAATAGCCGCTCGCCTGCAATCGGTCGGTGCCCACCACCGACAACGCGAGATGATGCTTCACGTTGGCGGCGGTTCCGGCCGCCAGCAGGTTGCGGCCCGAGGTCCGGAAAAAATCCATCGCGGTCTTGTCATCGAAGGCCGGGGAGTTCGCGACGTCGATCACGACTTGTGCACCGCGGACTGCTTCGGCGAGGCCCTCGCAGGTCAAGGTGTTGACGCCAGAGGAGGGCGAGGCCGCGACCACTTCGTGGCCTTTAGCCTGAAGCCCGCGTACCACATTGCGACCGATCAGGCCGCTGCCGCCGATCACCACGATCTTCATTTTGTCCTCGCGCCTTGTTCGCTCCAGAGGCAGGAGGATGCGCCCGAATCCGACTCAAGACCTTGCTGGGGACGTGCAGGGCCCTTGGTTTTTGCTTGAAATCTGCTTGCAGTTTCGTCCAAACAGGGCGCAACAGCCTCGATTGGGGCGCGCCGAGAGCGGGATGCGGCTCGGTGTCAAGTAGGGCCTTTGTGGTGCGTTTCACCTTCGAAGCCTATGTCCTCGATGCTGACCGGCGGGAGTTGCAGCGAAACTCCGAGGCGGTCAACCTCACGCCGCAAGCTTTCGATCTGCTGCTCTATCTGGTGCGCAGCCGCGACCGTGTCGTTAGCAAGAACGATTTGTTCGACACGGTGTGGGGTGGGAGGATCGTCTCGGAATCGACATTGGCCAGCCACATCAACGCTGTGCGCAAGGCGCTGGAAGACAGTGGAGAGGTGCAGCGGCTGATTCGAACCGTTCCGCGCAAGGGGTTTCGCTTTGTCGGTGTGGTGCACGAAGCGGCCGATCAGCTCACCGCGATCGTTCCGTCGGCGGAGAAGCCGGTCGCCGCGCTCGACCTGCCCGACCGGCCCTCGATCGCTGTGCTGCCGTTTCTGAACCTGAGCGGGGACCCCGCTCGGGAGTACTTCGCTGACGGAATGGTTGAAGACATCATCTTCGGTCTGTCTAGAATCCGGTGGCTGTTCGTGTTCGCACGCAATTCGAGCTTCACGTACAAGGGCCGCGCGGTCGACGTGAAGCAGATCGGCCGCGAACTCGGCGTGCGCTACGTGCTGGAAGGCAGCGTGCGTCGCTCCGCTGGCCGTGTGCGCATCACGGGACAATTGATCGACGCCTCCACCGGCGCTCATCTGTGGGCTGAGCGATTTGAGAGCACGATGGAGGATATCTTCGAACTGCAGGACCAGATCACCGCCAGCGTCGTGGGCGCGATCGCGCCGCAGCTCGAACTGGCCGAAATCGAACGCGCCAAGCGCAAACCGACCGAAAGCCTCGATGCCTACGACTATTATCTCCGCGGGCTGGCGCGGTTCCACACCGCGACCCGCGACGGAATCGATGCGGCGTTGCCGCTGTTCTACCGGGCGATCGATCGCGATCCGGACTTCGCCGCAGCTTATGGCATGGCGGCGTGGTGCTTTTACTGGCGCAAGATGAATCGCTGGCTCACGGATCGCGTCGCCGACGGCGCCGAGGCGGCGCGGTTGTGCCAGAGCGCGGTGACGTTGAACAAGAACGACGCGGTTGCGCTGTGCCGCGGCGGCCACGCCTGGCCGCATTTCGGCGGCGACCTGGACACCTGCGTCGCCCATGTGGACCGCGCGCTGGTGCTCAATCCGAATTCGTCGACGATCTGGTATCTCGGCGGCTATCAGCGAATCTCGATGGGCGAACACGACAGCGCGATCACCCATTTCAGCCGAGCCATGCGGCTCAGCCCGCTCGATCCGGAGATATTCCAGATGCAGACCGGGATCGCGATGGGGCACCTGTATTGCCGCCGCTTCGATGACGCGGTGGCGTCGCTGCAGCAGGCGACGCGGCAGATGCCGAACGTCCTGCGGGTGGCCGCCTTCATGGCGGCGAGCCACGCGCTGGCCGGGCGGATGGACGAAGCCCGCGAGGCGATGGGCCACGTCCGGAGGCTGGATCCGACTTTACGGGTCGGCGTCTTGCATGATTGGCTGCTGGTCCGCCGCCCGCAGGATTTCGCGCTCGCTGCGGAGGGCATGCGGATGGCCGGGCTGCCGGAATGATGGGACGCCCGTCGGCACGGAATGCTGGAAGCGGCGGCAACGGAGCTGAGGCGGGCGTGATCGGCGATAGGTTGCTTCGATGACGACGGCGCCGAGGGAGCCGGACGCCCCTCGCTTTTGTATTGACGTAGCTACATCCCTCCGCTTCCGTTCGCGGCGAAAGCCAATCCGGAGGAAGCCATCATGTCCCAAGCCAAACGCATCGTTCTCGCCGCGCGTCCCGTCGGCGAACCCAAGCCGACTGATTTCCGCTTGGAGGAATTCACTGCTCCGACACCTGGGGCGGGCGAGGTTCTGCTGCGCACGATATGGCTCTCGCTCGATCCCTATATGCGCGGCCGCATGAGCGAAGGGCCGTCCTACGCAGCGCCGGTGCCGGTCGGCGGGGTGATGGAAGGCGAGGCGGTCAGCGAGGTTGCGGCCTCCAACAATCCGGATTTCACCGTCGGCGACATCGTGCGTATCCGCTCCGGCTGGCAGACGCATGCGATCTCGAACGGCAAGGGCCTGATCAAGGTCGATCCCAAGCTCGGCCCGATCTCGACCTCGATCGGCGTGCTCGGCATGCCCGGCATGACCGCCTATACGGGCCTGCTCGACATCGGCAAGCCGCAACCCGGCGAGACCGTCGTCGTCGCCGGCGCCTCCGGCGCAGTCGGTTCGGCCGTCGGCCAGATCGCCAGCATCAAGGGCGCACGTGCGGTCGGCATCGCCGGCGGCAAGGACAAGTGCGACTACGTCGTCAAGGAACTCGGCTTCGATGCCTGCATCGATCACCGCGATCCCGATCTCGCGGCGAAGTTGAAGGACGCCTGCCCGAAAGGCATCGACGTCTATTTCGAGAATGTCGGCGGCGCCGTGTTCGAGGCGGTGTTCCCGCTGCTCAACCCGTTCGCGCGCGTGCCGGTCTGCGGCCTGATCGCCCATTACAACGACACCGAGGCCAAACCGCCGAAATGGGCCGGCGCAATGATGCGCAACATTCTCACCAAGCGGCTGACCTTCCGCGGCTTCATCGTCTCCGACTTCGCCTCCCGCCATGGCGACTTCCTGCGCGACATGTCCGGCTGGGTCCGCGACGGCAAGGTCAAGTACAAGGAGTTCGTCACCGAGGGCCTGGAGAGCGCGCCGGCCGCCTTCATGGGCCTCTTGAAGGGCGCCAATTTCGGCAAGCAACTGGTGCGGGTCGGGCCGGACAAGGCCTAGCGCGACGGGGAGCGGAATTCACGCGCGGCCCCCGCGGCCACATTCCGGATGGGGATAGTTAATAAAGCGTTACCAAATGGTCACACCTGCCCGTAAAAGCCGCAGGTGTGACCTCCGGTTCATTGACCGCCGGACGAAGGCATTGAATCATCGCAGATATTTTAGGTGCTGCGATGTTCGAGATCAGTGTTTTCAGCGTAATCCTCCTGGCGGCCGGCTATTGGGCGACGATGTTCGTCATGGGCCGGCGCGACGACGTCATCCACGGCAAGTTCGTCCACACCGAGGACGTGGGCGATCTTGCTCGCCATCCCATGCCGGCACCACTGCCGCCCTTTCCGAAGCATCCGCTCAGGGCGGGGTCAATTGCCGGGCAATCCCCCGCCGCCCGTGCTTCCGCAGCCGAGCCGGTGAACAGCGAGGCACTTGAATCCCTGCTCGCCGCGATCCAGCGCGATCTCAAGAGCGTGGCCTGAGCTCAGTGCCCGCCCATCTGGGCCAGCAGTTCCTCGATATCGACATCGCGCTGGCCCGCCGCCCGGACATGCCGGACCTCGACGCTGTCGGGCCGGAAACGGTATTCGACCAGGCCGACTTCCTTGATCGCGATCCGATCCTGGCGGGAATCGTTGATGACGAAGCCGGCAGACGGCGCCCAGACGTGCCGGGTGTGGCGGAAGGTGAAGTCGCGGCGCTGGTGCACGTGGCCGCTGGCGATCAGGCGCAGGTCGACACTGCCGAACATGTCGATCAGCTTGGCCCGCGCCGGCTGCGGCACGTAGCGGATCGACGTCTCCGGCGTCTCGGCGTCGTCGGGCAGGCCGAGAAATAGCGGCTTGTGCAGGAACAGCGCCACCGGCCTGCCGTTTGCGCGCGATATTTCGGCCGCAAGCCAGTTGAACTGCTCGGCCTCGAAGGCGAGCCCTGAATTCATGACCAGGGAATTGAGGCCGATGAAGCGCCAGTCCGCGGCCTCGAACGACCAATGGTCTTCGCCGATGATCTCGCAGAACTGCCGGCGGTGCATCTCGTCGACCGGCGGCTTCGGCGCCGGCCCGATTGCGGTCGGATTGTCCCCGATGTCGTGATTGCCGGGCAGGTAGCGGCAGGGGACGGGCAGGGCGTCGTGCAGGCTCTTGGCGAATTCGATGTCGTCGCGGCTGCTCGGTCCGTCGAACGAGACGTCGCCGGTGTTGACGACGAG